>CAKZJX010000046.1 GCA_937120535.1 uncultured Anaerolineae bacterium
TTCCGGAGAGGCTGCCTGACCGTTCCCAAGAGCAACGGGCGCATTGCGCCTGTTCATCGATTTATGCACCAAAGCCTCCAAATTGTATCAATTTTGCAAGGCAACTAACGCTTCTCCTCATCTCGCTGTGGATGGGTCTCGGCAGCAAGCAGCTGAGCCAGCAGGCGCGCCCCATCGGGAGTGGTGATGGCCAACACCTCATCCCATTCCTGAAATGCCGTAGATCCGCGCGGCAGCATCACGTGTCCATTGCGAATGATAGCGGCAATTACGCATTCCTCAGGCAAGCCTAAATCTTTGATCGGTACACCGATCGCCTTGGCGCCTTTTTCCACTTTCTCTTCCACAAGCGAATAGCGACCTCGGCGGAGCTTGAGCAGCGTCATCATATCGCCGAGAGACATCTCTTCTCGAATCAGGCTGGCCAATACGTTGGACTGATTGAGAGCCACGTCCACGTGGAACTTCTCGTTGAACAGCCATTCGTTTCGTGGATTGTTGATCCGTGCAATGGTACGCGGCACGCCGAACAGTTTGCGCGCCATAAAGCACAGCGCCAGGTTGTCTTCATCGTCCTTCATGCACGCCGCCAAGGCATGAGCCTGTCGAATGCCGGCCTGTTCCAGAACTTCTGGATTGGTTGGATCCCCCTCGTAAATCACCTCGGTAGGCAATTCCTTGTGAAGCTGTTCCAGCCGTTCACGACGACTCTCCACCAGGCGCACCTTATACCCTTCAGCCACCAACAAATAGGCCAACTGAGCGCCAGTGCGCCCTCCGCCAGCCACGATTACGAACATTTCCTTTACTCCTTTCTGCTTTCCAACTGAGCACGCAAGATCTTAATCCCCTCAAATGTCGCGCTGACGTTCAAGAGATCGCCTGCTTCAAATTTTAGATCGGGGGTAACGATCATCGCTCGGCCGGCGCGCGTCACAGCGACCGGCAAGGTGCCCAGATTACCGGAACACAGATCGGCCCAGGTGCATCCGTGCCATTCGGGAGGAAGGACCAACTCATACACTTCCACCTCCCCATTCCCCGCTGAAAAGACAGCGCGCGACGTTATGCCGATCAGCAATTCTTCGATGCGTTGCGCTCCCCATGCCGTTGAGCTAACCACATAAAAACCAAACGCTTCCAGCAAGGGACGACGGCGCGGATCGTAATTTCGACAAACCACCACAGGAACTTGATAGATGACCCGAGCGGCATGAGCTACCACGGCATTCAGGGTATCGGAGTTGGTCACAGCCGCCAAGCCGTCGGCTTCTTTAATTCCAGCTCGTTCCAACACCTTTTCGGAGAGCGCTTCGCCGTGCACAGTGCGCCCTCGGAAATCCGCTGACAGTCGCTCAAAGGCCGCCTTATTTTGGTCTACTACTACAACCGTATGGCCACTCTGATTAAGCCGACGCGCCAATTCAGATCCCAGCCGGCCACAACCAACGATGATGAAATTCATTCTTCTTTCTCCTCGACATCGAAAATTAGATACGGAACATCGGTAACGACGATTCCAGGTGTGGTCAGCAACTCCTCTCGCAAAATCGCAGCCGTCTGAGTATGCAAAATGCGCTCCCAAGGTTTAAGGGCTACAAATTGTGGAACAACCACCGTAATTACTTCGTTTGGTTGACGTAATCGACTTAGTTCTTGCAAATACTCCAACAACGGCTCCAAAAGCTGGCGATATGGCGAATCCAACAGCACCAACCGAACCCCATCTCCCCATTTTTCCCATCTCTTCTGGAGCTTTTCTCCCTCTACGGGATCAATTACTACATGCACCGCTGTTACATCGTCCGACAACATACGCGCATAACGCAACGCTAGCAGAGATCCCTGATGCACACCACTCACCAACAAGATCACTCGATGACGCGGCGCATGAGGCGGCAGCCCAATGAAATTTTCCAGAGATAACTTGCTGGCCACCAACCGATAATGCCGATGAATGGATCGGAAAAGAACCATCAACGTCGGCATCAGGAACAGCACAATCCATGCGCCGTCGCTAAACTTGGTCACCGCAAAGACGATCATCACGACGAACGTGCATATTGCGCCAAATCCGTTGATCAACATTTTGAGCTGCCAACCCGGCTGATAGCGGAGCACAGAACCACGCTCCTGGACTTCCTGGCCGGCCTGCACATGACCAATCTTCCACCAGCGTCGAGACATGCCGCTCTGAGAAAGCGTGAACGAGAGAAAAACCCCGATTGCATACAACGGGATCAGGCGGGTCACACTGGCATTAAAGACCACAATCAGCAGCGAAGCAATCAACGCCAAAGCCACAATCCCATACGAATACACCAAACGCGAACCGCGATAGGTCAGTTGGCGCGGCAAGAAACCGTCTTTAGCCACCAAAGCGCTTAACCGCGGGAAATCGGCGAAGGCTGTGTTGGCAGCCATAATCAGAATGACGGTGGTCGCAGTAATAACCAGCATATACATCACTCCCCGTCCATCAAACACCGTCTCTGCCAGTTGAGAGATCACCGTTACCTTTTCTGAGGGAATCGCTTGAATCTCGCGCGCTAAGAACGAGATTCCCAAGAACAAAGACGCTAGAATACCAGCCATCCAGATCAATGTGATCCCAGCGTTGTGGCTGCGCGGCTCCTTGAAGGCGGTGATCCCATTGGAAATAGCCTCAATTCCCGTCAACGCCGCTGTACCGCTCGAAAAAGCATGTAGGATGAGGAATGGTGTAATAGCTACCAACTCCCCGTGAATTTCTAAGGGGGGCGGATTAGTCACTATGCCCAAAGTCCCTATGAAATAGCGGAACAGACCTACTCCTACCGTAGAGAACATCATCGCAACAAAGAAGTAGGTAGGAATAGAAAACGCAATGCCAGACTCTCTAACACCACGTAAATTGACCAACATCACGAACAGGATCAGGCCTACCGATAGATGGACCCGATAGGGGAACAACTCGGGATACGCTGACACAATCTGAGCTGCACCCGCCGCTATAGAAACCGCTACCGTCAAAATGTAATCGGTCAATAGGGCCGATGCGGCCATCAACCCCATCGTTTCTCCTAAATTATCTCGCGCTACAATATAGGCGCCACCACCGTCTGGATAGGCGTGAATGGTCTGCTCATACGAGATCGTGACAATGATCAGCAAGATCACGATCACCAGCGAGATCGGGAAGACCAACCCAAAGGCAGCCGTTCCTGCCGCTGCTAAGATGAACAGGATCTCTTGGGAGGCATAGGCTGTCGAGGAAAGCGCATCTGAAGCAAATACAGCCAAACCAACTGCCTTTCCAATCGTCTGGTGAGGAGCATCTGCTGTAGGAAGGGGCCGCCCGATGAGCCAGTGTGTAATTGACCAACGTGGCCGGGCGCGCGTCTGCCGACGAATGATCGGTGAGGGGGTATCCATCTGTGGAGTAGTTGACATACAATCTTATGATCTCGAGTTTAGACAAAATTGGGGTGGTTCTGCCCTTGAGCAAAACCGCCTTCTGGTAGAAACTTGGGATTGTGAA
>CAKZJX010000047.1 GCA_937120535.1 uncultured Anaerolineae bacterium
GGAAAAAAGCGCCTTTCAAGGTGGTTGCTACAGACGGCAACATGGACTGGGTGATTACCCATTGCCCGGATGAGACCCTGACGGCGCAGGCCGCTCAAGCAGCGAGCGACGTGCGTTGGCAAGTCGAAGAACTGCATCGCGGCCTCAAGCAGTGGACCGGAATGGAAAAATGCCAATGTCGCAAGGGACGTTCGCAACGCAACCACATGGCTTGTTGTTACCATGCCTGGCTCTCACTCAAAGTCAAGGCCAAGGAATTCGGCAAGACACTGTACCAAACCAAGCGCGACCTGCTCAGCGACTACTTGCGAGCAGAACTTCGCCGGCCGCACATCCCTGCCTTCAGGCCCGCATAAGCGAAAGTCCTACCTTATTCTCGTGAAGGTTTGCCATGAACGACGACGTAACCCGCTTGTCCGATTCGGGAGAGCAGCGTCAACCTTTCCCTCAGCCATCCCAAGGAGAACCGATGACACCATCCTTTTCCTCGCCTCCCCCCTCTGAAGCCCCGCCGAAGAAGATCAACCTCTGGTGGATCGTGGTGATTGTCCTGATCGTCTTGTGCTGTTGTTGCGTGGTTTTCGGCGTGTTGGCCTGGAACTTTGGCGATCAGATCCTCGAGGCCATCCTAGAAGCTTTGACGGTGCCATCACCCTATTGATCTTCGTCATTGGCATTGTTTGAGCGCTTGATCGGCGCAAAGGAGCGTTGTAAGTCGGCGAGCGCCTGTTGGGCGGAGCGCCGGGTCTCCTCGTCGAGATCGGCGGCGAGGAACTCATCCTCGTCGAGCACTACTTGCCGTCCGTCAGCGGTGATCCAGAGATCGAGGAACAAATCCACGTATTCCACCCGACCAGGCAAGAAGCGTGCTGGCCGGCCGATGTTGCAATACCACCCTTTTAGAGAGGCGTCGTCGCAGTCGTAAATCTCGAAGATGTTGTACCAGCGATCGCTAAAATACGTTTCCACAAAGCGGTCGCCCTGTTTCAGCACGATCCCCTCAAACGGCATGTCCTGGCGGTCGAAGAAGGCCTCCAGCGTTAGCCAATTGTCGCCGCGGGCAATCATCTTCCCCTCGTAGCGCCAGAGCAGCCGGCCCTGCAGGTCGAGCTTATCCACCACCACGCGTTCAGACACGGCCTAGACACTCCACATAGAAGATCAGCGAAATCGTTTGACCAGGCTGGGCCGGTTCCGGGTGTCGCACAATCCATCCTTTGTCCAGGTGGAGTTCGTACCCTTCGCGGCGGAAGAGCACATCTTCCACAGTCATCTTCAAGCGCAGGGGATAGCCGCGTTTGTTCTCTTGGCGGAACAACAACGCCACGCGCTCGCCGACGGCGTGATGGTGCCGGCACTGAGCGGGGAAGAGGCCGAATTCGGTCTCCACCTGCCCCCGACCGTTCATCGTCCCCTCGATCACGTTTCCCGCTCCCAAGAATCGCGCCACCCAGGGCGACCTCGGGTCATGCCAGACCTCGGCCGGGCTGCCCTCCCGAACGATATGCCCCTCGTGCAGGATCAACACCCGATCGGCGATGGCGAAAGCCTCCTCCTGATCGTGGGTGACGTAGATGGCCGGGATGCGCGTGCGGTGCAAGATGGTGCGCAGCTCGTGAAGCAATTCCTCCTTCAACGAACGATCCAGAGCGCCGAGCGGCTCATCGAACATCAGCAGCCGGGGCGAGGGCGCTAGGGCGCGCGCCAGGGCTACCCGTTGTTGCTCGCCGCCGGAGAGATCGGTCACCTTGCGGGTTTCAAAGCCGCGCAGGTTGACCAGCGCTAACACCTGGTTCACGCGGGCGCGCAGGGCGGCCTCAAAGGCCGAAGCGGAGGAGGCCGGCCATCGGTTGCGGCGCATTCGTAGGCCAAAGGCCACGTTCTCGAACACGTTGAGGTGGGGGAAGAGCGCATAGTCCTGAAAGACCAAGCCGAAGTCTCGGGCATGAGGCGGGATAGAGGTCAGGTCCACGCCGTTCCACAGGACGGCACCCGCTTCGGGCGCTTCCAGGCCGCCGATGATCCGCAGCAGGGTGGATTTGCCGCTTCCCGAAGGTCCCAGCAGGCACACCGTCTCTCCGGAGCCAACGGTGAAGGAAATGTGCTGCAGCAGAGGCCGGCCATCATAGGTTTTGGAGACGCGCTGGACGGTCAACATAGCGTTGCCTTTAGAACTCGCCGATTCCGGCCAGTCGTATCCGTTCCAGCAGCACGATGCCCACCAAGGCCACGCCCATCAGGATGGTGGACATGGCCATGGCCTGGCCGTAGTTTAGGCCACCGGGTTGGGAGAGGAAACGAGCGATGGCCACCGGCAGGGTAGGAAAGTCGGGGCGGGCCAGGAGCGAAGCCGCGCCAAATTCGCCCAGCGAGACGGTGAAGGCGAACGACGCCGAACTCAGAATGGCGCGCGAGACGATCGGCCAGTCTACCGTCCGCCAGACGCGGAAGGGTGAGGCGCCGAGGGCGGCCGCCGCCTGGCGCAAGCGTTCAGGGATGGAGGCCAGGGCCGGCTCCAGGGTGCGGATGACGAACGGCAGGGCGATCACGGTGTGGGCCAAGGGCAGGATCAGGGGCGAGGTCAGAAACGCTTCTTGACCCGGCCAGAGCGGCCGGCTGAAGGTGATCACGTAGCCCAGGCCAAGGGTCACCGCCGACGCACCCAGGGGAAGGAGCAACAACGAATCGATCAGGCGCGCGGCCCGGGTGGGGCGAATCAGCACGGAGGCAGCCGGCAGGCCTAGGATGAGCGAGAGGATCACCGTGGCCCCAGCATAGCCCAGCGAGTTACGCACCGCCTCGGCCGGCGGGACGTAAAAGACCGAACCGCGGCGATTCACGAACAGCTCGCGATAGTAATCTGCGGTCAGGCCGTAGCGAACCTGGCCGCGCTGGCCCATATCGGCTTCTAACCGCAGGACGGAACGCACCGGAATTGCCAGCAGCGGAAGCAAGAAAAAGACGCTCAGCAACAAGACCATGATGAAAACAAACAACCGTTCCCCTCGGTGGCGCGGCGGGCGGGCCACCGAGGGTTTGGGCATGGTCGGGACCAACGAGCGGGCCGCCAAGCGAGTGTAGAGCACTGAGAAGGCCAGCGTGCACAGTAGTTGGAACAGCGAGAGCAAGGCGGCCGCTGGCAGGTTGAGGAATTGCATGGTCTGCAAATAAATCTCGGTCTCCAGCGTGGAGAAGCGCGGCCCGCCCAGCAGCAAGATCACACCGAAACTGGTAAAGTTGAACAGGAAGACCAGCAATCCTGAGGCCAGCAGGGGAACCCGCAACACAGGGAGGATGAGATGGAGCCAGACTCGCCGCGAGTCGGCCCCTAGGGTGCGAGCTGCCTGTTCCAAGCGCGGATCGAGATGAGTCAAGGCGTTGCCGACGATGCGGATGACGATGGTGGTGTTGTAGAAGACGTGGGCTAGCAGAATGGCAGTCAACGTGCCGGTGAGCACAATCGGCCACGGGCTGAGCAGGGAGATCAGCCCGCGCGGCCCGAGCAGGGCGTTGAAGCCGGCCGCCACGACCACTGTAGGCAGCAGGAAGGGAACCGCCGTCAGGGCCCGTAACAGAGTTTTGCCGCGAAATTCCAGGCGAGCAAATAGAGCGGCGGCCGGCAGGCCAAGTAGAAAAGTGAGCAAGGTGGAGAGCGCCGCCTGGAACACGGTGAAGCCAACTACTCGCCCTAGCAGACGCACGTGCTCTAAGCGAAACGCCTCTTGCTCCAACCCCAATGCCAGAATGCGCCCCAACGGCAAGAAGAAGAATACGACGAGAAACAGCAGGGTGGGGATCAGGGCCAACAGCGAAAACAGCACGGACTGCCGGCGCCGACCGTCGTGGCCGGCCCGTGGCGGTTGCGCTACAATATGGTCGTAGAGCGAGCGTCTGCCTCGCTCTACGACCTCAGCGGTCCTTTCGGAAGGAATGGACATGCAGGAAGCACCCGCCTGATCTTACCGCAAAACGACCTCGGTCCACTCCTGAATCCAACGTTCCCGATTGGCGGCGATCACCTCCGGCGGCAGGGTGGCCGGCTCGTCGGGATAAACGTTGTACTGATAGAAAGCATCGGGCAGGGTGGCCATCGGATGCACCGGCAAGACGAACATCTGCAGCGGCAGGTCTTCTTGGAACGGCAGGCTGAGCATGAAATCAACCCATCGCTCGGCTGCGGCGCGCTGCTGGGTTCCCTTCAAGATGCCCACGAACTCGATCTGCCGGAAGCAGGTCTGCGGCCCCACGATCGACGCAGTGGGCGCCTCTTCGAGCGGTGTTTCGCTGAAGATCACCTCGGCCGCTGGACTGGTGGCGTAGGAGACCACCATCGGTTGTGGGCCGCGGCCTGAGGAGCCGCTAAAGTTGGTGTAGTAGGCCGTGTTCCAGTCGTTCACCACCACCACCTCGTTTTGCCGCAGCGCGCGCCAATAGTCCAAATAACCCGGATCGCCGAAGTGCGCTACGGTGGCCATCAAGAAGGCCAGCCCGGGCGAAGAGGTGGCCGGGTTTTCCACCACCAGCAGCCCTTTATATTCAGGCTTTGTCAGGTCTTCGAGCGTTTGAGGGACCGGCAGCTGATTCTTGGCGAAGAAGGCTTTGTCGTAGTTGATGCACACATCGCCGTAGTCCACCGGCAAGGCTCGGTTTTGCGGATCCAGGCGAAACTCGGCCAGGATCTCAGCCAGGGCCGGCGAGTCATAAGGCTCAAAGATACCCGCCTCCAGCGCTCGCGAGAGGAAGGTATTATCTACGCCGTAGAACACATCGGCAAATGGGGCGTCTTTGGCCAGGATGGCTTTGTTGAGCGCAGAACCGGTATCGCCACTGGCCAGAAAGGTGACCTTGATGTTATGCGCCTGCTCGAAATCGGCCAACACCGACTCGCTGATGGCAAACGAATCGTGGGTCATCACCGTGAGCGGGATGGGTTCGACTGTGGAGAGGGGGGCGGCCGGCTGCGTAGCCGGCGGCGTCACAATTTCGATTTCAACCGGCGGGGCAGAAGGGGTGGCCGGCTCGGTGGGAAGGGGCCCTCCACACGCAGCAAGCAGCAGAGCGATAGCTAGAACGATCAACATCAACGGGTGTTTCATGGCTGTTCTCCTTTTGGGGGATTCTCGAAAGCCGAGGAAGAGCGCCGATGGACGACGAGCAGCGTGCCGCTTCGCACCCAGATCAAGGCCTGTTCGGCGGTCATCTCGTTGCTCAGGCCGCGGGTTTTGTGGGCGAACAACGGTTCGTCGAACAGCGGCCAACGCAACCCCTCAGTTCGGACCCCGTGAACTTCGCCTCCCCAGGGGATCAACGAAACCAGATCCCCGCTTCGCCCCTGGACCCGGGCATGCGCGCGGCAGAGGAACACTTCCTCCACCCCATCATCCAGACGGACTTCCCGCCCGCTCAGGCGTGGATCGGCCAGCAAGGCCAAGTTGCCGAGTGTTTGATCCAGACGGCCCCCCAAGGCTCCCAGGATGACGATCTCGGTTTGTCCCTGCTCGAGAGCATAGGTCAGGGCGAGTTCCAGGTCAGTTTCGTTTTTGTCGCGCGGGTGTTGGAACACCTGCGCGCCGCCGGCCTGCAGGGTCTGCAGCTCATCGGCGATCGAATCCAAGTCGCCGATGATCACGCTTGGGATCAGGCCAAGCGCCAGGGCGTGGCGTGTTCCCCCATTGGCTGCAATCACCACGTCCTCGGAACCGACAAGACGATGTGCCTCCTGGAGGTCGGGCAGGTGACCGTTGGCAAAAATCAAGCAGCGCGACATGCTCTCTCCTCGCCTGGAATGCCCAGAGAGTTGACCGGTGCCGGCGTCGAACCAAACGAACACCATCCTCGGCGGAGGATGGTGTTGTTTATCCAATGCAGATCCCTCCGCTGGCATTACCCAGATCAGGTGATGCGGGTCGAGCGGCTACGCTCCTCTCAGCCTGTAGCGCCAGGCTCCCCGTTCGATTGTCTGCCCCAGATGGTGGGGCATGGAGATTATACCACGCCTTTCCACCGAATTTCAAGGAGCTCGGCCTTCTCTGATTTTTCTAAATATGGTAAAAGTGTGGTTAATAGGACTTTCGCTTATGCGGGCCTGAAGGCAGGGATGCGCGGCCGGCGAAGTTCTGCTCGCAAGTAGTCGCTGAGCAGGTCGTGCTTGGTTTGGT
>CAKZJX010000048.1 GCA_937120535.1 uncultured Anaerolineae bacterium
ACCACAGAGCCTGCCCGCGTCTTTGTGTCTTGGTGTGAAAAAATCCCCTTTTTATCCACTCCCTATTGAACAAGCCCTGCTATAATTGACATATGACAACTCTCTCTTCTCCTGAACCCACCCAAGCCGTTACTTCTCAAAGCGTTGAACGCCAGCAGCGCGCCATTCTCACCTGGAGCATCATCGTCGGCATCGTGGTCCTGGCCCTGCTGGGAACGGCGCTCTACTTCCTGCTGCGCCCCGAGACCAGTGGCGAGACGGTCAGCAAGATCCGCGATGTCTTCATCATTGTTCTGGCCCTTGAGTCGCTCCTGATTGGCGCAGCGCTGATCGTGTTGATAGTACAGATTGCCAGCTTGATCAACCTCCTGCAAAACGAAGTGCGCCCGATCCTGAAATCAACCAACGAAACCGTCAATCACCTGCGCGGCACGGCAGAATTTCTGGGCGAGAACGTTGTGCAACCGGTCATCCAACTCAACACCTACTTGGCCGGCCTGCAACGTGTGATAGAATTGATAAGACTCAAACGTAAATAAGGAGATAGCCATGTCTGATCGTGATGAATTTGGAGCCTTCCTGGTAGGCTTTATCGTTGGCGGCCTAACCGGCGCAATTGTATCCCTCTTGTTTGCTCCGCAGTCAGGGGAGGAGACGCGTGCGCTGCTGCGTGAGAAGAGCATTGAGCTGCGCGATCGAGCGACAGTGTCGGCCGAGGAAGCGATCGCCCGCGCCGAAGCCGCTGCTGCTGAAGCCCGCGCCCGCGCCGAAGAACTGGCCCGCGAACTCAAAGAGCGGGGCGAGGGAGTGGTCGGTGAGGTGAGAGAACGCGGCAAGGCTGTGGTGGAATCGATTCGCCGAAAGAAATCTTCGGAAGACGAAGTTGCTCTCTAACCGACAAGCCAGCTGTGCAGAGGGCTTGATAGGTGTCAAGCCCTTGTTTTATCATGCCTCTGCCCCGTCGCTTGCGTCGGTTCTTTCTGGAACAACTTTATCATCGGTTGGCCTTCTTGTACGATGCAGTCGCTGCTGCTGTGTCGTTTGGGCATTGGAACGATTGGGTGCTCCAGGTTGTTCCTTATCTGGAGGGCAACCGGGTCCTCGAACTAGGTCATGGCCCAGGACATTTGCAGCGCGCTCTGTTGGACCGCCGGCCGATGGGCTTATCCGAGCATCCTCGCCAGATCTTCGGTCTAGATGCGTCGTTGCAGATGAGTCGCTTAGCTCGGCGACGTCTGATCCGAGCTGGTCATCGCCCGAACCTAGTGCGCGCGCAGGCTCAGGCGCTTCCGTTTGCTTCTCATAGCTTCGATACTGTCGTTGTCACTTTTCCAACCGAGTATATCTTCTCTCCACACACGCTAGCGGAAACCCGTCGCGTCTTGCGTTACCATGGTCGCTTGGTGATCCTGCTTCTGGCATGGCCTAGAAATCCTGGCTTGAACTGGCTTTATCGCCTAACTGGGCAAACGCCAGATCGAATCGAAGAATCCTCCCTCGGTCGCGAGCTAATTGGCGTGTTCTCTGAGGCGCGTTTTCAGAGCGAATCCCGTTTCTTAGAAACCGAATCGGCGACTCTCTTGTTGGTGATCGCCACGAAAGCCTAGCGAGAGATCCCTCTTCACCTTCTCTCGATGAAAGGGTTTACTCACGTCGGTTGTTGCTCGGGCGGGGCCGAGCTTCGATCTTCATGACCAACCAGGGCTGGCTATCTTAATTCCAGACTGTGGAGAATCGGGCTATCTGACTTTGACCGACTTGGTGGGCCGGCTTGGGTGGGGGCGAGAGCGCTGAACCCGAATCACTGCGCTCTCGCCCTGTTTGGCACAACCTTAGGCCGTCAAGGGCACCTTTGGCAGGTATTTCATAGCCTCGGCTACAGCCTCGACGGGGTAGTCGTAATCTTCGAGTTGATCCTGCAGGTACTTCTCGTAAGCAGCCAAGTCGAAGTTGCCATGGCCGGAAAGATTGAACAGGATCACCCGCTTCTCCCCTTTCCGTTTGGCATCCAAAGCCTCGTCGATCGCTACCCGCACGGCGTGAGCCGACTCGGGCGCCGGCACAATGCCCTCGGCGCGGGCGAATTGGACGGCAGCGTCGAAGGTGGACAATTGTCGCACAGCGACCGCTTCGATCAGGCCCGCATCATATAAGGCGCAGATTGAGGGAGCCATGCCATGGTAGCGTAGGCCGCCGGCGTGGATCTCGGGCGGCACAAACGAATGTCCAAGGGTGTGCATCTTGACGATCGGCGCCATGCGGGCAGTATCACCGTAATCGAAGGTGTATATGCCTTGCGTGAGAGAGGGCGCTGCTGTCGGTTCTACGGCCACCAGACGGGTGCGGTGGCCGTTCCGCAAGTTCTCTCGCAAGAAGGGGAACGCCAAGCCGGCGAAGTTGGATCCGCCGCCTACGCACCCGATCACCACATCGGGATACTCGCCGGCCAGGTCCATCTGCTTGAGCGCCTCCTCGCCGATCACCGTCTGATGGAGCAGGACGTGGTTCAACACCGAACCGAGACTGTATTTCTTGGCTCCATTTGACGTAGCTGCCGCTTCCACTGCCTCCGAGATGGCGATGCCCAGCGAACCGGGGTTGTTTGGGTCGTGTGCTAAGATGGATCGTCCGTAATTTGTGCGATCGGTCGGGCTGGCAAACACCTGTGCACCGTATGTCTCCATCAGGATGCGACGATAGGGTTTCTGGTGGTAGGAAACCTTTACCATATATACTTCGACGGCGATGTCGAAGAAATTGCCGGCCATGGCCAGCGCCGAGCCCCATTGGCCGGCCCCGGTCTCGGTGGTGAGTGCTTTTGTGCCGGCTATCTTGTTGTAGAACGCCTGGGGAATGGCAGTGTTGGGTTTGTGGCTGCCAGAGGGTGAGACGCCTTCAAATTTGTAATAAATGTGGGCTGGCGTGTCCAGCGCCTTTTCCAGGCGGCGAGCCCGGATCAAGGGGGTGGGGCGATAGAGCTTGTAAATCTCACGCACTTCATCGGGGATGGGGATGTATCGTTCGGTGGAAATTTCTTGAAGGATCAACTCCATCGGGAATAGAACAGAGAGAAAGTCTGGCGTGACCGGCTCTAGGGTAGCCGGGTGAAGCACTGGCGCTGGGGGAACCGGGCTATCAGCTTGGATGTTGTACCAAAATTTGGGCAGATCGTTTTCGCTCAAGAGGAAACGGGTTTGTTCAGACATGACACTCTCCTTTCTGGGTTAGGTGGAAATTCTCAATCTCTATCACGGGGATGGCGTGAAAGACACATTCTATGGCACAAAGATTGATGCATGGTCTTGTTCTTCCTGCTGTTCCAGCAACACTTCCTCAGCCGGCAGGGAGCGATCTTCCACAGCCATGGCTCCGGCCTCTTGCATAGGATTGTTTAGCGTTACTACTCCCTTGTCCATACCGATCCTCCTTTCCTGTGGAATTGGGCAACCGATTATTGAAAGAACTACATCACGAGCGAAATAAAAAACGTCCATCCTTTTGGGACGGACGTTTGGAATCCGCGGTGCCACCCAACTTAGGCTGGTAATTCTTAAGAAAAAAACCCGTTGGTGAGCAACGGGAAAGAAGGCCAGCCTCACTCTGTAGTCAGCCGGGGCAGATAGCACATCGGCCTGATGTCACACTCCACCACCGAGTGACTTCGCCGCATAACGGTGGCGATTCCGGCTCGGGCTATTCCCGGCGTCGGCGCCGGTTTCACCCTGCAACTCAGAGGTCCATTCTGCATCGCCGTTTCAGTCAGGACTTTCACCAGACGCCTGCTCTCTGTGCTGTCGTGCGATGCGTACTCGTCCTCGTCTTCGTCTTTCAGTAATCGGTCAATTGTTGGGCGATATTATATGCAAGATTTGAGATGTGTCAATGTTTTTGGGGGGTGTTTGAAAATTTGGTTTGGGTGGACAATCAAATGGACACGTTCAGCCGTGCCGGCAGGGGGATCGACAGACGGCGGAGGGATGTCGTTAACGAATTGGGGCAATGAAAAAGGATGTGCTTGCCGAGGAAGGGGAAGCATGAGCATCAATCGCCTTTGCTTATCAGTATCCTAGCTCTTTCATGATGTGTGAGGAACTCCTTTTGTTGCTGGAGCCGAGCAGTTCACGCCAAAAAGCATCGTCATAGCGCCGAGAGCGGATGGGGAGCGGAATGGGTACGCCCCAGCCCATGATCAGCGCTTCTTCTTTGGGTTGCAGGCGGGCCAACATGCCGCGCAGCGCCTGGCGCCCGGCCAAGCCGGAGAGCACGGCCTGGATGTCATCTTCATCGCCTAGCCAGCTGGAGATACGCGTCCCTAACTGTGACATCACCTCGTCGTCAATTTGAGAGGGACGCTGATCGACGATCAACAAGGTGACGTAGTACTTGCGCAGCTCGCGGGCGATGGTGGCAAATGCGGTCTGGGAGGCCAGTTCGCGGTTGAGCAGTTTATGCGCTTCTTCAACGACGATCAACAAGGGGCGCGGCTCTGGCGCGTTCGGGCCGCTCGAGCGGAATTCGTTGGTTTTCTTCTCCCAGGCGTGGCGGATCTTGCGCGTCAACAGGTTAGAGACCAATAGGTAGTCCAGATCGGTCTCGTGTTTGCCGAAGGAGAGGATCATGTGCTGGCCGCTTTCCAGGGCTTTGATGATCTGACTGACGCTGTCGGCAGCCGGCTGCTCTACCAGATAGGGCTTGTTGCGCAGCCGTTGCAGTTTGGAATGCAGGGCTTTGGCAGCGGCTGGATGCACTCCGTTTTCACTGGCCCAGGCCTCCACACTCTCCGGATGGGGGACGCGGCGCGTCTTGCCAGTCTTCTCATCCTGCTCATCGATGTAGCCTTCGTAACGCAGTGCCGTGAAGCGGTCAAACCACTCATGAAGCGAGAAGCTCTTGACCAAGGCGTCCAACACGGTAGCAGCCGTATCGGTCAAATCCAGCTCGCGGGATAGCATGAGGATGTCGGAGGGCTGGAGATCGCTCCAGGCGATTTCCAAGTTGAAGTCGGGAGGTTGGCCGCGGATCGTTGCGCCGGAGCCCAGGCCCACTACGCGCACGCGCCCAGGGAACAGACTCTTCAACCCCTTGACGTTTTGCTTGGTGTCGGAGGCGATGTCGTCGTAGCCGTATTCGTTGTGCATGTCCAGCACTAAGACCGAGACTTGGTTGCGGTCTATTAGGCCGGCCAACAGCAAGCGGGTGAGGAAGGACTTGCCAGTGCCGGTGGCGCCAAACACACCGGAGGAGCGCTGTACGAAGCGATCTAAATTGAGACATACGGGATGCTTTTGCTCGCGGGTATAGCCAATCACGAAGTTGGTTTCATTCGGTTTGCCGAAGATTTCAAACACATCCCCTTCAGCGGCCAAGCGCACTGGAGCATGATGGGGAGGGATGTGTTTGATCGGCAGAGGACGCGGCTCCTCGGAAAGGCGTTCACGCCAGGCGCGGTACTCGGCCGTGCCGGGTTCAGGGCCGATCTCTAGCATCAGGATGGGAAGCACTTCCAGGTCAGCGTACAACGTCTGGCCATGCAACGCCTGGGCGATTTGAGGGGGGAAACGGTCGGCGCTCTGTTCGTCGGCGAAGCGCGGATCGGTGGCGCCAAGGCAAATGTCGGTGGCGATGCCGTAATACAGCCAGTTCCCACTCTCAATGACCACAAACGCCCCCTCTTGTACTTCTTGCGGCGAGACGGTTAGCCGTACACGAAAGTTTTCTTTCAGCCCGCCTCCGACTAAGTAGCCAATTTGGGTTCGCATGAACATCGTCCTCCGAATTATCGGATCGCTTCACTCAGTGCGCTCAACACCGCCATCAGTCTCGGGTAGTCATCGCGCAACAGGGTGATGATCTCGTGGATGGCCCGCTCTTGCCACTGGGGATCGGGATGCGCCGCTTGGACCTGCAGGAAGTGAGCGGCGATCACTTCTCCGATCGGGATCTGGGAGGCCTGCAGGAGAAGCCGCACGTATCCCAAGCGTTCGGTAAAGCGCACAATTTCCTCGGGTGTGCACAGGTACACCATATCCAGGCTGAGCGGTGGACGCGGCGGCAATAGATGATAGAGACGACCGTTTTGCTCATAGCCTACGGTCAGCACCGACATTTCCACCGGCACGATACGCCGCTCGCGGTTATCGCGCACGATCTCCTCGGCCACGCTTTCAGCAGTGACGAGCTGTCGCACCAGGCCGTCGTCATCAATGTGAATGTCGTAGATCAGGCCATACACCTGATAGCTCTCTTCAAGCGGGATGCGAAGCAGAGCGCCAAAAGAGGGCAGGGCGCCCTGGTTCACGCGGCAACCGGCGACAAAGGCGGTGGTTCCAGCGCGCAACAATCGTCCGATAGGAATGGGTTGACTCATCGCTCGCTCCTGTTTCGCGATCGCCCGGCCAATTGCTTGGCAGATTGTTTGTGGGAGAGGTCGTCGATTTCCCCGTCGTGACGGCGCAGTTCGAGCGCCAGCCAGGCTTCGATTTGCCGTTTTTCCTCTGCAGAGACGCGTGCCGTCTCGTGGGCGCGGTGGAGCAGGTAGGGATAGGGCCGGCTGCCCATCATGCGGCATTGTTCCACTAAAGCTCGATGCAGTAGATCGAGTTTGCGGGAATCCTCCGCTACCCAGCGGGGGACTTCAACCCGCACCGGCCAGGGATGCTGATCGAATCCGACGTTCAGGTAGAAGAAATGTAGGGAGAACACCCCGCGATAGTTCTTCGACGAAGCCGATTGCAGGCCAAACACAGCGGAGCGTTCTCCAGCGCGCAACAGTGGTTGTCCAGGTTCTCCGAACAGCCAGCGATCGCTCACCCCGCGCAAGGGGGAGGCCAAGAGATCTTCTCGGCGAAGGGGTTGGGGCGCCATGGTCAATTCCAACAGGCGGATCATCAGATTAGCGAACGGTTTTTCTACGTATCCGGCCAGGATGACCTCTTGCTCCTGCAAGCGCGCCAAGACATGAAGGTGTTCTCGCACGAATTCAGCATAGGCTCGGGCGTCTTCGCCCTTGGCTCCCCACAGTTCGATCGGGCCATCGGTGAGGGCGATGAGTGGTTTCTGCAGGCGCTCGGCCAGTTCAGCCAGTTTGGTGCGTTCGCGCAGATCGCGCTTTAGGGAGAGGGCGCTTTCGGAGATCAGGGTGTGTTCTTCGAGCAGGTCGTCCCCATAGATCAGTTGGCTCTCGGCTTCGGTGGATGGGGCTTGGCCAGATTGCGGATGCATCCAGATGGCGCCGATGTTGATCACGGCGAAGGAGAGGGGTGCATGTCGATCGGGGGGGATTTGGGAACCATCCACGGCCAGGAGCGTGGCGACAGCCGGCCCCTTAGGAAGAGGATGAGAGGTGGTGAGAGGTTCTTCGAGGGGCACAGCGCAGCGCAACGTAGGATCGAGTTGGAGAGCCGTCTCAACGACCTGGCGTAGGCCTTCCTGGTCGGTTGCATGGGCATGCAGTAGAGCGCGCGCCTGTGCTCGCCGTTCGGCAAGGGTGTGTCGCTGTTGGCGAGCTTGCCGCCCGAGTTCTCGGATGCGTCCATGGAGGTCCTGGTAGTTGATCGGCATGGGAGTCGTTTAGAACAAATGTGCCGATATTCTACAAGCAAATCGAGGAAAGTGCAAGCCTTTGGGGGGAACCTTATGGGATTGATTGACGTCTTAGCGATTAGGTAATCAACATATCGATTAGGAGAGAGAGATGCGTATCAAAATGTTGTTCCTTTCTATTCTTTTGCTGAGCGTGTTGGCGTTGGGTGCTTGCGCGCCGACCGTTGTCACTTCAGGAGCGCAGCCTATGGAGCGTACCTTAGGCGTCACGGGTACCGGTCAAGTGTATATCACCCCGGATCTTGCTTATGTCTCCATAGGGGTGCGTACCGAAGCACTCAACCTCACCGAGGCAGTTGCCGCCAACAATAGTCAGGCTACCCAGCTGATCGCGGCGCTGAAGCAGGCCGGCGTGGATGAGAAGGATATTCGTACTGCAAATTTCAGCATTTGGTTACTCGATCGCTATGATCCTAGCAGTGGCGCACCGACCGGCGAAAGGTATTACGCTGTAGAGAATACAGTGTATGTAACGGTGCGTAATCTGGAGCGGTTGGGCGCTTTGCTCGACACAGCAATTGCTGCCGGCGCAAATACGATCACCGGCGTCCAATTTGACTTGGCCGATAAGAGCGAGGCCATGAGGCAAGCGCGCGCCGCCGCTGTGAAGAGCGCAACCGATCAAGCTAAGGAGCTGGCCGGTCTGGCCAATGTAGAATTGGTGGAAATTCTTTCCATTTCCTATCTAGAATCAACACCCTATGTGTATGCGGAAGCTGGCCGAGGTGGTGCAGGAATGTCCGCTCAGGCAGCAGTTCCGATTCAGCCCGGTCAGATGACCATCACGGCAACGGTGAGCGTGATATACCGGGTTCGGTAGGAATAGGCCGGCTAGCGCAGGGAGAGCGTTCTGCCTGCCACGGCGGATGACCGATCTGTTCGATTTTCAACAGGTCGGTCATCCGCATTCAGGAACAGCGAGGGTCTCTTTGGGAAGCGCGTAGGCCGTTTTCTCCCTAGTATTCGTCCAGTTGATCGAGGTATTTCAACCCTAGGGCGGTGTTGAGGAGGAGAATGGTTTCATCGGGATCAAGCCATTTCTGGCGCACGAGCTCTTTGAGGCCGGCTAGGGTGGCGGTGCCTTCAGGGGCGGCAAAGATACCCTCTTGGCGGGCCAGTTCGCGCTGGGCTGCGAAGATCGCTTCATCGCTCACGGCAATGGCTGTGCCGCAGCTTTCACGGATCGCGCTCAGAATCAAGCGATCGGCGAAACTTTTCGGGACGCGCAGACCAGAAGCCCGAGTCTGGGCATTGATCCAAAAGTCGCAGAATTCTGCGCCGGCATGAAATGCCTTGGGGATTGGAGCGCATCCCTCGGCCTGAACGGCTACCAGGCGCGGTCGCTTTTCGCTTTCTAGCCAACCCAAGCAGGCCAATTCCTGAACGGCCTTCCATATGCCCACTAGGCCGGTTCCACCGCCGGTAGGGTAAACGATGACATCGGGCAGATGGTAACCAAAGAATTCGGCAATCTCATAGCCCATGATCTTCTTGCCTTCCAGGCGGTAAGGCTCTTTGAAGGTGGAGACATCGAACCAACCTTCGGCGCGGGCTTTCTCGCCGGCCATGCCGGCTGCCTCGCTGATCAGCCCATCGATCAGGTTGACTTCGGCTCCGGCCATGCGGCTTTCTTCGATGTTTGCCCGAGGCGTATCGTTGGGCATGAGGATGTAGGCACGCAGACCGGCGCGTGCAGCGTAAGCCGCCAGAGCGCCGCCGGCGTTGCCGGCGGTGGGAATGATCACTTTCTGTATTCCCAGCTCGCGGGCTTTGGAGATAGCAGCCGAGAGGCCGCGCGCTTTGAACGAGCCGGTTGGGTTGCTACTTTCATCCTTGATAAACAAGCGGGAAAGCCCTAAAGAAGCTCCCAAGCGGGGCAGAGACAGGATAGCTGTATCCCCTTCCCCTAGCGTGACCACGTTGCGTGGATCGTGGACGGGGAGGAAGTCGTGCCAGCGCCACATCCCACGTGGGCGAGCGCGCAGCGCCTCGCGATCAACGTGCTGCCGGGCAGCGGTCAGGTCATACTGTGTAAGCAGCGCCGCCCGGCAATCCGGGCAGAAGGTATGGATCTGATGGACCGAATACTGCTTTCTGCAGTCGGAACATTCCAGGTAGATCGCGTAGGAGTAGGTCATCGCGGCGAAGGAAGAAAGGCTTTCACCCGTGCCCAGGGTTCACGGATGTCGATCGGCTTAGACATGTACACGTCGTGGACGTTTACCACCGTTCGCTCTTAGATGACTTTGCTGACCACGCCTTCGCCAAGGGCCATTTTGATGATCTGATACGAAGTTTGCCTCTGACTTCCCGAGACAGCGCGCAGAATTAGAACGCCCTCTTCCTCATCGAGCGGGTGAATGACGCCTGATCGGCTTTAGGGATAAGTTCATTGACTGAGTCAACGATGATCTGCAGGACGAGTTCTGGGCTAATGCGCTCCGTCTTGGCCAGGGCTTGGCCAAAGGTGATCAGGGCGCGTTCTTCCTGAAGGCGGCGGTGGAGTTCGGCTTCTAAGACGTGGCGTTCTGTTGTTACTTGGCATAATCCACCGCCCGAGTCTCGCGGACTACGGTCACCTTGATCTGACCAGGATATTGCATGTTTTCCTCGATCTTCTTGGCAATATCGCGCGCCAGCCGGCTGGCCGCCAGGTCGTCGATCTCCTCCGGTTTGACGATGATGCGTACTTCGCGCCCGGCTTGGATGGCGAAGCTTTGTTGCACGCCCTTAAACGAGCTAGCCAGCTCTTCCAGGCTCTTGATGCGCTTGAGATAGGACTCCAGGTCTTCGCGACGGGCTCCAGGGCGAGCACCAGAGATGGCGTCGGCGGCTTCAACAATGATGGCTTCGATGCTTTGCTGTTCCACTTCGTGGTGGTGAGAGGCGATGGTGTTCACCACTTTGGGGTTGACGCCGTAGCGCTTGCAGAACTCTGCGCCCAACATGGCATGTGTCCCCTCGTGGTTGTGATCCATTGCTTTGCCGATGTCGTGTAGGAAGCCACCGAGCTTGGCGATTTCAACGTCGGCGCCCAGCTCAGCAGCCAAGATGGCTGCCAGTCGAGCCACCTCGACTGCATGAGCGAGTTGATTCTGGCCGTAGGAAGTGCGGAACTTCAAGCGACCCATCATGCGCAAGATTTCGGGATGCAGGCCGGTGACGTTGGCATCGTAAGCGGCCTGCTCGCCGGCCTCCACGATCAATTTTTCCACGGCCTTGGCCTCGTCTTCGATCACCTTTTCGATGTGGGTTGGGTGAATGCGCCCGTCCTGGGTGAGGCGCACTAGGGCACGACGAGCGATCTCGCGACGTACCGAGTCGAAGCAGGAAATAGTGACCGACTCAGGGGTGTCGTCCACAATCATGTCTACCCCAGCCACTTGCTCAAAGGCCTTGATGTTGCGCCCGTTGCGACCAACGATTCGTCCTTTCATCTCTTCATTGGGCAGATCCACGCGAGAGGTGGTGACTTCGGCCACGTGTTCTGAAGCCACGCGCTGGATCGCTTCAGCAATCAGTTTTCGGGCGCGGCGTTCGCCCTCCTCACGGGCTTTGGCCTCGATCTGACGATAGATGCGAGCCATGTCTGCGCGAGCTTCTTTCTCCACTGCGGCTAGCAGTTCTTTGCGGGCTTCTTCTCGTGAGAGGCCGGCAATCTGCTCCAGTTTAGCTAGTTGTTGCTCGTGGAGTTTTTCGATCTCGTTTGCTCGGCGGTCGATGGAGGATTGACGTTTGTTGAGCGCTTGTTCACGCTGCTCCAGTTTTTCAGCGCGCTGCTCGAGCTCGGCGCGTCGTCGCTCCAGGCGTTCGGCTTCGCGGCTGTTTTCAGCTCGTCGCTCTTTGATATCTTGTTCGGCGGCTTGGACGATCTTGAGAGCGTTTTCGCGAGCCTGAGCTTCGATCAGGCGCCCTTGTTCGTTGGCTACCTTCAAGATGTTGGCAGCCATCTCTTCTTGATCGCGTTTTGCCTTTTCAATCTGGTAGCGGTGTAGCAGATAACCTAGCGCTAAACCGGCGATCAGAGCAAATAGAGTAACTAGAATCGTGAGCCACAAGTTCATTTTATTTCCTCGTCTTCAGAAGTCTTCGAGTCATAGCGCTCAAGCCAGAGGCGTTTTACCGTCAGCGCAATGACGTTGTGGGCGAATCCACGGCGAGCGAGGAAATCGCCCAGTTGTTTGCGAAAGTCGTTCCATTGTAAAAAAGCGCGTCCAGTGCGTGCGCTCTTTCGGTCCAGGCGGCGCAGCCAGGTCTGGGCGGCGACCTGGGCCAGGGTTGTTTCGTCCACCGCTTCGGTGGCTGATCGGATGTCGGTCTCGGAGAGCCCCTTGCGGCGCAGTTCAAAGGCGAGTGCTCGGCGACTGCGTGGACGGAATTCGGTGCGGTTGGCAACCCATTCCTGGGCAAAGCGTTGATCGTTCAGGAATCCCTCGGCCCTCAAGCGTTCGAGAGTGGATTGAATGACTGCCGGCGGGAAGGAGTGTTTTTCTAGGTTGTTCCGCACTTCGGCTTCAGAACGATCCCGCAAGCTCAACAGCAGCATGGCTTGTTGCCAGGCCTTTGCCCGCAGGTCCTGAAGTTGTAGGCGCTCGATGTCGGCAGCGTCCAGTGTTTGTCCTACTTCTAGGCCGGCGGCCACTGCTCTTGATAGGCTGAACGCGAATTGTCCGTCGAGATAGACGTTCACTCGACGAGGGTTTTTCTTCTGGATTTCAAGCGCCGTAATCGTTGTCATAAAAAAGACAGCCGCGAGCCGCCCGAGCCGGCCTCGGCTGTGCAATGTCGGAGATTGCTACAACAGCCCAGCGTTTCACCTGGGTGAAACGGCAGGATCAGGTCAACTTGAAAGCAACTTTAGCGATAAACACCTGATTCCTTATCAGAAAATACGCTTCTGGCAAACAGACAACCAAATTCTAAATTGTCGGGCAAATGTCGTAGTTCCAAAACCAGTAGCACGCCGAGCCACCGAAGCGGCGGGGGAATGCAGGTCAAAGAATAGGTTGATGGATTTGATTATACGTTAAAAAGGTCAGAATCGGTCAAGGTTTTGATCAGGAAATTACTGGAAACATGTGATAAAAAGAACTATCCGTTTTTTGGTTTCTTGTGCGATAATGATACTGTGACGAATACAAGAGACAGGTGTTTTTGAGCATATAGGCGGAGGGCAGGAATGTCGTCGGCTCCGCGTTTCGTGGTGTGGAGAAGGATAGCTGTTCTCAATTTCATTCCCGTGGAGGTTCTATGGCTAAGTTTACGCGTGAAGACGCGCTTGAATATCATCGCCTGAAAGGGCGGCCAGGAAAGCTTGCCATTATGCTCACCAAGCCCATGGATACCCAGCGCGATTTGAGCCTGGCCTACTCACCAGGCGTGGCCGAACCGGTGCTGGAGATTGAAAAAGACCCAGAAAACGCTTATGAATACACTTCAAAAGGCAACCTGGTAGCCGTCATCTCAAATGGGACGGCCATCCTCGGCTTGGGAAATCGCGGCGCCTTGGCCAGCAAACCGGTCATGGAGGGCAAGGCAGTGCTGTTCAAGAAGTTTGCCGACATTGATGTGTTTGACATCGAAGTTGATAGCCATGACCCGGATGAGTTCATCCGTATTGTAGCCGCCATTGCGCCAACCTTTGGTGGAATCAATCTGGAAGACATCAAGGCGCCTGAATGCTTCTACATTGAAGAAGAACTAAAAAAGATGCTCGATATTCCGGTATTCCACGACGATCAGCATGGCACAGCGATCATCTCGGCAGCCGGCCTGGCCAACGCCTTGGAACTGGTGGGTAAGAAGCACGAGGAGATCCGCCTAGTCATCTCCGGCGCTGGCGCATCGGCCATCTCGTGTGCAGACCTGGCCGTGCAATGGGGCGTGAAACGTGAGAACATCATGCTGGTCGATTCCAAAGGTGTAGTGCACACCGGACGCGCCGACCTCAATCCCTACAAGCGACGCTTTGCCGTGGAGACTGACGCCCGCACCCTGGCTGACGCCGTCCGTGGCGCCGATGTGTTCTATGGCCTCTCGGTGGCCAACGTCTTGACCCCGGAGATGATCAAGACCATGGCCGAGGACCCGATCGTCTTTGCCATGGCCAACCCCGACCCCGAGATCAAACCTGAACTCGCCATGGAAGCCCGCAAGGACGTGATCATCGCCACCGGACGTTCGGACTATCCCAACCAGGTCAACAACGTGTTGGGCTTTCCATTCATCTTCCGCGGGGCGCTCGACGTGCGGGCGCGTGCCATCAACGACGAAATGAAGCTGGCCGCTTCGCAGGCGTTGGCAGCCCTGGCCAAAGAGGACGTGCCCGACTCGGTCTTGCGCGCCTACGGTTTGGAGAGCCTGAAATTCGGTCGCGATTACATCATTCCCAAGCCCCTTGACCCGCGCGTGCTGTTGTGGGAAGCGCCGGCCGTGGCTGAGGCGGCCATGCACACTGGCGTGGCCCGCAAGACGATTGACCTAGAAGAATACCGCGAACAGCTGGCCTATCGCCAGGGCAAGGGCGAGCAGGTGCGTTACTTCTTCCAGAACAAGGCGCGCGCCAGTGGCGGTAAGAAGCGCGTGGCCTTTGCCGAAGGCGAAGAGTCCAAGATCATTCGCGCAGCCTATCAACTGATCGAAGAGCGCATCGCCACCCCGATCCTAATCGGCCGGCCGGCAGTGATCCAAAAGCGCATCGAAGAACTCGGCCTATCGTGCTGTCCGAAAATCGTGGACCCGAACAACTGCGATTGCATCGAAGAATACGCCCGCGCCTATCATGAATTGCGCGCCCGCAAGGGTGTCACCCTGGCCATTGCTCGCAATCGCGTTCGCCAGCCGAATATCTTCGGCTCGATGATGGTCAAGATGGGCGATGCCGATGCTTTCATCTCTGGCCTGACGTATGAGTACCCCGATGTGATCCGTCCAGCCCTGCGCATCCATCACACTGCGCCGGGCGTGCGTCGGGCGGCCGGCGTGTACATCATGATCGTGGACGATCGGGTATACCTGTTCACTGACGCCACAGTGAACATTGAACCAACCGCCGAGGACCTGGTGGAGATCGCCTGTCTGGCTGCCGATTTCGCCAAACAGTTGGAAATCGAACCACGAGTGGCCTTCTTGTCGTTTTCCAACTTCGGCTCGACGCCACATCCCCTCTCTGAAAAGGTTCGCCGAGCGGTCGAAATGACCAAGGTCCGTCGCCCCGACCTGATCGTGGACGGTGAAATGCAAGCCGATACAGCGGTGGTTCCAGAAATCATCGAAGAGCGCTATCCGTTTAGCGCCGTCAAAGACGCCAACGTATTGGTCTTCCCCTCCCTTGAATCGGCCAATATTGCCTATAAATTGGTGGCGCGACTGGGCAAGGCCAAGGCCATCGGCCCGATCCTGCTGGGTATTGGCGCACCAGTGCACGTCTTGCAGACTGGCGATGAAGTGAACGACATCGTCCAAATTGCGGCGGTAGCCGTCATGGATGCCATGGAGCGCGAGCGGCGCGTTCAAGCGATGGGCTAGGGCCGGCCGAAATCCGTCGAGCAAACACAAAGGAACCTCGGAGGCCACTCTGAGGTTCCTTTCCCGATAATTCTACAAACTTGAAGTCTCGCTAGCGTGATGTGACGTTACAATCGGACTGGGTCTGGATCCCCTGTCACAGTAGCGAGTCGCCCTCAAACCGTTTCTGATCCTCCGTGTAAAGTATGTCGGATGCTTCGCTGCTTCACTCCACCTGGGCGGAAGTTGACCTAGACGCTATCCGCCAAAACATTCGTTGGTTCCGAGAGCATTCTCAAGCTCAGGTCATGGCGGTTGTTAAGGCCAATGCCTACGGCCATGGGATCATTCCGGTAGCGCGCACCGCTCTGCAGGCAGGTGCGACCTGGTGTGGAGTGGCGCGTCTGGATGAAGCGCTTTTGCTGCGTCAGGCCGGCCTAGACGCGCCGATCCTGACGCTCGGCTATACCCCCCCAGCTCGCTTAGAGCAGGCGATAGTCGCCGGCATATCTCTGACCCTTTGGGACGAACGTCAGCTCGAACAAGCAGTCGCAGCAGCGCAGCGGGTAGGAATGGACGCCCGACTGCACCTCAAGGTGGATACCGGCATGAGCCGGCTGGGCATCCAGCCCGAAGCGGCCTCTCACCTGGCGCGACGGATCGCGCGCACCCGACGCGTGATCTTTGAAGGCCTGTTCACGCACTTCGCCCGAGCCGATGAACGGGATCCGCTTCCCACCGATCAGCAGCAGCAGCGTTTTGAGGACGTCCTCCGCGCCCTGGAGCGGGAGGGCTTGCGCCCGCCTTGGGTGCATGCGGCCAACTCGGCAGCCGGCCTGACTCGCCCCTCGGCACACTACGACTTAATTCGGGTGGGGATCGCCATGTACGGCCTACATCCCTCGGGCGAGTGTCCTCTTCCCCAGGGGTTTCGACCGGCTTTGACCTGGAAGGCTGTGCTCAGCCAAGTCAAGCTACTGCCGCCTGGCCGTGGGATCAGCTACGGTCATACCTACGTCACCACGCGATGGGAGCGAATCGGCACTGTGCCGGTAGGCTATGCCGATGGCTTTCGTCGGGTTGAGAGGAACTGGGTGTTGGTTGGTGGGCGACGCGTGCCGGTTGTGGGGCGGGTCTGTATGGATCAGCTCATGGTGCAATTGGACGAGGCGCCCCAGGCCCGGGCCGGCGATGAAGTCGTCCTGATCGGTGCTCAGGGGGAGGAACGACTTCCGGCCGAAGAGCTGGGCCGGCGATGGGGGACCATCAACTACGAAGTGACCTGCGGCATCGCCGGCCGCGTGCCCCGCCTCTATCTCAACGAACGATAGGTTTATCCGCCCAGATAAGCAGCCTTGACCTGGGGATTATCGCTCAGCTCCTGAGCTGTCCCAGCCAAGGTGATCCGGCCGGTTTCGAGCACGTAACCGCGGTGGGCAACCTTCAGCGCCTGACGAGCGTTTTGCTCCACCAGCAGGATGGTTGTGCCGGCCGCGTTGATCTCCCCCAGGATGTTGAAAATCTCGCGCACCAAGACCGGAGCCAACCCCATCGACGGTTCATCCAATAGCATCAAGCGTCCGCGCGTCATGAGCGCCCGCGCCACCGCCAACATTTGCTGTTCCCCGCCGGAGAGCGTGCCGGCCAATTGGTATTGTCGTTCGGCTAAGCGCGGGAACAGTTCAAACACCCGCCGATAATCTTTTTGAATATTGGCCCGATCTTTGCGGCTCCAGGTGGCCAGCTTCAGATTCTCTAAAACGGTGAGATTAGCAAAGATGCCGCGTCCTTCTGGCACGTGGGCGATTCCCATCTCAACGATTTGATGGGCCGGCACCGACCGCAAATCCACCCCGGCAAACAGAATTCTGCCTTCTCGCATCGGCACCAGGCCGGAAATGGCACGCAGTAGCGTGGACTTGCCCGCACCGTTGGCGCCGATCAGGGTCACGATCTCGCCTTCGCGCACATCGAGCGAGATGCCTTGCAAGGCTAGGATGTTGCCATAAGCCACATGCAGATTTTGAATGGAGAGCAAAGCGCTGTTGGACGTCACAGGATCGCCTCCTCGCCGAGATACGCTTCGATCACACGGGGGTGGTTCTGGATTTCGAGAGGGGTGCCTTCGGCTATGGTTTGGCCGAAGTCTAGGACTTTAATACGTTCGGCGATCCCCATCACAACTCGCATCTGGTGTTCGATCAAGAGGATCGTCAAGTGGAACTCGCGCCGAATCCATAGGATGGTTTCCATCAACTGCTCTACTTCGGCTGGGTTCATGCCGGCGGCCGGCTCATCCAGCAAGAGAAGGTCGGGATGGGTGGCCAGGGCACGGGCGATCTCCAAACGCCTTTGCTGACCGTAGGGCAGGTTCTTGGCGATTGTATCGGCCAGATGGACCATCTTGAAGATGTTCAACAACTCCAAGGCCTCTTGACGGATACGATCCTCTTCGGCCGTGAAGCGGAAAAGACGAAATAGCGCATCCCACGGCGAGTAACCAGCGCGGGCGTAATGGGCGATGCGCACATTGTCTAACACCGACAATTCTTTGAACAGACGAATGGTCTGAAAGGTGCGGGCGATGCCGCTTTGGACAATCTGATGAGGCGACAGGCCGATTAAATCTTTCCCTTTGAAAACGATCCGCCCCTCGGTCGGTCGGTAGACGCCGGTGATCAGGTTGAAGATGGTGGTCTTGCCGGCGCCATTGGGACCGATGATAGCCACCAATTCCCCGCTCTGCAGCTCCAGATTGAAGTCGTAGACGGCCCGCAAACCGCCAAAGAAATGGGTCAGACGTTCGATATGGAGCAAGGTCATGAGCCACCTCCCTTCTCTGCTTGTGCTGCGATAAAGCGCCGCTTATGCTCCAACAAGGCTTCGGGGCGTTCCGACCTTGGCATCAGGAAAGGGAACTCGCGCAATCCCATGATGCCTCGCGGCCGGAAGAGCATCAACAAGATAAGCATCAACGGGGCCACCACCAGACGCCATTCCTGAGAAATGCCCAATTGCTGTAAGACGGTGCGCAATCCCTCCAGGATCAAGGTGAACACCGTCGCCCCCAAGATGGAACCGCCCAAACTTCCGATGCCCCCCAGGTAGACCATGACCAACATTTCAGTGGATTTGAGAATGGTGAAGGAACGCGGGTTAATAAACTGCAATTCGTGGGCAAACAATCCGCCGGCAATGCCTGCCAGAAATGCCGAGAAGACAAACGTCAGCACTTTTACTTGACGGGTGTTTACCCCTACCAATCCTGAGGCGATCTCATCCTCGCGGATCGAGAGCACACCGCGCCCAAAGTTGGAGAAGACGAAGTTGCGTGCCAGAAAAACGACCGCGATCACCCATAGATACACCCACCACAGCGTGGTGAGTTTATCCATGCCCAAAAAGCCGCGCGGTCCACCGATAATGTCCAGATTCTCCAACACGCTTTTGATGATCATGTTGAAGGCTAGAGTGACGATGGCTAAATAATCTCCTCGGGTGCGGAAAGAGGGAATGGCGATTCCCAGGCCGGCCAAGCCGGCGATCGCACCTCCGGCCAGCAAGGCAACCGGGAAGAGAAACGGCCCTGCCTGGTCTGGAAACACCAAGACTGTCAACAGGGAGGATACATAGGCGCCGATGGCCATAAAGCCGGCATGCCCGACCGAAAACTCGCCCATATAACCGTTGACCAGGTTTAGGCTGATCGTCAGGATAATGTTGATGCCGATATACTTGAGCACCAGGTCAATATACGGATTGATCAAACCGGTGGCAGGTAGAACGATCGTGAGAGGGAATATTAAGATGAGAATGAGGGGCAGCCCCCAGCGCTTTAGCACGGGATGCATCATTGTGGTCTCCTCTCTATACTTTTTGTGGGGCCGGCCGTCCCAAAATACCGGTGGGGCGGAAGATCAGAAGCAGCAGGAGCAGAGAGAAGGCGATGAAGTCGCGATAGGTGGAGGGCAAAAAGACCGGCGTGAAGATTTCCACAAACCCTAAGATAAACCCGCCAAGCATGGCGCCGCGAATGTTGCCGATCCCGCCTACCACTGCCGAGATGAACGCCCACCAACCGATGCGGATGCCCATATAGGGATCGATCGTATAAGCCATACCATAAAGGGTTCCGCCGACGGCAGCGATGGACGCACCCAGGGCAAAGGTGAGCGAGATGATTCGATCCACCGGAACGCCCATCAGAGGCACGGTGAACTTGTCCCAAGAGATAGCCCGCATGGCCATACCTACCATGGTGCGTCGAACGATGGTGTCCAGCAGGAACATGACAAGCCCCGAAACCAGGATAATCACAATTTGGATGGTAGAGACAGTGACTCCGCCCAGATCGTAGTTGATCTGAGGGATCAAGGGTGGGAGAAAGCGCGGCGCCGGCCCGACTGGCTTGAACGCCACCATGAAATTCTCCAAAAACAAGCCTACCCCTAAGGCCGTGATTACAGCCGAAATACGCGGCGCTGTGCGCAGAGGCTTATAGGCCAAGCGTTCGATGAGGACAGCCAAGAGTGCGGTGCCAAACATGGCGGTCAGCAGCGTGAACACAAACGTGAACAGGGGAGGTAAGCCTGCGGCAATGCTGAGCAGCAAGGTGGACGTGAAGAAAGCCAGATAGGTGCTGACCATAAAAATATCGCCGTGGGCAAAGTTGATCATGGTCAAGATGCCATAGACCATGGTATAGCCCAGTGCGATCAAAGCGTAGACGCTGCCCACTTGAAGCGCATTGAGGATTTGTTGAATATAAAACTGCATGGAAGCTCCTCGCTAAGATAGGGGAGGGCGGCTGCTTGAGAAACAGCCGCCCTCAAGCAAACGCGACCTCTCCGCCTTACGGATTGGCCATGGTGAAGTAGGTGAACTTACCGCCCTTGATCTGCAAGATCACTGCGCTCTTGATGGGATCGCCGCTGCCCTTGAATTGCATGGTGCCAGTGACACCTTCATAAGCTGTGATAGCAGCCAAAGCATTACGCACTGCCTGGCGATCCAATTGGCCTGCCGCTTGAATGGCCTGGAAGAGCAACCCAAACGAGTCATAGGTCAGAGCGGCCACGTCGTCGGGAGTCTTGCCGTAAGCTGCTTCGTAAGCCTTGATGAAGGCTTGTGCCTTGGGAGTAGCGATGTCCGAAGCATAGTGTGCGGTGAAGTACAATCCTTCGCAATCGGGGCCACAGAGGGTAATCAATTCGAGATTGCCCCACGAATCGCTTCCTAAAATGGTGCCGGTGAAGCCAATCTTGTGCGCCTGTTGCACCTGAAGTGGCACTTCACTGTAGTAGTTGGGGAGGAAGAGGCTATCGGCGCCGGCTTCTTTGATCTTGGTCAGCTGCGCCGAGAAGTCCTTATCGCCGGTGGTGTAGGTTTCGTAGGCGACCACTTGGATGCCGTTCTCCTCCATGGTCTTCTTGTAGAATTCAGCAATGCCCTTGTTGTATTCGGAAGCTACGTCGAAGAGAACGGCCGGCCGAGTGGATTTCAACTGCTCGATGGCAAACTTGGCCAACACGCGGCCTTGGAAGTCATCAATGTAGCCGGCGCGGAAAACAAACTGTTTCGGTTGCCCGGTCTTGGCATCCAGGGTGGTCTTGGGATTGGTGGACCAGGGGCTGATCATCGGCATTTTGCTGGATTCGGCCACTTCTGCCGCCGGAATGGCGTTGCGGCTGGCGTTCGGGCCGATCATGGCCAACACACCCGCCGTCACCAGCTTCTGAGTGACCGCAGCGGCCGATTCAGCCTTATCTTCGTTATCCTCAACGATCAACTCAATCTTGTATTTTCTGCCGCCCACCTCTAGTCCACCGGCATCGTTCACCTCTTTCACGGCCAGTTCAGCAGCATTTTTGCACGATTCGCCAACTACAGGAATCCCGCCGGTCAATTCTGCATTCAGGCCAATCTTGATGGTCGCTGGCGCTGCCGGCTGGCAGGCTGCTAGAGCCATGCCGAGCACCAACAGGACCGATAGTAGCGCCGAGAGGGTCTTCATGATACTCTCCTTCCTTATGAAATTTAGTTAGATGGAATCGCTTAATGCCTTTCACCTGCAAGAGACAGGTGGGGCAGGATGGGTGACGAGCTTGTGAAGAAGCAACCAGAAGGTCAAGCGCAATTCGTTCTGACAGATGATTTCCCTTTTGCACCTCCTTTCTAAGGGAGCGGTTGTTATTCCCCTGTTCCGTCAGAGCAGGTAGGCAAACGCTGCTTCTCGCTATCTGCTCCATACCTAGAAGGGCATTTTGAAGCGAAAACAAGCGGTTCACAGAGAATGCCTTTTCCTGCCTTCGGGGAGGGATAGAAGAAAGCTGATTTTATTATACTTAGATGACAAGGCGCATACAAGTGACATTTGTACACTGTAACGGCGTTGGTGCATGAATAGTTGACGAAGAGAGCGTGATCGTGTAAGTTTGGTTTATGCCAAAACACAAAACCACACC
>CAKZJX010000049.1 GCA_937120535.1 uncultured Anaerolineae bacterium
GTATTGCCGCCGGCGACAAGTGTGACCCCGTCGGGGCATATGGACACCGTGCAGAGAGCCCCTTCGTCGGCAAAGGTAGCCTGCACATGCCCAGATTCCAGATCCCAAACCTTCAGTGTCTCGTCTTTCGATGCAAAGATCGCTTGTCGTCCGTCCGGTGTTACAACCGCTGCCTTGACCAGGCCATTGTGCCCGCGCAAGGTGTGCAGTTCCACCCCGCTCTCCAAGTCCCAAACCTTTGCTGACCTATCCTCTCCTGCAGACACTACTTGTTGCCCGTTCGGTGTGATCGCTACAACATTTATCGCAATGGTATGCCCAGACAGGATGAGCAATTGAGCCCCGCGCTCCAGGTCCCACATCTCCAGTTCGGCGATCCACATCCTCCTGTTGTCATCCCGCTCTCCCGACGCGAATATTGCCCGCCGACCGTCCGGTGTCACTGCCACAACCCAGATCCAGCCCCTGTGTCTTCCCAAATCATGCAATTCCTTCCCGCGCTCAAGATCCCACACCTTCAGCGTCTTGTCTTGTGACCCGGATACTGCCCGTCGTCCGTCGGGCGTCACCTTTACAGCCATAACTGGGGCACCGTGCCCTCGCAGGGTATGCAGTTCGACGCCGCGCTCCAAATCCCACACTTTTAGTGTGTCATCCAGTGACGCGGACACTGCCCATCGCCCATTCGGTGTCACGTCCACAGTATACACCTGATAACTGTGCCCCCTGAGAGTATGCAGTTCCACTCCGCGTTCGAGATTCCAAACCTTTAGCGTCTTGTCCTCTGACACAGACACTGCACGCAGGCCGTCTGCAGTCACCACTACATTCCCAATACCGCCTTGATGCCCGCTCAAACTGTGCAGTTCAGTACCCCGCTCGGTGTCCCACACCTTGAGTGTCCTCCCTCCCACGGACACCGCGCGCCGTCCATCCGGGGTAACCACCACAGCATTGACACCTGCGCCGTGTGCTGGAATACGCGGCTCCGCCTTTGCTCGTAAGTCCCACACCTTTAGCATGCCGTCTTGCGACGCAGAAACTACTCTGTCTCCACCAGCGGTTAATGCTATAGCGGTAATCCAGCTGCTGTGCCCTCTTAATGTGTCAAGTTCCATCCCGCTAACCCAATCCCATACCTTCAACTCGTAATAGGATCCAGAAATCACTCGCTGTCCATCCGGCAAAATCTTAACAGCGGTGACCGGTCCGGTATGGCCGGTCAGCGTAAACAGTTCCAATCCTCGCTTCAGATCCCAAACCCTTAAAGTTTTGTCCTCCGAGGCTGATATTGCCCGCTGTCCATCAGGCGTCACATCTACGGCGATGATAGGCTTGCTATGCCCATGCAGGGAGTACATTTTCGTCCCGCGCTCAAGATCCCAAACCCACAGTTCCCCGGGTACATTCCAAATGCCCGACACAGATATGGCCCGCCGTCCATCCGGCGTAATAATCACAGTATGGACATCATGGTGATGGCCGCCCAGAGCCTGCGGTTTGTCCCCATGCTCTAAATGCCATACCTGTAGCGTCATGCCCGATGCAGACTTTAGCGCGAAGAGCACACGTCGCCCATCTCTTGACACTGCTAAAGCCTTGATCCAGCCGCCGGTCCTACGTAGAGTTCTTATCTCCTCTCTGAGTTCGAGATCCCACATATTGAGTGTCCCGTCTTCCGATGCAGATACTGCCCATCGCCCGTTAGGCGTCACTGCAACAGCCTCAATGTTATCAGTATGTCCTTGCAATGTGCATAGTTTCTCCCATTTTTCCAAGTCCCATACCTGAAGTGCTGTGTCCTCCCCAACGACTACCGCTCGCCGGGCATCTGGAGTTATTGCTACCTTTCGGATATAACACAAGGCATGCAACTCCATTCCGCCCTCCAGATCCCAAACCCTAAGATCAGACGATGCAGAGACCGCACGCCGCCCGTCTGGTGTCACTGCTACGGCTTTGACCTGGCCACGGTGTCCACTCAGCGTGAACACCAGCGGCCCGCCCGGCGGTGTGAGACTAGGTGTTAGCGGGCGCAGCCAGGGGCGCGTCGTCTTCAGGCGGACCTCCTCCAGCAGGTTACGGAACTCCGGCTCCTCGCGCCCCAGCAGCCGGCCGGTCAACTGGCTGGGAAGTTGAGTTGGGTCGTGCCCCAACACGTGGGCCGACAGACGCAGGGCTCCCTGGAGCAGACCCAGCCGCCGCCGCGCCTCCCCGCTCAGGCCGGCCTCCGGCAGGTTGATCAGGTCATAGTCGGCGATCAGCGCCCGCACGCCATGCGCCTCCAGGCGGGCCTGGATGTAGGGGTAGTCCCACAGCGTCCGCCCCAGCGCCTCGCCCATCCCGGCATGGGCCTGCTGATAGGCCAGTTCGGCCAGTTTGTGCCGGTTCGGCGCCTGTTCCGGGCCTATCCGCAGCGGCTGCGCCTCAAAGTACTCGGCCAGGGAGGTGTGCCAATCCCGGGCGGAACGGCTCTCTGGATGTGCTTCTGCTGCCTCCTCCTGCCGGACGTAGCGCTCCAGCACGGCCAGTTTGAAACTCTCGTAGAAAAAGTCGGCCCGCTCCTCGCGCCGCGCCAGGTACGGACGCAGCTGCCGCAGCAAGCCGTGCACCGCTCCCAGCGCTCCCTGCCGGCCAGTCTCGTCATCCGGGAGCAGCCCCTCGCGCACCAAGAGATCGCCCAGTTCCTCGGCGGTCAACCCGGTGCGGGCGTGCGCCAGCCAGCCCAAGACGCGCGGCACCAGCCGCTCCGGCGGCACTGCCGAGTAGGCCGGGTCATTCTCCAACCGCCGCAGCAGCCCGGCGAAAGCGGAGAGCGGCGTCGTGCCGAAATCGGAGCGGATCTTCTCTCCCAGGTCGGCAAAGGCGCCAAAGACCCGCAGTTCCGCCAGCACCACTTTCAGGTAGAGCGGGTTTTGCGCTCCCTCCGAACGGATTAGCGTCTCCAGATGGCGCTCGTCCAGTTCCTTGAGATATTGCGAGAGATAAGCGCGCACCAGCCGGCGGCGGTCGTCCAGGCCTTCGAACGGCCGCACCTCGGCCAGGCTCGCCCCTTCCCCGGCGCGCAGCCGCTCCAAGTACGCTTCGGCCTGTGGTTCGCCGCGTTTGAAACTGGCGATCACTTTGATACCTGGCGGCGGCGCCAGCGGCAGCCAGGCCAGGTCTGCCATGCCGCTTTCCAGTTGGTTCAGCCCATCCAGCACCAGCACCGTCGGGCCGGCCTGTCCGATCGCCTCCAGCAGCGCCGGCAGTGCGGCACGCAGTTCATTCGGGTCGGCAGGGATCTCCTTGCCTTCCAGTTTGCCGGTCAACTCCTGAATCTCGGTCAGCAACGAGCGCAGGAGGCTGTCCACGGTGGTCGAACCATCCGATGCACCGATGAAACGGTAATGCAGGGTCTCGTCCGGCGCAAGGCTGCTCTGCCGGCGATCAACCCAGCGCGCCAGCAGGCTGGTCTTGCCCAGGCCGGCCGGCGCGGTCAGGAAGAACGTGCCCCGCCTGTCATCCTGCACATAGCGGTCCAGGTCGTCAAAGTCTCCTGCGCGCTCAATAAAGCCCTCGCTTGCCAACGTCAGGAACTGCTCCTGCTGGTCCAGTTCCCGCTGCAGAGGCGTGGGTTCGGCGCTCTCGGTGTGCTCGGGATAGCGCGCCTGGATGGCTGCCTTCAAATCCTCCAAGATAATCTCTGCCAGGGGCCTGCCTTCGCAGGTAAAGTCTGTCAGGCGGCCACGAGTCAGCCAGGTATTGAATTGCTCGGCGCGCTTGCGATCTGCGGGATCGGCAAATGTTCCGGTGTCATCAATTTTCACTTCTCCAAGCACCCTGTGCCACTGCCCCGCCCAGCGGTTCAGCGCCGCTTTCCATGCCAGGCTCCCCGGCTCGGCTGTGGAAGGGCAAGCGAGCGGCAAGCGGATCTCCGGTGTGCTTGCCTGTGAGTCCCAGCGGACTGAGTAAGAGCGCACCGGACGCCCTGTGCTAGGAATGGCCTTTGTGCGCCAGCGCCCCAGTTCGATGTCCGCCCGGCGGCGCTCCTCCGGATCGAGAATGCCCTCGTTGGTGTACACCTGACGCAGTTGCGGCGGGTCTTCCGGCAGCACCGCCAGGTACTCGGGCTGGCGCAAGTAGAAGAAACTGTGCTCGGCCGGCGCGTATTCTGCCCCCGTTTCTTTGCCCCGATGCAATGGGTTCACCAGGGCGTGTAGGATTTCGAGTTCGGTGACCGAGGCCTCCCCAGCGTATTGCTCAAGTTCGGGATAGCGGGCATACGTTTCCGCAGAGATGTCGGCGCGGGCAGGTACCCAGCCACGGCGCTGCCCCAGGAAACACAGGAAGAACGGACGGCAGGCGTCAATGCGCTCCAGGCAGACCTGCACCACCCGTTTGTTCTCTGCCGCGTCGGCTTCGGTCACGCCCCAGCGCAAGTCAATATCCACCAGACGCAATTTGCGCCGATCGCACCACTCGGCCAGTTGCGGGAAGACCTGTTTGACCAGGTAGTCCCGCTCGGCGTGCATGTCGTTGAACGTACTGCTGATAAAGACGTAGACCTTCTTCCAGTGGACAGTCATGGAGAGCCTCTTTCAAATAAGGACTATATGTCTGTGGGAAGCAGATCGGGGTGAGTGCGTTTTGTTTTGTCTTTCTGAGGCCCCCAGCGCCAGCCGTTCGCTCGTTGGGTCTGGCACCACAGTTCGTGTTCCAGTTTTGCCATCCGTTCTACCTCTTCGGATGGGAAGGCCCTGTCTTCCGCATCCCAATCCTGCAGTGGGGCAATCCGGTATCCGGCCGCGGTCAACACGGTGTGAATGCGGTTGAGCGAAGAGACGGTTGGCTTCTCTGCCTGGTAGAACTCATGGCAAGTTTGGACAGGTTTTGTGATATGGATAGTTGCCAACATACAACTTCCATTCCTCCTGAGTCAAGTTACGGTTGGCCATTTGGCAAGCGCGCTTCTGCCAGACAGCAGGGAGCATATCCCACATAACCCCGGAATTCGAAATCAAGCGGGTATTTTCCAGGTTGAAAACAATACGGCCTCCATCACTTATATCAGTGAAGATTCCCCCAAGTGGCAACATTGCTTCGAGATCCCACAATCTAAACGATCCCCTTCCAGAGCCATCGCTAGTCAAGTAACCGTAAACAGCCAGCACCGATCCCTGCCTGTCAAAAGCAATGGTCTGGATTGGCCCTTCTTCTGTAATCGAAAATGACAAAAATTGATGTGAGTTTACATCCCATAACTTGACAGTGCCATTATCCAACGCGATTGCCAAGAGCGACCCGCTTGGGCTGAATGTCAGATCGCTGATATCGACATCGTCGTTTGGGCCCTCGGGCGTGAAGACGATGACTTCATCCCGCTTTTGCCAGGTGACGGTATCCCAGAAACGAACTTCGCTTTGCTCACATTTCAGAATCCTGCTACGGACACAGCCGGCCGCCGTCATGGTCTTTCCGTCAGGGCTAAAAGCAAAAGACGGGGCCCACTTGAACCCGTCTAGGGGATTGCCGACCGGTTCACCGGTTTCCAAATTCCAAAGTCCGATTGTGTTCTCCAGACCGTCAAAGACAACAACTTTCCCGCCAGGGGCAACGGCCATGCTAATGACCCGGTCGGGATACACAATCGGCTTCCCAATACGTTGCCCGGTCTCAAGATCCCACCAATCAATCCGGCTTTCGGCGCAGTTCATACTTTGCTCTTCGTAACGATTACAACTGCTGGTTACAAGGCGTGTGCTATCCTGATCGAATACAATGGCATCAGCGTCAGCAGGCAATCCTTCCAAAGATGTCCCAACCTGCTGACCCGTGGCGACATCCACGATCGCCACTATGCCGCCGATGCAACGGGTGTTGGGGTTAGATTCGCTCAGTTTCTCACTCTTGGTACAAGTGGTATATGCCAGGTACTTGCCATCCGGACTGAGAAATCCCCTGGAAGCATCTTCTGGTTTCTTCCAAAAAATGGACCCAAGCGAAGGTTGCTCGCTCATATCCAAGAATAGAACTATACCCTGTTTGCAAAGAAATCCGGTATTATCGTATTGATCGCATCCGGCAACAGCCAGGGTACTGCCATAAGGATCAAAGGCTATTGCCTTGTGTAAGAATGCCGAAGTAATGCTCAAGCGATCGATGGGCTCGGTCATTCGCTTGGCGGCATTCCACCCCCATAACTCAATCGGCTCCCTTACACCAGTGGATGCCAGCCAGCCGTTTTGTAGGTAGAAGAGATGGCTCACTTCGTATGTTGTCACAATGGGAGATGACCTGGTTTCCCAGGTGGTGTTATCAATGGTACTAATCGCTCCATTGGTATCGCCGGCAGCCAGGCTGGTTCCATCCGGGCTATAGGCAAGACTGATCACAGCCGACGCGTTCTGGACAATATGTCGAGTCACCTCACCGGAGGGAATCTCCCAAGTATAGATGCTGCCTGCTGTGCACTGGCAAGTGCTTTCATCAGCACATCCACCCCAGGCTAAGGTTTTCCCATTCGGGGTGAAAGCCATGAACCCCGTTTCGAACAAGGAATACGTCAGTATCGTAGTTTGAAAGGCAGGTTTGCCGTCTGACAGGCGCCAGACAATCAACTGATTGCAGTCCGAGCCCATACAGTTTGTAGAGCCTGCGATAGGGCCGGTACATCCCACGGCGGCAGCCAGACTGCCATCGGGGCTGATCACCAGGTCCCTCAATCCATAGGTGAAGGAAGGGGCAAGCATTTTCTCAGTATGGCGTGTTCCCAGATCAAGTCGGACCAATTGTCTCTCGTGGTCTAGGCCAAGCAGCGCTTGTCCATCAGGAAGAAAAGCGATTGGAGCCCTGATTCCCGAGATCGGTTCGCCAAGGGGCTGTCTCGTGGACATATCAAACAGTTGGACTTCGAATCGCGTGCAATTTCGGTCGGCATCCCGTTGGGCGCAATAACTACTCGCTAGAGTTTTTCCATCCGGGCTGAAGGCCAGGTCTGTTGGCGCCTCGGGCAGCCGAAGGATGGAAATGAGGCGTGGATGAGTCATCAGCGCACTCAACAGGCTATTGCGTGCCTGATACAAGTCCCATGAATTCATTGCCTCAACGGACAGCAACAAGGACAAGTCATAGTTGGTCTCCAGGAGGTTGATGGATTGCGCTGCAAGGCCGTGGGAAAGAGCCATCTTGCCCCGAATCTCGGCTTGGTTCTTTTGCTCAATGGCGATGGCTTCCTGAGTAGCACGGGCGTTGGCTTCTGCCACGGCCTCGGCTTGGGCGGTGGCACGCAGGCGCGCTTCGCTCAGGTATTGATTCCGCTGATTCCAGGCGCTTAATCCAAGTGTCACCGCTACCACCAACCCGATTGCCACAGTCCAAATGACCGCCTGTTGGCGGCGACGCGCCTTCTGTTCCAGCCTCAGTTGTTCCTGCTGACGCCGTGTTTCCTCCTGCCTGCTGGCGGTCACGTATTCCACCTGCAAGGCGGTAGGTTGAGGCTCCTTCCCAGAAGCATACATGAGTTGCCTCTCTGCCTCCTCCAATTCCGCCCCGTGCAGGAGATAACTGGCATCTCTCTGATTGTTCTCCCACCGTAAGGCATCCACCTGCAAGCGGGTGTGATATTTCACCCAGGCCCAATCGGTATGGATAGCGGCACTCAACTTCTCCAGGGCTTCCTTGAACTGCGGAAGCCTGGGGAAAGCCATCTGACGGTCCTCCGGCTTCTCTCCTTTAGCATCAGGGTTTTCCTCAAGGTAGAAGATGTGCTCACGTTCAAAGACAATCCAGTTGAATTGGGGAAGTTCTGGAACAAATTCGCGGAGGTCTTCAGGTTTTAGATTATCAACTAGGATGGGAATAATGCGCTTGTTGTTCTTGAGCGCCAGTTCGATCTCATCTTTGCAGACCTTTGAACCGATAGAATGCTGACTGACAATGAATACGAAAACATTTGCGTTCTGAATTGCTTCGGTGATTTCCTGCCACCATTTCTCCCCGACGGGGATTCGTTCCCAGTCGATCCAGGCATCGAATTGGCTGTTACGCAGGGCTTCCTGTAGTAGACGGGCAAAAGCGATATCTTTGCGTGAGTACGAGATGAAAATATCAGACATGGCTACTCCCTACAATGTCAAAAAATCATCATTCGTCGCTTCACTGAGATAAGCGGGCAGTCATAGCGTGCCAGCACAAAGAAACTATGCCTCCTTCACGCGCTCGATCTGAAAGCCGAGGCGGGCCAGCAGGGAGGGCAATTGGCAGATAAAGACCCGGTTTTTGTTGCGCTCCTCTTCGGGCAGTCCCTCCCAGGGAACCAGATCGGGATGAGTGCGTTTTGTTTTGTCTTTCTGAGGCCCCCAGCGCCAGCCGTTCGCCCGTTGGGTTTGACACCACAGTTCGTGTTCCAGTTTTGCCATCCGTTCTACCTCTTCGGATGGGAAGGCCCTGTCTTCCGCATCCCAATCCTGCAGTGGGGCAATCCGGTATCCGGCCGCGGTCAACACGGTGTGGATGCGGTTGGCTTGCAGACGATTGGCCTCTTTCTCATCCTCCGCCAGCCGGTCCCAGGACGGACCGGCGGAGGCAGCGCCAATCTCGTCGAGATAGCGCTGGTGCAGTTCCCGGGCGAGCATTTCATGCAGCCCGCCCATCACCAGTTCCGCCGAGCAGGTAGGTTCGATGGGGTCGAAGGGGATGACTTGGCCGGGGTATGGCGCGGCGGTGAGCGGTTTCTTGACCAGCCCAAACAATCCGCTCTGCCGGTCCAGTCTGACCCGGATCGGCACGTCCTGAAACACGGGCTTCTCCAGCAGACTCCAGCAGACCTGCAGGCTGAGCACCGGGTCGCCCAGACAGATGTACACTCGCCGGAACGGTTTGTCGTCCGGCATCCGGGTCAAACTCTCGTACAGCAGGGCGGTGGAGTGCAACTCGGCGTTGCAGGGTACGAGATGGCAAGTCTGATCGAGCAGTGGATATTTGCGCAACAATTCAGCAGTCCTCTGCTCCGCCTGCCGGTCCAGAATGGTGAGGGTCAGGGGTCCGCGCGGCCGACGGCGGTGCCAGGCATAGGCTGCCTGGACGACCACCTGCTCCCCCAGCCTGCCCAGGCCGACGATGAGCAGATGATCCGGGATGGCAGCCTGGGCAACCTTCTCCTGCCAGGCGGGATCCTGCTGGATCAGCCAGCGGGCGGCGCTCTGGTACGGGTGAAAGGTCTCGATCTGGAAAGGGATTCCCTTCTCAATGATCAACTCGCTGCGTTTGATCAGGTTGAGCAGGTCGATGGAATTCAAGTGGACGATGCAGGTCAGGATGCCCCTGCGCCTATCGCTGGCCAGTTGGTAGGCCTGGAAGGCTGCCTGCAGGTTCTGGCTGTCATCGCCCATCAGACAGACCAGGTAGCGAGCCTGGAAGAGACGCGCCCTGACCAGCGTCTCTCTGTGAGTGGCATCTCCCCTGACCAGGATGGCGCCTCGGCGGCACAGGTCCGCCGCCCTGGTGCGCTCCGGTTGATTTTCAACGACCACCACCGGTTGGCCGAGGCGGAGCAATTCGTCTGCCAGGTGACCACCCTTGCGTCCCAGGCCGCAAATAATCGTGTGATCATGCAACCGCCAGAGTCGCAACCACTGCATCTTTTCGCGGAACAGAAGGGCCAGGGCCTGCAGGGTGGTGTAGGCTGCCAGGGTCGGCAGCAGGAAACGAGCCGTTTCCAGCATCCCGTTGATCGGCCCGTCCACCGATCCGGATTCCAGGATGATCAACTGCAAGGTGCGATAGAAGATATCGCCGGCAGACCACTCCAGGCCGTTCTCGAGCGAAAAGCGAGCAAAGCCGGCATATCCCAGTAGCAGGCCGGCCAGCCAGGCCATCCCCAGGATGATCCAGCGGGCCTCGGCCCAGAACTGTCGCAGGTAGGAGGGTTTCTTGAACATGCGCTCACTTTTCCTGCAGGCGCCAGCGGGTAATTCAGACGCCGCCTGCCCCGAAATTCAGCGGATCAAGAGGGCATCCAGGCGCTCCTCCATCAAAGTCCCGTAAAGGGGCCCCTCTCCGAGATGGATCCAGATCAAGGCTCGGCCAGCACGGCGGAACAGTTCGACGGCCTCGCCGGTTCCTCCGGGACCGCGGGCCAGCTCCCCATTCCAGATAGCCATCAGCAAATTGCAGCGGACGGCCAGGAGTTGGTTGGCTTCCCGGTAGGCCAGCGGACGCGGCAGGTTGCTGGCTGGCGGAAGCACCGCGACCGCCTGTTGCCGCAGGGCGTGATATTCGCTGAGCGACTCGTCAGTCTCAAAATCCTTCAGGTATTCCGGCTCGGCGAGCGGCAGGACCACAATCAGGTCGGCCGGCAGGGACTGGACAAGCCTGCGGCTGAGAAGACGATCCGCTCCTTCTGCCAGGCAGGAGTAGACCTGATAAAACCAGCCGGGGCAGGCCGTCCGGATCCTCTCAACAGCCTTTTGAATGGCAGGCTCGAGAGAGGCCGTTTCGGTCAGGCAACGGTGGCCCGTCACAGCGATCCGGAGACAAGCGCCGGTCATGTTTCCTTCAATCCGACCTTCTCCAGCGCGTAGCCGGCCCTGGCCAGGATGACAGGGATGCCGCGTACCAGAATGCGGTCCTTCTCTCGTTCTTCTTCCGGTAGTTCATCCCAGGGCAGTAAGGCTTGATGCAGTTTACGGCCTTTGTCGGTCTTGGAGGCATATTTCCATCCGGCGGCCAGTTTGGCGGCCATCCAGCGCTCGTGCTCCCGCCGGGCAAGGACCTCGAGCTCCGCACCGGGGAAATCAATCGGCGGCTCGTTGCTGCGCGCCGGGCGCATGACGTAGCCAACCAGCGCCAGTTTGGCTGGAATATCGCGCACGTTCTGGCGGTTCTGGTCTTTTTCCTCTTCGGACAGGTCACGGTACGAGCGAAGAGACGAATGTGTCTTCTTTTCTTCATCTGTGACCGGTCCATAGCGGAATCCCTGGGCGCGCAGGTTGTCACAGAAGATTTCATGCGCCGCCTCCGCCAGCCGTTCGAGCAGGTCGCCTTCCAGCTCCAACTGCTGCATAAGGGCCAGAAATTCAGGGGCAACCACGTGCAGGTTCAACTGCTCCTCAGGCGGCAGGCTGGAACGCTGGTAGGCATTCTTACCAGACAGCGTGCTCATACTGACCAGCGCTTCCATCGAACGGACGCCATGCTTGTACTGGCTGACCAGCAGGAAGGCGCGCAACAGCCCGCTGTCAATCTGAACCGCTTTCTTCCCACCTTGATCGTGGATGATCTGAGGCACATTCCGCTCAAAGATCGAGCGCAGTATCAGCGCTCGACGGAGGACATAGTACGGGTCGTTCTCTAAACCGCCGATCGGATTGGGCCCCAGCACGTTGAGAAATCCCTTCAAGCGGCTGATAAAGTCGGGTAGTTTCAGCGCTCGTTGCTCGGCCGCACTCAACTCGCTCCCGAACTGGTCCATGGTGTGGCTGGTGCCGCCGGCGAAGACGAAGATACAGCGGCCGATTGGATGGACGATCTGTCCTTCCTGGAAGGCGCCGTCCTGCATGGGCGCCAGGAAATAACGCAGCCAGCCGAGCGGCTGGTCGTCCAGGGCCGTATCAAACTCGTCCCAGAAGACCAGCGGGATCTTGCCCGCCAGGCCAATGTCCCGCACCTGGTGAAAAGCATCCAGCAAGGCGTCGGGGTGGCGCATCTGGGAGATGTTGAAACTCAGCACGGCGATCTCGCCCACGACGGACTTGGCTACCTGTTCGACGCCGAACGATTTGCCGGATCCCGGCGGACCAAAGACGGCGATCGAGAGCGGCTTCTTCTGTGGCATGCGGCAGTATTCGGATATCAAACGCTGGATGCCGTTCAGGGCCTCAATCTCACGCCGGTCCACCGTGACCAGCGCCCCGAAGCGGCCGACCGGCACCTGGCGCAGGGCCGACTCGCTGCCTTCCAGGACGATCTGGCGAGCGACCAATTCAAGACTGGTTGTGAAGCGGTCTTCCAAGATGGTCCAGTAACCGCGCTGCAAGCGCGGTTTTTCGGGAGGGGGCGGTGCTAACAGGGAGCCGGCCGGGTCCTGGACGTCCGCTTCGGCCAGCGGCGTTGCCTGGCGGCTGATTTCCTCGGCGACCGCCTGGAGGGGGAAATGCAGATCGGCCTTTTGTGGGGGACTGCCGCGCCGGCCGTACCCTTCCCGGTGTAGCAAACGGGCTGCCGCGATGCCGGCCTGAATGCCCGGTCCAAAGTCGGGCGAGCCGGGGTCGAGAAGGATCTGGCGCACTACGGCCGCCGTCAGGCAGGTGGTGTAGCCCAGCATGTCGCCAGGGTAGGATCGCAACCAGTCGCCTTCCATACCGAAAGGATCGAAGAATAGGCGCGCCGCCACGTGCCGTCGGGCATCCTTGCTTAATAGGATGGCTCCCGCACAGTCGAAACTGACGATCAGGTAGGCAGCCCGAGTCAAGGAATTAACAATCGGGTTATAGGTCAGCTCCCAGACCACGTCCTGGGCGGTACGTTCCCAGGAGATATTTTTGCTGATGTGGATCGCAGTTGTGCGCAAGTCCTGGGCGGTGGTGACCACAACCAACCTATCAGCGTGTTGGCTGATCAGAGCATCCCAGAGTGGTGCCTGGGCAACCGGTTGGGCCATTTTGACGACAATCCAACCGGTATGCTCGGCCAGCGCGTCCGACCAAATTTCAGGCTGGTCGCGAAACCCCAGGTTAGCGTCATCCAGGACAATGAGATCAGCCTTGTTCGGGCCAGATTCACCCTTTTCCTTGCTGGATTGTTCGGGCTTATCCTGCCTCCATTCCAGTCCCAGAAAATGCTCGATCCGCCATGCATGTTTCTCGCGATCTAGGGGTGACTTGGAGCTATAGGGGAATGGTGCCCACAAAGTGTAGACATGATGAACGCCAGCATCCCCAGGCTGTATACTCTCTGGCAGCGGGTTGGTCCGGATCAAATTCCAGGACGGTCCTGTTGGCACGGTTGGCAGGATTACCTGGAGCAGGTCAGCAAGCTGGGCCGCGCCGCCCCGCTGCTGGTACAGGCGGGCTCCTCCGGCGAGCCTCCAGTCCTGTGCCATGCTACTGGGGCCCTGGTAGGCCTGCAACCAATCAACGGTGACATCTCCCGCCACAACAACGGTTCGATTTTCCTTCAGGGCCATGAAGATACCTCCTTTATTCCAATGCCCGGCTATGGGTGGCATTTATCGGCATCGACAACAGTGCAAGCAACAAAGCTGTCTTGGGAAGCGTCAACCTGGAGCAAAGAGTTTTATGGTCGAAGCCTGATTGCCTCTGCTATCTTCATCAAAACTCGCTCAACGGAGCATAACCTCTGGGGGAGAAGATTGCGATGCAACACATCTTCCACCTTCAGCATTCCCAAGTGTTATTTCCATGAATTCGACCCTCCGGAAATAAATGCTTACTTACCAGGCATCTATTGACTTTTACCTTGCTAAAGGAACACTTTCGGCCGCTTATGGCAACGCTAAGGCATTCCTTTATCAGCACGAGAATCAATAGGACGCAGACCGCGCAGGATCGCTAAGGTCTCCTCATACGTCGGTTCGTCCACCCAAACGGTTTGGAACCGCCTTGCCAGCGCGCCATCCGGTTCGATGTGCATGCGATACTCGTCCGTCGTTGTAGCGCCTATGCAGCGCAGGTCGCCCCGCGCCAGAGCCGGCTTCAAAATATTCGCCGCATCTAACCCGCTGGTACCGGCTGCCCCTGCCCCCATCAGGGTGTGAATCTCATCAATAAACAGAACCAGGTTTTTATCTTTACTGGCGATTTCGATGATCTCTTGCAGCCGCCCTTCAAATTCCCCGCGATACTTCGCCCCAGCAACGAGCGCAGTCATGGTAATCTCAACAAAATGCAGGTTGCGAATAGGCGCTTTGGCATCCTCCCGAACCGCATAAAGCGCAAGACCCTCAACAATAGCTGT
>CAKZJX010000050.1 GCA_937120535.1 uncultured Anaerolineae bacterium
CTGACCGGCCAAGAGGTCCAGTCGATTGTCAAGGAGTATTTTTCTCTAACTGATGAACAGTTAGTCCAGGCAGTCAGGCAGCGATTATCTGCTGAGGCGACTTTAGATCAGATTTTCGCAGGCGATCCGAATTCATTGGAGCAGCGGGTGTCGAATCTGAGTGTTGGGTTCCCATGCGACTCGCGTTGCACGGCAGGGTGGAGGCTGGATCCCAAGCACAGGCCGACCCCGAAGGGAAGAACGCCGAGTTGTGCCGTTACCTGGCTCGCCTGGCGCGACGCTTGCGCTGTTTTTCGCGTGAGAAGCCTGGAAGGCAGCCCGGAAGATTTTTCTATACCGCTTCCACTGCCGTCCATGGCGCAAGCAGCGTTTTCCGAACTATCCCGCTCATGTGTTTCAGTTTATCAACCCATAATTTAGCCGCTCCCGAGGAAAGAAAGCCATGACATGGGATTGCAACACGGTATAATCGGCGTCATGATGCATCGAATACGCGCTTTGATTTTGGACATGGACGGTGTGTTGTGGCGCGAGAACACGCCCATCGGGGATCTCTCCGCGATTTTCGAACGGATTCGCGCCCAGGGATGGAAGTTCGCCTTTGCCACCAACAACGGCAGCCGTACTCCGGAGCAGTATTTGGAGAAATTGGCTGGCTTGGGAGTCAGGGCTGAACGTTGGCAGGTGGCGACCTCGGCGTTGTGCGTGGCCGAGATGCTGAAGAAGCGCTTCCCCAACGGCGGACCGGTCTTTGCGATCGGCGAGGAGGGGGTCAAGCAGGCGCTGCGCGAGCAGGGTTTCGATTTGTTGTCCCTAGAAGACGCTGAGCAAGCGATCGCTGTGGTGATGGGGATCGACCGCAGCATCTCCTTTGAGAAGATGCGCGAAGCGACCTTGTTGGTGCGGCGCGGGGTGCCGTTTTTTGCGACCAACCCCGATAAGACGTTCCCGACGCCGCGCGGGGAGATCCCCGGCGCCGGCGCCTGGATCTCGGTGGTGACGACGGCTACGGGGGTGGAACCGATCTACGCCGGAAAGCCATATCCCTTTTTGATCGAGATGGCATTGGAGCGCTTAGGCGCGCCGAAGCACGAAACGCTGGTGGTGGGCGATCGCCTGGAGACGGATATTGCCGCCGGACAACAGGCGGGTTGCCCGACGGCTTTGGTGTTGAGCGGGGTTGCAAAGCGGGAGCAGGCCGAGGCTTGGTCGCCGCCGCCGACGTGGATCGTGGATGATTTGGAGTCGTTGGTGACGGCATTGGCCCAACGGGGACAGATCGTGGGCGAGCGCGCCTGAAGGTGAATCTTTCCCTGGATAGCAAGCCGCCGGCCCACGTTGGGCCGGCAGGGAGCAGGGATCGCAATCGGCCGATCGATCGCCGCAGCGCCGGCAAAATGACAGCCGGCGTACGGCTCAAGCGCGGTCCTTCTGGGAGCGAGCCGATCAGGGTGTAGGTGTCGGTTCCGGGGTCGGCGTAGCGGTGGCCCCTCCAGGGCCGGCCACCCGAATGGCGGCCGTGATGTAGGTCCCAAACCAGGCGCCGCTCTCGTCTTGAAGTTTCCAGTAACTCTGATATTCGCCGGGGGCGGCAGGCGCGACGAAGGCAATGGCGATTTCCACTTGTTCGCCGGGCTTGACTTCCTTCCCTAGAGGGGTGGTCTGCCCGCCCAGGGGAATGCCGATGCCGGCAAAGGCCACCTTAAACCCCGGCTTCCAAGGGCAGGTGCCGGTGTTTTGCACCAGCCATTTCTTGACGAACCGTTCGCCTGGCTGGAGCACGGGAATGGTCACCGTGTCGTCGTAGGTCAGGTCGCGGATCCAGCGCGAGCCTAAACAGGGAACCGCCGGCGCAGTGGCCGTGGGCGTATCGAGCACCAGCGGGGCCGAGGTGGGTGTTGACGTGGGTTCGGGGGAGGGGGTAAAGGTTGGCGTGGGTTGCGCTTGGGCGGTTTGGGTCAGGCTCATTGCGAAGGTGGCGATCGCTTGAGCGGCGATCAGATTGGGGTCGAGAGGGGTCGGCGTGGAGAGGCGTGAACCTGCTCCACAAGCCGAAAGAAGGAGCGCTGAAAGCGCCAGAAACGTCCACCATAAGGATCGGTGTTTGGTCATACGAACCTCCAAGTTCGATATTATAAAACGTCCTATGCCGAGAGAGGTTCCAGCCGCAGGGCGGGGGAGTGGAGAAAAAGGGAATTTTTTCACACAGAGACACAAAGACACGAGGAGGCTCTGTGATCTACGTGTTGTGTTCCCATGCGAGTCACGTTGCACGGCCGTCAATAGCGCAAGCAGCGTTTTTCCAGCTATCCTGCTCATGAGTTTATCGAACCCTATCATTTAGCCGCTCCCGTGGGGCGGGAGCGCCGAACAAGGAAGGTCTCCAGCGCCCTTTTGACTGGAGGCACATGATACAATACACAATCGAGGAAAGAAAGATGGCCGCTGTTCGATTGCAATCGTCGATTTACGATCTAGACCTTCCCGAACTGACCGATTGGGTAACCGGCTGGGGGGAGCCGGCCTATCGGGCCCGCCAAATTTGGGAGGGATTATATCGGCACTTTTATCGTTCTCCTGAGGAGTTCACCTCGCTGCCGCGTAGTCTGCGCGCCCGCCTGGCCGAACACCTGCGCTTCGAAACGCTTTTGCCTCTCAAGCAACTGGCTTCCTCAGACGGACAGACGATCAAAACGCTGTTTCAACTGCACGACGACAAGGCGATCGAAGCCGTGCTGATGAAATATGAACGCCGCCGAACATTGTGCATCAGCACCCAGGCCGGCTGCGCCATGGGCTGCGTTTTCTGCGCCACCGGACAGATGGGCTTCAAACGCCACCTAAGCAGCGGAGAGATCGTAGCCCAGGTGATGTACTACGCGCGCTTACTCCACCAGCAGAATGAACGCGTGACCAATGTGGTGTTGATGGGGATGGGGGAACCGTTCCACAATTATGAGAACACGATGGCCGCCATCGATCGGCTCAATCATCCCGAAGGTTACAACTTCGGCGCTCGGCGGTTCACCCTCTCGACCGTCGGCCTGGCTCCCCTGATCCGGCGTTTTGCCGACGAAGGGCGACAGGCGAACCTGGCGGTATCGCTCCATGCCGTGGACGATGAGACGCGCTCTCAGATGATGCCGATCAACCGCAAATATCCGATCGCCGAGGTATTAGACGCCTGCCGCTACTATGTTGCCAAGACCCATCGGCGGATCTCGTTTGAGTGGGCCTTGATCCACGGTGTGAACGACACGCCGGAGACGGCCCACAAGTTGGCCCAGCTCCTCAAGGGATTGCTGTGTCACGTCAACGCCATTCCCCTCAACCCAACCCCGAATTATCGCGGCCGGGCCGCCGATCGGCAGCGCGCCGAGCGCTTCAAGAACATCTTGGAAGGAGCCGGCATTCCATGCACCATCCGCATGCGCCGCGGGATTGACATCGCCGCTGGTTGCGGTCAGCTTGCTGGTCAGATGATCCCTTCCCCGGCCTTCGCCTAAACCCACTTCTACACTCGCCAGGAGAAGCTCCATGCCTCACATCGCTCCTTATGGTTCGTGGAAATCCCCCATCACTGCTCAATTGGTTACCAGCAAGGCCGTCAGCATCGGTCAAATTGCCCGAGAAGGTTCAGCGATTTATTGGCTAGAGTTCCGGCCCGAGGAAGGCGGACGAGGGGTGATCGTGCGACCCACGGATGAAGGGGCCCTGCTCGAAGTCAATCCGCCGCCATTCAACGCCCGCACGACGGTCCATGAATATGGAGGAGGGGATTTCTGCGTGGCTAACGGGGTAGTGTATTTCTCCAACTTCGCCGATCAACGCCTCTACGCCTGTCGTCCTGGGGAGGATCCTCGACCGCTGACGCCGGAGGGGCCATTTCGCTATGCCGATGCGGTGTTTGACGCCTGGCGCAACCGCCTGGTCTGTGTGCGCGAGGACCATACGGTGGACAAGCCGGCCGAAGCGATCAACACCCTGGCAGCCATTAACGTGGAAAATGGTCAGATGGATATCCTGGCTTCTGGCAGCGATTTTTACTCTTCGCCGCGGCTCAGTCCAGACGGCACACGCTTGGCCTGGTTGGAATGGGATCATCCAAACATGCCTTGGGAGAGCGGCCGGCTGATGCTGGCCGATGTGCAGCCCGACGGCTCACTCAGCACGCCGCAGGTCATTGCCGGTGGATCGGGCGTCTCCGTCTTTCAGCCGCATTGGTCGCCAGAAGGGGTCCTACACTTTGTGGCTGATCCAGAAGGATGGTGGAATCTCTACCGCTTTTGCGATGGTCAAATCGAAGCGCTCTACCCAATGGAAGCCGAGTTCGGCCTGCCCCAATGGGTCTTCGGACTGTCCACCTACGACTTTCTGCCCAACGGCGACATCATCTGCGCCTACGCCCGCAACGGCCTTTGGCGGTTGGCCCGTCTGAATCCCGAGACGCATACTCTGGTGGATATTGATCTGCCGTATACGCTCATTCGAGATGTGTTGAGGGTGGGCGATCAGGTCGTGATGAAGGCCGGCTCGCCCACCCAGCCGATGGCGCTCGTCCGCTTCGACCCCAGCAGCGGCGCGGTTGAGATCCTGCGCAGTTCCCTCGAAGTGACGGTGGACGCCCGCTACTTTTCGATCCCAGAAACCATCGAGTTCCCCACCGAAGACGGCCTGACGGCCTTTGGTTACTTTTACCCGCCTACAAATCCGGACTATGTGGCTTCGGAAGGGGAACGACCGCCCCTGCTGGTGGTGCTTCACGGGGGGCCGACTTCAGCGGCGGCTCCTGTTCTGAGCTATAGCCTACAGTATTGGACCAGCCGCGGCTTCGCCGTGTTCGACGTGAACTACGGCGGTTCGACCGGCTTCGGACGGGCCTATCGCGAACGCCTGAAGGGGCAATGGGGCGTGGTGGACGTGGCTGACTGCGTGAACGGCGCTCGCTATCTCGCGGATCAAGGGCGGGTGGACGCGCAGCGCATGGCGATCCGCGGGGGCAGCGCCGGCGGCTACACCACCCTGGCTGCGCTGGCTGTTCACGATGTCTTCCGGGCCGGCGCCAGCTACTATGGGGTGAGCGACCTGGAAGCCTTGGCCTTGGAAACCCATAAATTCGAATCGCGCTATCTGGACAGCTTGATCGGCCCTTATCCAGAAGCCAAAGCGATTTATCAGGCCCGTTCTCCGATCTATCATGTGGATCGCATTCAGGCCGCGCTTATCCTCTTTCAAGGCCTGGAGGATAAGGTGGTGCCCCCCGATCAGTCTGAGCGCATTTACTATAGCCTACGCCAGCGCGGGGTTCCTGTGGCCTATTTACCGTTCGCTGGCGAGGGCCACGGCTTCCGCAGGGCGGACACCATTCAGCGCTCGCTGGAGGCAGAGTTGTATTTCTATGGCAAGGTGTTCGGTTTCGAGCCGGCCGATCCGATTGAGCCGGTGACCATTGACCATTTGAGCATGTCATACTCTGACAACAACATTTTACAAAAACGTAATAGGAGGAAGGATGTTCACCGACCGCGTCATCCATCTTGAGCCCGAGGGAGCCTACGCTGTCCTCGGCCGCGCCCTGGAAATGGAACGCCAGGGACGAGAGATTCTCCACCTGGAACTCGGCCAGCCAGACTTTCGCACCCCGGCCCACATCGCCCAGGCCGGGATAGCGGCCATCGAGGAGGGCCTGACCCGCTACACGCCTCCTGCCGGCCTAATGCGCCTGCGCGAGCTGATCGCCGAGGACGCCGGCCGGCGACGCGGCGTGAACATCACCCCCAACATGGTGGTGGTCGGCCCTGGCTCAAAACCCGGCCTGTTCTTCCCCACCTTGGCGTTGGTCTCGCCGGGCGATGAAGTGATCTATCCCGATCCTGGGTTTCCCACGTATCGGGCCATGATCCTGGTGGCCGGCGGCACGCCGGTCCCGGTGACGTTGCGCGAAGAAAATCAGTTTTCGTTCGACCTAGACGATTTTGATGCCAAGATTTCCAACAAGACGAAGCTGATCGTGTTGAACTCGCCAGCCAATCCCACCGGCGGCGTCATCCCGATGGAGGACTTGAAGCATATCGCCGCCCAGGCCGAGAAATATGGGGCTTGGGTGTTGGCCGATGAGATTTATTCGCGCCTGGTGTACGATGGGCTGGAGTCGGCGCCCAGCATCGCTTCGATCGACGGGATGCTGGAGCGCACCGTCATCGCCGATGGGTTCTCGAAAGCTTTTTCGATGACCGGCTGGCGCTTAGGATATGCGATCGCCCCGCCGGCCCTGGCCGAACGGTTGGAGCTGCTGCTCACCCATTCGGTGGGGTGCACCGCCATGTTCACCCAGTACGCCGGCATGCAGGCCATTAGCGGCCCACAAGATTTCGTGCAGGAGATGGCGACTAAATATCAGAAGCGCCGCGATCGGATGGTGGAGCTGCTCAACGCTATCCCCGGGGTTCGCGCCCAGAAGCCGCAGGGAGCGTTCTACGTGTTCCCCAACGTCAAGTGGTTTGGGCTCTCTTCCCGAGAGATTCAGACACGCCTCTTGGAGGAGGAGGGGGTGGCGGTGTTGGCCGGCACGGATTTCGGCCCAGGCGGCGAAGGGTATCTGCGGCTGTGTTATGCGACGTCGATGGAGGTGATCGAACGGGGGATCGAGAAAATGCATCGCTTCTTCTCCCGCCTGTCGTGAGTCGGAAACGGGGAGGAGGGGCTACGGGCGAGGATCTGGTTCGGAAGGGTCGGAGACGAAAGGGCCGGGGAAGCGCCCCGGTCCTTTCTTGGCTGCCAAAAACGTCCCCTAGGTTCAACGTTCGACATGGGCCGCGTCGTATTTTTTCACATCCTCCATGGCCTTTTTGACGTTGACAAAAGGCAGGACGATCAGGCCGGCCACGAAGTAGAAGATCAGCGCCAGAATGCCGTAGCGCAGGCTGCCAAACCATTGGTTGACCAGGCCGAAGATGAAGGGACCGGTCCAGGAGGTGCCGCGCTCGCTGACTTCATAGAAGGAGTAAAATTCGGCCTCCTTGCCGTCGGGGATCATTTGGGCAAATAGGCTGCGGCTGATGGCCTGAGAGCCGCCCAGGACCAGGGCGATAAAGGCGCCAAGCACGAAGAATTCCATCACACGGCTTTCGCCCCTCAGGCCGCCATAGGCATACAGCACCACGCCCAGCCAGATGAACAGGCTGACGATGATGGCTTGTTTGGCGCCGATCCAGGTGGCCAGGCGACCCCAAAGCAGGGCGCCGAAGAAGGCCACGAATTGGATCATCAGAATAGCAGCGGTCAGGGTCTGGGTGTCGAGCTCTACGCCGCCGCGGGCGAGGGGAGCGGCCGCAAAGGTGGAGGAAACGGCGATCACGGTTTGGATGCCGTCGTTGTAGAGGAAGTAGGACAGCAGGAATTTCAGGGTTTCAGGAAAGTGGCGAAGCTCACGAAAGGTTTGGGCCAATTGTTTGAAGCCGATGCTGACGTAGGTTTCGCCTTTGGGCAGGGCGCGGGCCGGCCGGCGAGAACGCAGCCGCGCCCATGTTAGAAAGGAAAACCCGAGCCACCATAGGCCGGCTGAGGCCAGGTTGATGCGCACCGCCAAGCTGCCTGGCACTCCTAAGCTATCGCTGAATAAGTAGAAGGCCAGGTTGAGAGCCAGCAGGAGGCCGCCGCCCAAGTAGCCCATGGCCCAGCCGTAGGACGATACCCGGTCGCGCTGGTCTTCGCTGGCGATGTCGGGCAGGTAGGCGTTGTAGAAGACGATGGCTGCGCCGAAGGCCAGGTTGGCCACGATATACAGCAAGCCCCCTAGCCACCACAGACCATCGGCGACGAAGAACAACAGGATGGTCGCCGCGGCGCCGATGGTCGCGAACAGTCGCATCATGCGTTTGCGGACATGCGAATAATCGGCAATGGCGCCTAGGATGGGCAGGAAAAGCACCTGCAACCCGACCGAGAAGGATACGCAATAGGGAAAGAATGAATCGGGCGCCACTGGAACGCCGAGGAAGCGAGCATTGCCATCGGGATAGGCTTTGGCGGCCTCGGCCGCCAGAGCAGCAACGTAAGGGCCAAGGAAAACCGTGCCGACGGTTGTGCTGAACGCTGAGTTGGCCCAGTCGTACATGGCCCAGCCAAAGATTTCTTTCCGATCGTTGACCATAGATGCTGCGCTTGCGGTTGCCATATGTCCTCCAAAATTGAAAGTGAAATGGGTCAAGGAACGCCTATGGCCCGGTGCAAGACGATGGCCCTGCACCGCTGCCCGGCGGCCTGTCATGCCGATTTGGGATCATCTATGGATGGTCGCGATTACGTTGCCTGTCCCTCTTTCCGGATGAAAGCGAGAAGCCGACGCTGCCTGGAGCAGGCAAAACTAGCCCGATTATAACGGCAAGCGAGGCGATCGAGGCGGTGAAAACGCGTTTTGCCCTTTGCATTTTGCGAGGATAAAGTTATAATTTTTATAAAAAATATGACAAAAATAACGCGTAGATTATGAATATTTTAGTGATAAATATGATAAAAAACACTATTCTCCAGGAAGCCTTCTTGCTACACTGCCCTCATCACCCATCCCACTCCTTTAGGAGGATCATCTATAATGTGGTTCCGATACGCGCTTCTCGCTCTAATTTCGATGGTCTTCGTAGCCTGTTCCGCAATCACGACAACCCCTACGGCGTCAGAAGCGCCCAAGGGAGCTTCTCCTTCACCGACCCCCTCGGGTTCGGCGACCGCTTCGGCTCCGATCAACGGCGAGTTGGTGGTGTATTCGGGGCGGTCAGAGGCGTTGATCAAGCCCGTCCTGGATGCGTTTCAGGCCCAGCATCCCGAGGTGAAGATCTTGTTGCGGGCCGGCAGCAACAGTGAATTGGCCAATGCGCTGATCGAGGAGCAGGCCAACCCACAAGCGGACGTGTTTATCACCACCGAGCTGTTCACCATCCAGGCGCTGGCGCAGGAGGGGGTTCTTCAGTCCTATCTGCCTCCGGGAGCCGATCAATGGCCGGCCGAGTTTATCGGGCCCGATCAGATGTGGGTTGGCTTGACTCGCCGAGCCCGAGTGATCTTGTATAACACCGATCAGGTGTCGCCCGAGGAAGCGCCGACCTCGATCTTTGAGCTCACCGATCCGAAGTGGAAGGGTCAAATTGCGGCCACCGGCTCAACCAACGGCTCGATGCAGGCCCAGATCGCGGTCATGCGCCAGTTGATCGGGGAAGAGGCGACTAAGGAATGGCTACAAGGATTGATCGCCAACCAGACGACGTTCTTTGGCGGCCACACCGACGTGCGAAAGGCGGTGGGCGCTGGAGAGTTTAAGCTCGGCTTGGTGAATCATTACTACTATCATCTCCAGAAGGATGAAGGGAGCCCAGTGGGCGTGGTTTACCCGGACCAAGGCGAGAATCAAATCGGCCTGATCACCAATGCCACGGCCGCGGCGATCGTGAAAGGCGCCCGGAATCTGGCTGCCGCCCAGGCGTTGGTGGATTTCTTGGTCTCCTCCGAGGGCCAACGCCTGTTTGCGGAGAGGAATTATGAGTATCCCATCCGGGCCGGTGTGCCGTTGCGAGAGGGGGTGTTGCCGTTGGAGCAGGTGCGCTTGGCCGAGGTGAATGTCAGCGCTGCCGCTGCGGAATTTGATGCGGTGTTCCAATTGATCGAAGAGGTCGGTCTGCCTTAGGTTTATGGCGCGCACCATCCCTGTTTCGGCTCGCATTTCCCAGGCGCCTGCACGCGCTACCAGTCTCCGCTTGATGGTTGCGGCGGGGCTGGTAGCCCTTTTTGTGTCGATTCCGTTGGTGTATCTCTTTGTGCGGGCCGCCGGCGCTGATCCTGCCGATTGGCAGCGCTTGCTTCAAGCGCGGTTGTGGAAGTTGCTGGGCAATACGCTGACACTAGCGCTGCTGGTGACCAGCGGAACCACCTTGCTCGGGGTTAGCCTGGCTTGGTTCACCGAGCGGACCGATTTGCCTGGCCGCAAGCTGCTGCGCTGGATGTTGGCCATGCCGTTGGCGATCCCGACGTATTTGGGGGCGATCGTCCATCTGGCTCTCATGCGGCCGCGCGGCGGCCTGATCCCCCAGGGGGTGGAGGCGCTGTTGGGCGTTTCGCTGCCGTTGCCTTCGCCGTTGGGTTTGGCCGGCTCTGTCTTCGTGCTGACGTTTTTTATGTATCCGTATGTCTATCTGCTGAGCGGGGCGGCGTTCCGCTCACAACACGCGGTTTTTGAAGAGGCGGCGCGCACTTTGGGCCGCACGCCGTGGCAGACGTTTTGGCAGGTGACGTTGCCTATGCTGCGTCCGGGGGTGTTGGCCGGCGCGCTGTTGGTCGCCTTGGACGTGCTGGCCGAATATGGGACGGTGGCCCTGCTGCGCTATGAGACGTTTTCGTCGGCTATTTTTGTACAGCTGGCCGGGCGGTACGATCGCTCGGCGGCCTCGATCTTGAGCGGCGTTCTGGTGGGGCTGGCGATGCTCTTGTTGTGGGCCGAGCTGCGCCTGCAGGGCGAGGCGCGCTCCACGCAGATGGAGAGCGCTTGGCGCCCGGCGCCGCCGATCGCGCTGGGGGTTTGGAAGGGGCCGGCCCTGCTGTTCGTGCTCGGGGTGACGGCCATCAGTTTGTTGGTCCCACTGGGGGTGCTGAGCGCCTGGAGTGTGCAAGCCCTGCTCGATCTGCCTACGCTGAGCCAGGTGGTGCGCACCGGTTCACAAGGGATGGTCCATTTTGTCTGGAATAGCCTGTGGACGTCTTTGCTGGCCGCGCTAGCAGCAATGACGCTGGCCTTGCCGGTGGCGCGCTTCTCGGTGCGTTATCCGGGTCGGCTTTCTCACCTGTTGGCCCGGGTGTGCCAGGTGGGATATGCCCTGCCTGGGGTGGTGATCGCGCTGAGTTTGGTGCTGCTGATCAATCGGTTTTTGCCGTTCTTATATGCCACGCCCGTCCCGATCTTGATGGCGTATGTTCTGCGTCATATGCCGCAGGCGGTGCGGGCGGCCGAGTCGGCCTTGGGCCGGCTGTCGGCATCGCTGGAGGAAGCAGCGCGCACGCTGGGACGCACGTCGCTGCTCGCTCTGATCCAGGTCACGCTGCCGCTCGTCCTGCCAGGATTGTTGGCCGGCGGGGCGCTGGTCTTTCTGACCTCGCTTAAGGAGTTGCCGGCCACGTTGCTGCTGCGACCGGCCGGCTTCGACACGCTCGCGGTGCGCGTTTGGGTGTGGGCCTCTGAAGGGTTCTACGTGCAGGCGGCGCCGGCAGCGCTGATCTTGGTCTTGGCTTCTGCTCTTCCTTTATCTTTCTTACTACGTAGGGAACCTCTATTCCGATGATCCGCCTTAGCGTGCATGGATTGACCAAATTTTTCCCGGGGGCCCTTGCGCCCGCCGTGGATAATCTGTCTTTCTCGCTGCAAGAGGGCGAAATCCTGTCCTTGGTTGGCCCTAGCGGCTGCGGCAAGACCACCATCCTGCGCCTGATCGCCGGCCTGGACCGACCGAACCACGGCCAAATTGCCATCAACGGCCGCCTGGTCACGGCGCCGGGGGTGTTTGTGCCGCCGGAGCAGCGTGGGGTCGGCATGGTGTTCCAGGATCACGCCCTGTTCCCCCACTTGACGGTGTTCGAGAATGTGGCGTTTGGGCTACACGGCCGGCCCGGCCGCGAGAAGCAGGCTCGGGTGAAGGAAATGCTTGCGCTGGTCGGAATGGAGGGATTTGAGCGACGTTACCCACATGCGCTTTCGGGAGGGGAACGTCAGCGGGTTGCCCTGGCCCGCGCCATGGCGCCGCGCCCGGTGCTGGTGTTAATGGATGAACCGTTCAGCAGCTTAGATGCCGACCTACGCCTTGAGATGCGCGAGCATGTGCGGAACATCCTCAAAGCCATGCAGGCCACGGTGATCTTCGTGACCCACGATCAAGACGAGGCCTTGTTTATGGGCGATCGGATTGCGGTGATCCAACATGGGCGCATCGAACAGATCGGCGCGCCCGAGGAGATCTTCCACGCCTCGGCTACCCGCTTCGTGGCCGAATTTATGGGGGATAGCAACTTTCTGGCCGGCATTGCCCGCCCGGAGGGCATCGAAACCGAGTTGGGGTTGCTGCGTCAGGAACATGGTTTCCCGGCCGGAACGTGGGTGGAGATCGCAGTACGCGCCGATGACATTGACTTTGATCTTTCGGAGAACGGGAACGGGGTGATCGCCCGACGATTCTTCCGCGGCGCGTTCAACCTCTACCGCCTCCGTCTGGACTCTGGGCAGACGGTGCACGCCATCAAGGAGCACACCTGCACTCTGCCGCCGGGGATTCGCATCCGCGCCCGCCTGCGGGGGGATCATCCGCTGAGGGCGTTCCCCATGCCGGAACCGGCTGGTGAGCGGCAAGTTATCGGTCCGATGACCAGCCAGCGACGGCAGAACAAATCGGCGTGAGCTGCAACAAAGTTGTGTAATAGCGTCTGTCTTTTGTGGGAGCTGTTTGCCGAACGAAAGAAACAGAACGTCTGAACGAATATGCGCCCGCCCCCATTCGCTTATTCGTTCTCCCATTCGTTGACGGTACTTCCCCACACGCCTTACGCCCCACGCCCTCACCCACTGTCCACTGTCCACCGC
>CAKZJX010000051.1 GCA_937120535.1 uncultured Anaerolineae bacterium
GACGGTGGTAGATATGGCTGTGACCCTCCGCGTCAAAGCCTTCGTCGGCCGGCCTCATGTCGGCCAAAAGGTCCTTGTTGTGGTCGTAGCCGAAGAGGCTGTTGAGCCAGGCCAGTAGGACGAGGCGGTGTTCGAGTTTGGTGTATTGGTTTGTGTCGTTGCTCATGCACCGCCTCGCAGCCTTTCAAAACCGCTTTTTATCACAAGGGCGATTAGTTTCTTCCGCTCGTTGATTAAGCTCGTGTAATCAAGATCGTACCAGTTTTTTGGCAACCCATGCCATTGATACATACGCTCAAGTTCTTCGGGATTGAAGCGCTTTTCCAATTCTGGCACATAATCCTTCGGCGCCTTGTCGGAAATCTTGATGTTGTCACTCCATTCCACTAAAGCGTAATTTGAAACCTGGTTGATGAGGCGTCTCTCTCGGATCCCTATTCGTTGCAAATACTTGCGTGGAAACAGGTGGTGTCTTTCCAGTGCGGCCTTTTTGGCCCTAGATGATGGATCCACCAGCTCTGACACTTTCATCTTCGAATACAAAACAGATGCTTCGAGTAAGCAAAGCGCGGCATAATAAGCAAACTGGCCGGTATTCCGTGCCGCGGCAGTCTCGAGTTCACTGGGGAGCGTTACATTCCAGTAATCATGAGTCAGGACCGCATCAATTTGCTGATCGAGAATTTGCACAAACTCATCAGCTGAATTCGCATTACGCAGTAAAGCCATATCCTGCTCAAACCGCGCTTCGAAAGAGCCCGTATAACGACCGGTCAGCGTCGCCATAAAAAACCAACGGGCGATTACTTCTCGTAAGGAGTGCAAGTCTACCTTAAAATCTCGCTTGCCAATCAACCACAAAGCATAGGTGTAAAGAACAGCCATTTGGGAAGATATCAGTTGATCCGAAGGATAACCCGCCCTTTTCAAAGCCTTAAAGAACTCATGCCAGTTCTGGAGGTCCAACGTATAAGCCTGAGCTTCACGCAGGAGTGCAAACTGCTTGTCGCGCTGTTCATCGGAGAACTGCCGGGTTTCAAGATCCTTTCCTCGCAGCAATGAATACACATACTCCAAACGTGCCCGGCGGAATCCAAGCGCTACGCTTACCCTAAGCAACTGTTCTGGGTTAGGACGCAGGTAATGATTGAACGGCGAAGGCCGGCCATCCGTAGAAGGTGATTTGCTGCGCCGGCAGAAATCCTCGAGTTCCTTGCGACCTTCGTCCCAGAACACGGACATCAAGGTAAGGATGAAATTCGCCTGATTAAGGGGGGTTCCCTGGCTGTTGATGCGCACAAAAATACTGGATACCTGATCTTCGTCAACCGATGAAGAGATCTCCAAAGCAGTGAGCGGATATTCGTCCAGTTTTATCAATCGGTTGATAATCCGAGGAATCGTTTTCTCTTCTTCAGGGGTTAGAGAGCGCCGTGCTCTTAATCGCTCAAGAAATTGATTGATAAATGTAAATGCGTCTGTATCTGCGTGCCACAAATCGCTGATGTCTGGGATCCACTCGGCATCTTTTTCTATGGCAGGGTTTGAGACCTCGAATCGCTCGTTTAAAGGATGGAAAGCAATCTTGACGCGCTGCCGCTTGTAGTCTTTGGAAATGATCGGTTCATTCTTCATCACCGCGTAGAGTGACGTCAACCGTTGCTGGCCATCCACAATGAGCAGCCGCGGCAATTTTTGCTTCTGCCCGGTGCCAATCGTTCGATGTGCATTGGAATAACCGTTCTCCCAAAAGAGGAGATACCCGATAGGAAAGCCGCGATACATCGAGTCAAACAGGTCGCGCACTTTAGTCATCGGCCAGACAAAGGGGCGTTGAATGTCAGGTAATCCTATCTCTCCTATGGAAATATCTTCAATCAACTTTTTCAGGGTGTAATCCACTTTTTTGAAAAGCACTTCTGCCATGCTTATCCCTCCACTCCCGCAAACATCTTTGCCTTGAACACGCCCTCGAGCGCCTGCGCGCCGGGGATGAGGCTGTCGCCGTTGACGTAGATGATGTCCGCGCCTTCGGTAAGCTTCTGCGCGGCCACAAAATCGCGGTCGCGGCGGTAGTCTTCCTCGCTCCAGCCTTCGGTTTCGCGCCAGATGACGGCGGTTCGCTTGCCCTCGCGTGTGACGCCGCGATACACAAGGTAGCGGCCCTCACCCCCGGCCCCTCTCCCAGAGGGAGAGGGGAGTGTGCGACGCGTCGCCACGTCCAGGCCGATGAGGTAGGCGAAGGTCTCCGGCAGGTCCACCTTCTGGATGCGCGTCTCGCCGTCGCGGTGGATGCGCAAGGCGTAGTCGAAGGGCTTGGAGAGTTTCTCCACGTCCAGCAGGGTTTCGCTCTTGCGCGTCTCCCACTTCAGCATATATTTGAGCAGGTAGTCCTCGAACTGCAGGGCCATCTGCCCGCTGGATTCGTCGAAGGAGAGGTTGTTCAGCGCGTCTTCGTAGGACTCCAGGCGGATGACCTTGACAATGCGCGGGGAGCGTTCGGAGCACTTCTGATCCCCCTCACCCGATGCTGCGCGTCTCCCTCTCCCCGGCGGGGAGAGGGTTTGGGTGAGGGGCTTGCCGTCCTTCCACTCCGGGGTGAAGGTGACTTTTTTGATGCGCGGCAGGAGCACGGTATCGAAGTAGTGGGCCATCTCCACCAGGATGAATTTGCGCCGTCCGCCGTCTTCGCGGTTCAGGTTGATGACCGCGTGGCCGGTGGTGCCGGAGCCGGCGAAGTAGTCGAGGACGAAACAATCTCTCATAGATGACATGGTCTGAATACATTCGGCCACAGCATAAACAGACTTGGGGAAATCAAAGACCTCTCGTTTGCCCAGGATATTATCAAGAATTGGTGTACCGTATTCACTAGCAGAAAACTTAGCATCTACCCAAAGCGATTTTGGGGTTTCACCCTCAAGTCCACCACGATAACGAAAGTATAGTTGATAGCCACTTTTCGTTTGTTGGCATATTATTTCACCAGAAGCAGCGAGATGATCTATATCTTCTATAGACCTACGCCAAATTCGCTTAACACCTTTTGAATCAATTGGCCAGATTTGAATGGGCAATTCCTGCTTTGATGAAATACGTCCACTCTTCGGGTCGTAGTAAATTGGGTAATAACGATCATCGTCAGGTCTAGCCGCACTATCTATACCTTCCTTCCGAAGATTGCGTAACTCGAACCAATTGCCCTTTTCGTCTTGTTTATAGCTATGGCTCTTATCTTCAGGGGCGACGGGTAGTTTGCTTACCTGTGTAGAGCTATTTTTAGCGAAAAACAGGGCATATTCATGTTGTAGCGCTAGCTGTCTCTTCCGTTTTCTGCCTCCAGGATTACTCCGAATACAGGCAGTACCCAGGTAATTATCAGAACCAAATAATTGTTCGAGTTCAATCCAAAGACGTGGACATTCGACATCATCAATCGTAATGCAATGCATACCATCGGGCGCTGAAAGCCCTATGGATTTCGATACTCTATCATAAATTAATGAGAGCCAAGAAGAATCACGGTATTCGTTTTTGTAAATGATTTCGGTTGCATTGGTATTATACGGCGGATCAATATACACGCACTTCACCCGTTCGCGGTATTTCTCCTGCAGCAGGTTGAGCGCCTGCCAGTTTTCGCTGTGCACCAGCAGGCCGTCGGTCA
>CAKZJX010000052.1 GCA_937120535.1 uncultured Anaerolineae bacterium
CCCCAATTTTGTCTAAACTCGAGTTCAGATTTTCTCCCACATAAGCGCCTAAAATAAGCAAATGAATGGCAGATTTATCCCACTCTCCTCTAACCCGCCAAAAATGTTTACAGTGTCGGTTGCTGCGGATAGCCGGTTTTTGGGATGGGCGCGGTTTTGTGGTTTAATTGCATTATGCGTTGGATTTACATTTCCCCTCATCTCGATGATGCTATTCTTTCTGCAGGGGGATTGATCTTCGATCAAGTTCACCAGGGACAACCGGTTGAGATTTGGACTGTTATGTGTGGTTTTCCTGAAGAGGGGAAGCTTTCACCTTTTGCGCAGTTTTTACATGCCCAATGGGGTTTTTCTTCAACGGCGGAGACGGTTCGTCTGCGCCGGTTGGAAGATCGTCGGGCTGCCGATCGCGTAGGCGCTCAGGTCTTCCATCTGGATATCCCGGATTGCATTTATCGTCGCAGCCCCGAAGGGGAGCCGCTCTATCCAATCGGTGTTTTCGTCGATCCTCATCCGGCAGATTCCGATCTGCCCAGACAGATCACCGATCGACTGCAAGCCGGCCTGACCCCTGAAGATGTCGTCGTGTGCCCCCTGGCGATCGGTGGACATGTCGATCATATTTTGACGCGAAAGGGGGTGGAGGGGCTGAAACGGCGCATATGGTATTACGCCGATGTGCCGTATGTATTGAATGAGCCGGGCGCCTTATCGCTTCTTGAAGGCAGCTATCGTTCTCAGCGCTTTTCGATTTCTCCCGAAGGGATGATCGCTTGGTTGGAGGCGGTTGAAGCCTATCGTTCTCAACTCTCCACCTTATTCCAAGATGTAGATAGCATGCGACGCTCGATCCGAGAATACGGGGAACAGGGTGTTCGGCTCTGGATGCAGCAGGCTGGCCGTTTCTCCTCCTAGCAAAGCTCAACAAACGCTAAGCCGGCACGTAGGGCCTGAGGGTAGCGATTTCCTGACGGAGTTGGCCGACGATGGTATGATATTCGTCTCCTAATCGAGAGACCTGTTCTTTTTTATGGGCCAACTCTCCTAGGGCTTGATAGAAACGCGCTGTGTGACGAAAACGACCGCGGAACAAGGCGCTCAGAGCAGCGAAGATCGATCCGAACGGCGAAGCAGCAATATTCAGGTGGGTTTGAGCAATCAGGCCGGCCTTCACTTCCTCGGCAAGTTGACGGCGCAAGAGCAATCCTTCATGCCGGATCATCCACAGGGCGAATAGGAACATCAGAAACCAACCGCTCCAGTCGAGGAGCGTGCCGAGCAGCAAGCCTCCCAGGCCTTGGAGGATGCTGGCCAGAGCATTGTGCATAGCATGGGTGAACATCGCTACGCTCAAGCCAAGCAGTGGCGCTAGGACTTTCATCGGCCGGCTGCGGCTCATGCGTGCTACAGCAAATCCAATGCCAGTGAATGCGGTGTAAAAGGGATGTTGCCATCCCACCAGGATCACTCGAACAAAGACCAGAAACCAGAATCCTTCCCAGCCACCCTCGCTAAACCCACGGTCGTAAATATAAAACGCGTTTTCGGCAGCTGTGAATCCAAGCGCCGTCACGCCGGCATAGATCATCCCATCCAGGATTGAGTCAAACTCATGACGAAACGCCAAGAAGACGATCAAAACGGCCAACCCTTTGAGAATCTCTTCAACAAATGGGGCGATCAGGATAGCCGTGGTGAGATCGGTGGCCCACTCTGAGCCGGTAAACAGGTAAACGCCGATGCCTAGAGCGGTATTGATCAGGAATGCACCTCCAGCCGCAATAAATGCTCCCCAAAAGAACACGGCACCCAACAAGATCTTCGGCTCTTTTTCGTATCGGTCTAGCCAGTACAAGAAAGCAGCAAACAAAAATGCGGGGACAAACCCGAAAAACAGTGCGCCGAGGAAGGCCATGCTTTTGTCCTTTCAACCGCCAGTTTGAGCTTCTTCTTTCATCTTTTCAGCCACTTTGCGGGCGATCATCCCAAAGCCGGCCCTGGGACTGGCGATCGTAGCCAGGACCACATCCAGAATGTCCGGCGCAATGCGTTTGATATTGCGCAGGCGTTGAGCCAGGAATCCCTCATTGGCTTGCGATCCCTTTTGATCTTCCTCCTCAAACATTTGGAGTTCCGATCTTAAGTCTTCTTTATCTGTTGGAGGGAGATTGGCCTGTGCGTCGAGGTCTTGATACACGCTGGCAAATTTCGGCGGCGCAGGAGCCACGTAGTTGTGATCTCCGGTCACGATCAAACTGTTTTCCAGGTTGCCCCCTATCACTACACTTCCATTGCCGGCATAGATCACTTGATCGCGTCCTACAGCCTGACTTTTGGCTGGACGGCGTTTCTTGTTGGTGCTTCTCATGAGCGTTCTCCGATGGAAAAAGTATGATCCTTAGGGATATGGAGCTTCAGCTAAACGTCGGGGCAATCGCCACGCGAAAGCCCAAATCATCATTGAAGGTAAGGGGAATAGACCAATTGAAAAATGTAGTGCGAGCAAACCATTGGTAGCCGATCCACGATCCTCCACGTAAGATTCGATAACGTTGATCATCGTCGTACCAGGAATGAGTCCATTCCCAAACGTTTCCACTCATGTCCCAAACGCCGAATGGGCTAGCACCTTGAGGGAAGGCACACACAGAAGTCGTGCCGCCCAAGCCAGAACCGCCCGGATCGCTATCCCACGTGTTGGCAGCGGTTTTGTCAAAGCCATCGCCCCATGGATACTCGTAGCCGGTAGCGCCGCGCGCAGCGTATTCCCATTCTAATGTTGTTGGCAGGCGCACGGTGTATCCAGTGGGTATGGAGACCACGTTTTTGGCCAGCCAATTGCAATAGGCTTCTGCCTCATACCAACAGATCCCTACCACCGGGAAAATAGGATTGCCCAATTCGATGTTGTACCAGTAATAGGGAGCATTGCGTCGCGACAGAGGCCGATGTTCTAGCCAATCCCGTTCGATAGGATCGAGGGTGCGTTCATCGTAGGTTCCTGTTCGCCAAGCCCAACCGTTCTCGCTCCAAAACTCGCGATTTTGATAGCCGCCGGCCTGGACGAAGCGGGCGAATTGGGCGTTGGTCACCGGATACTTGCCTAGCCAGAAGCGATACCTCAATTGTCCTTTTTCCTTCCTTGTCCCAAACAGGAACTCGCCGGCCGGCACTTCGACGAATCGGTCTAAATCGATCGGGCGCCACCCCAAACGGCCCAATAGCAATCCCGCCCGCCGCCGTAGTTCTGGAGCCACCTGGGCATGTTGCATGGTCGATACCAAGGCCTGTACCGTGCGGTCTTTCGTTTGGAGTGGGACGCCGCCAGGCCAGGTATCCAGCACAGCCTCGCCGGCCAAGATCACCGCCTCGCCCGGTGCACCTGCTTGGGCTTCCAATAAGCGTTCCACCACTTCGCCGGCAACTTTTGGGAGTTGCTGACGAATGCCCAGATAGCCGATGGTCAACAGCGTGGGCTCACGCCAGGCCTGCTCTCCGACATGCTGGATCAATTTGTCCACAATCGGGGCGGCATTTCCTTGGCCGAGCAGTGCCAAAGCAACAGCTGAAAGATATTCCTCAAACGTCAGATGGATAAAGCCGAATTCTCCGGGGCCCCGTTCTAGCAACAGAGCAGCGTGTTCGCGCACATCTTGCAAGAATTGATGAGCAGCCTTTTCAGGCGCAGGGTTACCTTGTTCGCGGAAGAGCTCTTCCAATTTTCGGCTCAGATCGCCACGGTTGACTAAGCCGATCCCAGGGTTGGTCTCGTGCATCCACAGGGCCAGGGGTGCCAGGATGCGTATTGTTTGCAATTCATCCAGATCGCGGCCAGGAGCGCGCCCGCTCAGGGAACGGGCACGATTCCAAGTGGAAAGCAGGGTGGTGACATATTGGTCGTAGAGTTGCACGCGGCGCTCGGGCAGGGTAACGCCTTGGCGCTTCATTAGCGCGAGGATGGTGAGCAGGAGAGGGGTGGCTGCCAAGCGCCGTACACCAGGATTGCGATAGATCGCATCGAGCAATTCACGCCGGTCCTGTTCAGCATCAATGCGGGCGATGAAGGTGTCGCCTTGGGCCTGCTTTTCAATGGTGGTGGTCCAGCGATAGACAAATTCCTCGATCTCGTCGTCGTCAAAATCCACCAGCGTGCATTCGATCAGGCCTTCGGCTGCGGGGCGCACGGCGCGATACCCAACGATGCGGCTGGTGAGGACAAATTTATTGCCCTGCCGGCGATGAAAAGCAAAGAAATCCACCACCCGTTCGACCACCGTGTTGCGCAGATTCAGATCGCGAACTTCATCCAGACCGTCGAGCAGGATCAGAGCACGGCCGCTTTGCAGCGCTTCGTGCAACATTGGGCCGATGCCGGCCTCGGCGCCGATATCGGAGAAGTAGCTGGCAATAAACTCATCCAAGCGGATGTCTTCTTCTTGAAGAGCGTTGGCATACACAGAGAGCGGCAGCAAGATGGGCAAGCGATTGTTCAAGCCGAGCGCCTCACCCTCGCCGCGCGCCAGACGCAAGGCCAAGTATTTCAGGAACGTGGTTTTGCCGGCCCCCGGATCGCCGAGCACGATCAGGCCGGGGTGGGCACGAAGGATATCCAGCAGGGGAACAGGATCGCTCAGCCGTAGGGGGTGGGCGCTTTCGTCTATTGGGGCGCGGCCAGCCAGACTAAGTTCGCGCTTCCACGTTTCGCCGTTAGGGAGTTCAAGACGAGCCTTAAGAGGAACGTACACATCAAGGAGCCCTAGTTTTAGAGGAATGCGATCCAAAACCCCCATGCCTTTTAGGCTAAGGTAACTGTGTCGATCGAGCAGATAGGTGAGGTAGGAGACCGTAGCCCTTTGTAGATCGGGAGTGGGCAACGTGGATGGAACCCCACGCCAGAGCCGGTCTGCGATAATCACTGTCTGGGCATGGACGATAGTGCTATCACGGACATCTCCCTGTACAGCCAAGCTGGCATCTCCGGCTTGCACAGTCTGATCTCGCCCAACGATGTGTTGTCGGTTGAGCAAAGCGGCTTGAATGGCTTGCACTTGCGCCCGAAGTTCGTCTAGCTTTTGGTTGACGATCTCGTCGCCCAATTCCGGTCGCAGATTTTCTAAGCTGGCTATTTTGGCCTGTAACTCGGCCAGGCTTTCCTTTCGCCCGGACATGAAGCCCTCCACGCATTTTAGGGCAATTTTATCGAATTTACCATCAGCTTGCTTTGCAGTCTTGTAAGGCGAGATTTTCCTAAATCCATGGGAGAAAAGCATCTCGATTAACAATGCGGATGCGGCGATCTTCAAGGCGGATGGCGCCGGTTTGTTCCAGCTCTTTGAGCGAGCGGGCCACCACTTCGCGAACGGTACCCAAATGGGCGGCCATCTGCTCTTGGGTGATGCGAGTTAGGATGATCCCTTGTTCGTCGGCCGGCAGTTCGCTGAGGAAGCGCGCCAGACGGTGGGTAATCTGATAGAAAGCCATCTCGCTGAGGGCGTCAACCATGGAACGCAACAGGCGCCCAAAATTCAGGATCACCTTCTGGGCAAAAGGAGGGTGCTGCAAGATCAGCTCGCGCAGGGTGGTGCTCGGCACCAGCCAAACCCGACATTGCTCCAGCGCCTCAACATTCACCGGGTTCGGGCCGCCATCAAAGGCCGGAACCTCGGCAAAGGTTTCTCCTGGGTGCAAAACGCGAATAATCAGTTGCTTGCCCTTCGTCGAAAGGCGATAAATCTTGGCGCTTCCCGATAACAGCAAATACATGCCTTCACATGGGTCGCCTTCCAAGAACAGGATTTCGCCACGTTCATATTGACGCAAATGCATACAGCGGGCGACCTGCTCAATCAGGCTCTCCGGCATTGTGTCAAAGTATTCATGCTTTCGTAGGAAATTCAATCTTGTTTGGAAATCGGATACCAGGAAGCGCATGCCTTAGCCATGACCGGTAAGTAGAACCTCATCTCCCCCGCGCTGAATTTCCCATGGATAGATGATGAAAGCATCCGTGATTGCTGCATAATAATCGGGGCGGGCGTTCCCAAACAAGTTACGATAGGGATTGAAATGTAGGACGCACGTCTCCGGAAAACCGCCAGCTAGCGAGACCCGATTCTTAACAGCGGTGATGGTGCGTCCGGAACCCCATACGTCGTCCACGATTAATGTTGGACGACCCCGCAGCAATTCATCTGACGGAAATTGCAAGAATTCCGGCCAGGCCAGCTTGGCTTGAGGGCCGCCAATTTGAGAGGGGAAGTCAACAGCAGCGGTGAGCACGTGGGTAATATCCAGCGCCTGGGCCAGCAAACCGCCCGGAATAATGCCGCCGCGAGTGATCATGACCATCGCGGTAAACTCACGACGGAACTGAGGAATGAGATGATCGATCAAGCGATCCACCTCTTCCCAAGTGATAAATTCACGACGAGCATTTGGCAACATACCCTAATCCAACATCCTGGCCGGCGGAACAGACACTACTATCTTAGGATCGGTTGTTCACCGAACAGAACACTCCCAATCAAAGTTAGATTGCAACAGAGAATGGGCCAGAGATATGTTGATTATAGCAAATTATTTTCGCACTGCTACCATTAATCCATCACGAATCGGGACAATCATGGCAATCCAGTCCGAGGACTGGGTGAGGTAGCGAGTCGCCTGGCGAATGGCCTGAGTGGATGGCGAGTTATCGGAGGGGTCAAGGACGCGCCCGTTCCAGAGCATATTGTCCAGGATGAGGACCCCGCCCGGTCGAAGTTTCTGCTCGATCACGGGCAGGGATTCGGGATAACCGATCTTATCGATATCGTTGAAGATCAGATCGAACGGGCCTTCGGTCTCTCTTAACGTTTGAACGGCTTCGCCCACCCGATAAGTGATTACTTCCTCGTAGCCCAACAGGCTCAGATGGCGGCGTGCCTGCTCGGAGAGCGCTGCATCCCATCCTACGTGGAAGACTTGTCCTCCACCGTTTTCTTGGACCGCTCGGGCAAACCAGGCGGTCGAGTAGCCGTAGCCCGATCCCATTTCGAACACTCGTCGTGCCCCGATCAGGCGGGCGACCAAGTAGCAAAAATAGCCGGAAGCTGGACCGATGATCGGGAAATCAGTCTGTTTTGCCAGGTCTTCCATGCGTTGCATTTCTTCGGGCCGGGACGGGACGAGGTTATCTAGATAGTCGCTTAGATAGGGGGAAAAGAGGGGAAGAGGCATTGCGGCTTGCTCCTTGAGCGATGACCGGTTACAGACGGATGTTCAGCGTTATCTGAACGTTTTGCAAGACCATTTTTGCGCACCTCATGCCTGCCAATTCACGCGGATGATCGGGCAGAGGAAGGATGTGGAATTATAACAGGCTGATGGGGTCGATCTCGATCCGCCACTCTGGCAGGGGGAGCAGGTGGCGCACCAGCGAGACGGGATTGGGGCCGCGGAGGATCACCTGCCAACGATAGAGGTTGTCCCATTTTGTGAAGAAACAAGGCACGGCCAGGATGGTGGTTTGAGAGCGTCCCTCGGCGATAGTTTGCTCGTGCAGGAGGCGCTGTAGGCGTTGGGTTTCTGCTTGGGCATGGGCGGCATCGTGATGGCGGTATTCGAGGCGCGCCAGGCGCTCAAAAGGGGGGTAGCCCAGTCGCCGGCGTTGTTCTAACTCGTATTCATAGAAGCCGTCTACATCGTGTTGGGCAGCAGCTCGGATGACGTAATGGTCAGGGGTGAAGGTTTGCAGAATCACTCGCCCGCCGCGCTCAGAACGCCCAGCCCGTCCGGCGACTTGGGTAAGGACGTGAAAGGCCCGTTCAGCAGCGAAGGGATCGGGTAGGTTGAGACCGACATCGGCCAGGATGATGCCCACCACGGTCACCAGGGGCAAGTCTAGGCCTTTGGCTAGCATTTGGGTGCCGATCAGGATGTCCGCTTGATGATTGGCAAAGTGGGTAAGGATCAGGTGATGGGCGTCTTTGGTTCGGGTGGTTTCCCAATCCCAGCGCAGGGTGCGGGCTTGAGGGAATAGCGCCTGCACTTCGCTCTCTACTCGTTCAGTGCCCAGCCCGTAGTGACGGATTTGATCGCTGTTACAGGTTGGGCAGCGTTTTGGCATCTGGCGCTTGTAGCCGCAGCGATGGCAGAGGAGGGAGGGGGTGGAATGTCCGGGGAGTTGGGCATGATAGGTGAGAGACGTTTCACAGCGCGGACAGGTGAGGGCGGCGCCGCAAGTGCGACAGAAAACATAGCTAGCGCTGCCGCGGCGGTTGAGGAATAGGATGGCCTGCTCTTGGCGCAGGAGCGCTTCGGCCAATGCCTCGACCAGCAGCCGGCTGAAAATGCTGCGGTTGCCGGCCTGCAGCTCGATGCGCATATCTACCACACTCACCGGCGGGAGGTGCCGAGCGATGATGCGCCGGGGCAGGGAAAGCAGGCGCATTCGTTGGGAGTGGCCATGGATGGAGGTCGCGTTGATGGCATGAAAGCGCTGCTCCACGGTGGGCGTGGCCGATCCCATCACAAAGACTGCGCCACATAGGCGGGCGTATTCTCGGGCAGCGGTGACAGCATGGTAGAACGGTGGTTCCGATTGATAGTAGGAGCTATCGTGGCATTCATCGACCACAATTAGGCCAACGTTGGGTAGAGGCGCAAAGAGGGCGGAGCGCGGGCCGATGATCACTTGCAGATCTCCTTGGCGGGCGCGTCGCCAGGTGTCGTAGCGTTCGCCTTCGGAGAGTTGGGAATGCAAAACGCCCACCCGGCCAGGAAAGCGCCCTAAGAAGCGCCGCACGGTTTGCGGCGTGAGAGCGATCTCTGGAACCAGGATGATCGCCTGACGGTTGTGACGCAAAGTAGCCTCAGCAGCGCGCAGGTAGAGCTCGGTCTTGCCAGAGCCGGTGACGCCGTGCAGCAGAAAACTTGCCGGCTGGTTTTGTAGCTCCTGCAGGGCGGCCAGGATCGCTTGGAGCGCTGTTTCCTGTTCCGAGGTCAGGGTGAGATCGGTGATGGTCTCCTCGGGTTCGATTCGCTGGAGCGGGTCACGGAATGTTTCGGCGGCAAACAGGCGGATCAGGCCGCGTTGTTCCAGGTAGTGGAGATCGGGGGTGGTACAGCCGCTTTCGGCACATACCCAAGAGACGTTGACCGGCTCGGAAGTGAGCAGAAGAAATTGCAGAGCGGCTTGACGGCGGGCTTGAGCTTGCCCGGTGCCTAGGTTGGACAGAGCGGCCGCAGCCTGGTCCGGCGGGACGGCTAGTTGGGCCATGCGGGCGAACTTGGGGCGGGTGCGCGCCGGCAGGAGCAGCGACCGCTTTTGCAGCAGGCCGCGTTGCGCTAGGCGGTCGGCCGATCGACGCCACTCCAGGCGAGGCAAGCAACGGTCGATCTGGCGCCCGCGCAGGGGGCCGCGCCTCTGAAGCAGATGGAGCAACCGCTGTTCTATGGTTGATAGGCCGTCAAGAGAGATCGGTTCGGCGAGCAAGGTGTATAGGACGTCTGCTCGCTGGTTAAGGCCGGCCGGCAGCATCAAGCCAATGATGGCCGAGAGGGGTTGCACGTAGTATTCGCTAAGCCAACGGGCGAGCTGAATCTGAGGGGGGGTGAGAACCGGCTGAGGGTCCAGGAGAGAGGCGATGGATTTGGTTTTAGCAGTCGAGGGGCGTTCAAGCAATTCGAGGACGACGCCCTGGACGATCTGTTGGCGAAATGGGACGGTGATCAGCGAACCAGGGTAGATTTGGCCGGCCAGGTCGGGAGGGATGGAGTAATCGAACTCGCCGCTGATCGCCGGCAGGTTGACGGCCACGCGGGCAAACATGCGGTCAGCAGGCCGAGGACTTTAGGACAACGGCGGCGCCGTATCCGACCACCTGGTGGAAGTCGCCGGTAACATCGCCCGATGTGGCGTAGTGGAGGACTTGAACGCGATCGGCGCCTAATGCGCGCGCCGCCCAGAGCACAGCCGCTACAGCAGCATGACCACAGGCGTACCCCTTACCCGTGTATTCAGCTTCAAAGATGGCGTTCGGGTCGAAGGATTCAAAGCGTCGCAGCATTTCGGAGTCGAGTTGGCGGGCCGTGGCCTGGTCGTAGAAATGGGAGAGATCGGTGCTAGCGACCAGCAGAGCGTTCTTCCCTTTCAGAACGGCCGCCAAAGCTCGGCCGAGGCCGTGGGCGGTCTCTGGTTCTTGGGCGCGGATCATGACCGGGATCAGGGTGAATTCTCGACTCAGGGCGCGCTGGAGGAAGGGAAGTTCGATCTCTAGAGAGTGCTCGCGATCGCGGGCAATGGGGAAGAGTCCGAAGCCCAGCTCGGATTTCAGGTGAACGTCTAGGGCGAGCAGGGCTTCTTTATCGGTGGGGATGGGACCAAGAGGGGTGTAGTAGGCGGCGTGGGCCGTGGTGAGCAGGGGATGAGGGTCGTAGTTGTGATAGGGAGACACCACAGCCACGGCATCCAAGGCCAAACCGCGGATGGCTGCGAAGGCGTATCCTGCCACGGGGCCGCTATAGCGATGGCCAGCATGGGGAGCGATCAGGGCGATTACTTGACCTTCTAGGCGAGGTAGGCGTGCGCTATCAAGGTAGGTATCTACGGCGCGGGCCAGACGCACCGGATCGCCTTCGTACCAGGTTCCGGCGATTGGAGAAGGACGAAGTTCCGTGAGCATCATCGAAACTATTGTAGCACAAGAGCGCAGCTTCTTTCAAGGCGGAGCGAGGATGTTCTAAAAAATACCACTCTGTCCTTGCCATGACGCATTCGAGGGCTGGAATTACACAACCCCTTGCGGGCGCCAAAGAACGACTCGACCAAATGGCGATAGGTGACCTGATGAGCTTGGTAATCCGCCTGGACTTGCCGGCGCACTGGGCGACGCGCCTCCCGATGCAGGCTCTCTTGCACTCGCATCATGGCTTTTCCTCCCCCCGCATCTATCCAAGCCCATCCCTGCGTGTCCATCCCACACAGAGCGTCTCCCACCACCAAGCAGTCTTCCTTCAGCCCATGGTCGCCTGCTTCCTGCTACCAACCGTCATAGCACTCGCTCATCGGTATACGCCGTCCCCAAGCGCGCCCCAAGCAACTCCCATCCTGTTCGGGATATCGCCGCCACGGCGACGACTTGGATATGGGCGTGGACCTGCCGCGCTTGACTGCCTGGTCGCCATGCTTGGGTGAGCGGTGTGACAAACCCGACCCCAATGCCCGCTCCAAGTTCGCCTCCTTTCAGCTTGCTCAACGCATACCAAAACGTCCCTGGTCCCGCAAGGTAATGAATATTTGGCCGGTATGGCCCGAGAGAGGCACGGCGAGAGGATGAAATGAGCGGCTCGCTTTCGTTAGAGCGGCTTGGAACGCTGCTTCAGGTGACGATCGTCGTAGCATTGGTCGTTCTGGTTGATCGTTGGATTCGTCAGCGGCGCTTTAGGATGATGGAAACCTAAATCGTGCTCACCGCTGCGCTACAAACCGGCGAGTTCTGCAACGACATCTTCGAGATTTGGGCGAAGAAGATAGAGCTTCAGCGCTCCAAGAGCGCTCGGCGGGTGACTTGGAAGGCCAAGGTGGGGAGATTGGAGAGGTCGAACCAACCTACGGCATCGGCGTCATCGCCGGCCATGAGCTGGCCGGATTGGACTTGGGCTGCGTAGAGGATCACGATGTCGGCGCCGCGTTCGTGCTCTCGGCCGGCAATCACGTCGAGCACCCGAGTTACACGCACGGTGAGGCCGGTTTCTTCGAGGCATTCACGCGCAGCGGCTTCGGCCGGGTCTTCGCCAGCGTTGACGAAGCCGGCCGGCAGGGTCCATAGGCCTCGGAATGGCTCGTTGACGCGGCGGACAAGCAGCACTTTGCCATCTTGTTCCACCAGCACCGCTGCGGCTACTTTGGGATCGGCGAAGTAAATCCAGCCGCAGTTGGGGCAGACCGGCCGTGTTTTGCCAAAGGTGAATTGGTGGGTGATGGGGGTGCTGCATTGGGGGCAGTAGTTTACCTGGGTGAAGGCCATAGATCATCAGGCGCGCCATTTGCGGGCCGTGGTGTAGCGCACGATCAGCATCGTTGCCGCTCCTAGCAGAGCGAGCAGGCCGAAGAGGATCTGCCCGCGAGCGAGAAGGAGGGAGAGGGGCGCTTCTTGTGGAACGTTGGAGAGGGGCTCGGCTGCGATGCGCAGGGAGGAATAATCTTCTTCTGGGATGGGGGTGGCGGGGGTGAGGTTTTCTTGGAGTTCCTGGGCAAGTGCTTTGGGGGTGTGGGGCGGCTCCGGTGACGGTTGTTCTTCCAGCGTGGCCGCCATCAGGGCCGGGGCAGCCGGCCCTGCTTCTGCCATCGGCATAGCGGCCGGCACTGGGAAGGGAACTTGCCTGACAAGGAAGACGAGAAGGAAGAGGAAGGTTGCAAAGGCGGTTGCCAGGCGCAGAACTGGGTAGAAGCGCGGCAGGGGAGGACGGCGACTGACCATCTGAGGGGTGAGGCTGAAGTTGCGTGGGGAGCGCCGGCGGGGGAGTTGGCGGAGGAGCGCTCGGGTTTCGCGCAGGGCTTGGAGGGCAGCAGCCAGCTCGGAGTCCGAAGAGAGGCGGGCCTCGAGGTGGATCGCTTCGTCGGGAGATAGACGGCCGTCGAGATATTCGGAGAGTCGTTCGAGGTCGCGTTGGTTCATGCGTTTTTCTCGTTCCTCAGACGGAAGGCAGAGGGCAAAAGTTCCCAGAAGTCCTGTAAACACTCTCGCAGGCGCAAGCGAGCACGCGCCAGGCGGCTTTTGATGGTGCCGATCGGAAGGCGCAAGGCGTGGGCTATCTCTAGGTAGTCCAATCCTTCGATGTCAGCTAGGACTACCACCAGGCGGAAGTCGGTGGGCAGGGCGTCTAGACAGTGTTGGATGGCGTGTTCCAGTTCTTGGGCTTCGAGTTGTTGGTCGGGCGTGAGGGCTGAGTCGGTCAGCCAGCGCGTGGTTTCGAGGTCGTCGCCCTGGTCGGTTTGGGGTTCCAGCGGAGCGGTGGGCCGGCGTTTGCGGCGGCGGAGCTCGTCGTAGCAGGCGTTGGTGACGATGCGTAGCAGCCAGGCTTTGAAGGATCCGCCTCGGTAGGAGGGAAGGGCTTGGAAGGCCGAGAGGAAGGCTTCTTGGGAGGCGTCGGCAGCCGCTTCTTCTTCTCCTAGGATGCGTAGGGCAGCGTTGAAGACCATGTCCTGGTAATGTAAGACAAGGGTGTTGAAGGCGTTGAGATCGCCGCGCTGCGCCGAGGCAATGAGATGGGATTCGTTCATGGGCGAATCGGTGTGGGAATTTTATCAAGGTTTGGTGGGAGAGGGAGGAGGTGGTTTTGAGGCGGGTGGTGTTAAAACACCAAACCATCTGTCCGATGCAAGGGATGCATGGTGAACGGGAGGTGGGAAGGCAGGAGAAGTTCCCTAGGTTAGGTGAGGGGATCGGCGGGTGGGTTTCCCTGGCTTAGCATGGGGAGGACGTCGCCTGATAGGTGCGAGAAACCAGTTGATCGAAGGTGGTGCTCTTTAGGCGGTTGACCAGTTCGCGTTGGGCTTCGCACCACACGGGGCGCAGTGGGCAGTCTTCGCTGAAGGAGCAGTTGTTAGCGTCTCCTACGCACTCGTTGAGTTGGATGGGGCCGTCAATGGCTTCGATCACTTCGAGCAAGGTGATGTCTTTGGGGTCGCGGGCCAGGGTCACACCGCCGCGGGCGCCGCGTGAGGTGTGGAGCAAGCCGGCGATGGAAAGTTGAGAGATGATCTTGGCAAGGAAAGAGGGGGGGATGTGTTGTGCTTGGGCTACTGTACTGGTCGCCGCACGCCGATTGGGACCCAACTGGGCAAGATAAAGCACGGCTCGAACAGCATAATCAGCTTGACGGGTGATTTGCATGATCGAACACCTCTCTAGGGCAATCTTGATAATGCTTGTCTACTTTTGTGTATTTTATTGTGAAATTGTATCCCAAGCAAGTGATGGAGGTCACAGACTAAATATGACCTTTTACTCCGATTTTTGTATGTTGATCGGGGAGAGAGAATCGGCCAAGCAGGTCGGCGGTTAGCGGGTAAGGGTGAGGTTGCCAGCGCCGATGTTGATCAGGAAGGTAAGGGCCGGCCCGTCGCCGCGTTGGATGTAGGTGTTGTTGTTTTGGGACCAGGTCGGGCCGGCGTGGACGTTGGTCAGGTTGCTCTCGACGGTCACCACGGAGGGGACTCCTTCTGGGATGATCAGGATCAGGTTGCATAGGCCGGCATCCACGGTTACCACCCCCGATCGGCGTTGTTGGCCGGAGAAGTCGAGGGTGTAATCGCCGGCGCCACCTTGGAAGATGAGCGTGCCGAAATTGGCCCACCCCAGGCCGGCGATGGAGATGCGAGAAGCGCCGGTTTGGTAGCGAAAGATGGCCAGCTCGGCCGGATTGGGTTCGGAGAACGAGAGTTGAACGCGCGCTGCCCCATCTTGGATGGCAAGTCCGGTCAGAGCTAGGCCGCCCAGCTCGAAATGGCCCTGATAGGCGCCGGCTTCGATGGTCAGGTCCAAGGGAACGCCCTGGGCAAGGCGGAGATCCCAGATGTGGACCAAGTTGGAGAGGGGAGGAAAGCCGGTCAAGGCGCCTTGGCCGGCCTGCAAGCGAATGCGCTCGCCCTCGGTCTGGAGGGTCGGTTGGAGGGCGCTGTAGTTGTAGGTGGCGGTTCCTTCGACCAGAGCGTCGGCTGCGCCGGGAGCAAGGATTAGCTCTCCTGCACCGAAAGTCAAGGTCAAGCGCGCCGGCAGAGTGGAGGGCGGCGGGATGGAAATCGCCTGGGTGACTTCGGGTTCGGGGGAAAGCGGGACAGGTAGAGGAACGCCTGGCCCACACCCCCCTGCGAGAAAGCTCACCCACAGCAACACTCGAAGGATACGGTTCATCGGCTCAGCTAGCTTATCCGCGGGCCGTGCTGTACTCGTCCAGCCAGGCGATCAGGCGGCGGAAGAATCGTTCTTTCTCCAATTCGTTGTGCAGTTCGTGATACCAGCCGTCCCATAGCTCGGTGGTAACATAGAACGGCGCTGCAGCTCCAAATCGACGGCTGGCTTCGGCGGAGGTCAGGCGGTCGGCGGTGCCGTGGACCAAGAGCATGGGGAGTGGGAAATCGGCGGCGTGGTCCAGGGCATAGAGGCCGGCGTCGAACAGGCTGACGAACAGGCGGGCCGAGATTTTGTCGTGGACCAGGGGATCCTGCTCATAGGCCTGCACCACTTGGGGATCGCGCGAGAGGGCGGCGGTCTCCAGGCCGCTGGCCTGGGTGAAGGAGGGGATAAGATTGTTCATCAAGCGTCCTAGCTTCACTTTGATGGCTGGCGGCTGAAAGGCCAATTCCAAAAAGGGAGCGGTAGCAACGGCGCCGTTCAGGTTGGATGGGCGGCGGAGGGGATAGTTGATCACTAGGTTGCCGCCCATGCTGTGGCCGTAGAGGAAGCAAGGCCGATCAGGGTAGCGCTCCTCGATCTGCTTGAGAAAGGAGCTGATGTCATCGAGCAGCGCTTCATAGGAGGGCGTATGGCCGCGCGGCCCGCCAGATCGGCCATGACCACGGTGGTCGAAACCGAGCAGGGCGTAGCCGGCCTCCGTCAGGGTTGCGCCTACATGTTCGTAGCGCCCAATGTGTTCACCCAGGCCGTGGATCAGCCCGATGGCTGCTTTGGGAGGGACGTCAGGCAGCCAAGCTTTGGCAAACATGTTCAATCCATCCGACGAGGTCCATTGCCATTCCAGGGTGTTCATGTTGATGCTCCTTTCATCTCCGATCAAGTTGAGCGGGTTTTCCAACACGGAGAGCCATTGTCGGCCGAGGACGGTTTGCGGGGAAATGCCAGGCCTAGAGGAGAGGCTCAGCCAATCCGCGCTGAGTAAATGGGATAGCGCTCTCCGGTGCGGATGAAGCCCATTTTGTGGTACACGGCCAGCGACGAGCGGTTGGTAGCTTGGGTGTTGACCGACAGCGAGGACAGGCCGCGCCGCCGGGCTTCCATAATCAGGTGGGCCACCAAAAGTGACCCTAGGCCGCGGCCTTGCGTCTCTTGTCGGACTGCTAGGCGGGCCAGATGCGCTCCGGCGGGTTTGGCTGTCGAGAGTTGGTATCCTAATAAGCGGCTGTCTGCCTCGAGGACGGTGGCGAAGATGGCCTGCTCGAAAGCGATGGTTAATTCTTCTGCCGGCAGTTGCCAGAGGGGGGCAAAGGCATCGCGGTCCACTTCTAAAACGGCGGGCAGATCGTTCCGATGCATCGGACGGAGGCTAATGCCCGGGGGGAGGGGAGGCAATAGGACGGGCTGGCCGCGCCATTCCAGCATCACGATATCCTGCTGGTACGAGAATTCAGTGTAGGGCAGAAGCTCATGCAGCCAGTCGTGCAGAGCGAGAATGCCGACATCGATCACATTGGCATGTGCCAATTCAGCGCGGGCAACGTTCCACAGGGCGCGCCAGGCATCCATGGCCGAGATCGCTTTCCCGACAGCAAATAGCCGAACCCAAGCCACTTGGAAGGCTTGGGGGGGACATGCCAGCGCTGCTAGAAGTCGATCGGCCTTTTCCAACACCCAGAAGTGGGACGAGCCTAACCAGTCTAGCGGAAGGCACCAATCCAGATGACGGTGGGCTTGGCTGCTATGGAAGAGCAGGTCGGAAAGGGCCGGCCGGTCCTGCAGCGTGGCAGACCGAACGCGAATCGCAAGATCGATCATCGAATGCGCAGCAGGAGTCTGAGAACACGCTGGAATAGGGTGGGCCGCTCAAGGGCGCCCAACCAACTTAGCATCTGAATAGCCGATTCGTACCATTTTCCTTGTTTCAGATAGATGGAGGCGATGGATTTCAGCGTTAGGGCATACAGGTCGTTTGGGCCGCTTTGTTCGAGGAGGTCTGCTGCGCGCTGATAGAGCTCCAGCGCCGAGTCAAACTTGCGCAGGGCTTCAAGGGCGGCGGCCTGGTTTAGCAAAGCAGTTGCCTGGCGTGTTCGGTCGCCGTGGGCTTGGAAGACCGAATCGGTGCCGGCGGCTGCCTGCCAAGCCTGTTCGGGCAGATTGGCCTTGAGCAGCGCCACGCTGCGGTTGTTGGCCATCTCGGCCGCTTTTAGTTCATCATCTTGCTCTTGAAAGAGCTGACGAGCTTGGTCAAATCGGCGTGCTGCTTCGGTATAGTCCTGGTTTCGGTAAAGGTCTTCGCCTTCCCTGGCCAGTTGATGTGGATCGAGAGGGGACATAGGCGCTTGGTTGATCGCAGGTCGATGGGTTCAAAAGGTAATGTCCAGCAGGCCTTCGGCAACAGCGCGCAGACGATCCCGTGAGAGATCGCTCAGTTTGCGTGCCAGTTCCAGATAGGGGACGTTCACCGGTTGCGTCACAAAGGCACGCAGGTCAGGGGGCAGTTTCAAGAAATTGCGAATGGCTTTTTGTTCGTTTATCCATTGGCCAATCGGGCCATTTTTGTCAAAGATCTCCTCCATGCGGTGGTTGACGGCCTCCAGCAGCACTTCCAGGTTGGGCAGCGGGATGGGGCGCTCGCCCAGCTCATATGATTTCAAACGACTGGCTGGGATCCCTGTCTCCTGCGCAAGTTGGCGCAAGGATTTGTTGGCGTTCTCGCGCGCTTGGCGCAGCAAGGCGCCGATCATCCGCTGGCGGATGATCATCAACTGGGGCAGGTTGATGGATGCGGTGGGTGGGTCATCATCTGAGATCGCTTCTTTGCCCCAGAAGTGTTCGATGGGGAGTTTCAAAGCATAAGCCAGCGCTTCAATCTCTGGCAGAGATGGAGCACGACGGCCTTCTTCGTAGGCCCGAAACGTGTTAGGGCTTACGCCGATGGCGTCGGCACATTCCTGGATGGTCTTGCGAGCCGCTAGGCGAGCATCGCGCAGCAGGACGCCGAGTTTCTTGGTGCGAATGACGATTTGGGAATGGGTATCCATGGATTGCTTGCTCTTTTTTATGGTAGAACAGGTTGAAGTAAACCGGGCTGGCTGCCTTTGCAGAAGGTTAGAAGGCTACAGCGTTTTCCGAGCATGCAGGATAGATGGATTATAACGTGTTCTTCGGTGAGTGCAAGCATCCACCAGCCGTGCGTGTTGGCCTTGCTAGCAGCAGCTGTTGCCCCGAGTGTGGCACGAGCAGGCCTCCAACATGGCAAGGAAGAGGGGAGTCCTAGAAATGCACTGGGCGTTGAGCGTTCACAGCGCAAAAATCTGTTCGCGCTCCGGCCCCAGCGAAACCATCTTGATGGGCGTCTCAGCCAGGGCGGCGATGCGCTCCAAATAGCGTTGGGCGTTTTTCGGCAGATCGCTCCACCGACGCACGTGGGTAATGTCCTCCTTCCAGCCGGGCAGTTCCTCATATAGCGGCGTGCAGGAGGCCAACGCATCTGGTCCGCCAGGTAGATCGCAGACGTGGGTGTTGTTCACTGTGTAGGCCGTGCAAATTTTGAGGGTTTCCAGACCAGAGAGGATATCCAGTTTGGTGACAATCAGCTCGGTCAATCCGTTGACGCGCACGGCGTAGCGCAGCAAGACGCCGTCTAGCCACCCCACGCGGCGTGGGCGTCCGGTGGTGGTGCCGAACTCATCCCATGGATTGGCGCCGGTGCCACGCAATCGCTCGGCGAGCTTGCCCTGCAGCTCAGTGGGGAAGGGGCCGGCCCCGACCCGCGTCAGAAACGCCTTGACCACGCCCACCACGCGGGCCTCGCGCGCTGCGTTCATCCCTAATCCCAGGCCGCTGAGCGCGGCCGGCGCCACAGTGGTCGAACTGGTCACATACGGATAGGTGCCGTGATCCAGATCGAGCAGGGTGCCCTGGGCGCCCTCGGCCAGTACCGTCTGTCCCCGCTGAAGGGCAAGAGCAAGTTCGCCGGAAACATCGCGGATATACAACGCCAAGCGCGAGATCTGATCGAGATAGGCCTGGGCTTCGGTCTCCACATCCAATTCTGGGGCGTCGAGCAGGCTCAAGGTGCGGTTGGCCTCTTGAAGATGAGCGCGCAGGCGCTCCCCGAAGTTCGGGGTCAGTAGGTCAGCCATGCGCAGGCCTCGGCGGGCAGCCTTGTCCATATAGGCCGGGCCGATGCCGCGTCCGGTGGTGCCGATGGCGCTTCGGCCGCGGGCAGCTTCTTGGGCGCGGTCCAGGGCGCGATGGGCCGGGGTGATCAGATGGGCGGCCGGCGAGATGTGCAGCCGTTGAGGAGCGATCGAAACCCCGGCCGAGCGCAAAGTGGTCATCTCCTCAATTAGCGTGTGGGGATGGATGACCATTCCGTTGCCCATCACCGCAATGGTGTGGGGATGAACAATGCCAGAAGGCACCAAATGTAGCCGAAAAATCTTGCCGCCCACCGTCACCGTATGGCCGGCGTTATCGCCCCCATTGTAGCGTGCCACAAAATCAGCTCCGGCTGCCAGGTAATCTACAATGCGACCCTTTCCCTCATCCCCCCATTGAGCGCCGACTACGATGATCAAAGGCATAAAAGACCTCCTCCGTTGTGATTATATCAGAGGCAGGCGAAGGAAGCGGTTATAATCTCAGGCGATGAACCGACGCTTCGCAACCCTGGCCCTAAGCGTGCTTGCCCTCTCGATCCTATTCCTCGGCCCCAGCCTTTCTGCCGGCGCTTCCTACCCCGGACAAGCGGTGGGATACGCCACCCCAACCCCTCAGCCCGACGGGCGGATCATCTACATCGTTCGGGCCGGCGATACCTGCATCGGCATCGCCCTCTTGAACGGCATCACCTTGCAACAGCTCTACGCCCAGAATCCCCAGATCAACACCGATTGCTCGAATCTGATCACGGGCATGCAACTGCTGATCGGCATCGGCGGTCCGCCGTCTTACACGCCTACCCCAGGGCCTTTGCCCACGCCCACCCTGCCGCCGCCCACTCCCACTCCCTTCAGCGGTACAACCGAGGTGTGCATTCTGCTGTACGACGACCAGAACGGCAACGCCCTGCATGAAGAAACTGAGCCGCCGGTTGCCGGCGGGCAAGTCAGTGTGATTGACATAACCGGCACGTACTCTCGAACCTTGAGCACAGTCAATGCCCTAGACCCGGACACCAGCGAACCGATCCGGACCTGCTTTGACGACCTCAAGGGAGGCACCTACAACATCAGCGTAGCCATCCCCGAAGGATACAACCCCACCACTCAGATGAGCTATCGCCTAGAGGTGCAAGACGGCGATCGGGCGTTCGTGGATTTCGGCGCCCAGTCCAAGCGGGAGCAGGTCAGCGTGCCCGAAACCCCAGATGAAGCGCGGCGAATCCCCTGGCTGGGCGTTTTGGGCGGGTTGCTCCTCATGGCCGGCCTGGTCGCTGGGTGGTTTGCTCTGAGGCAGGGGGGTATGGGCAAGAACCGTTCTCTGCTGAGGCCGGGCCGGTGATAGGCGGCTAGCCCACTGGCCGCATGGGCCGGCCAGCCAACAGGTGCATGTGCAGGTGAAAAATTGTCTGTCCACCTTGGATGCCGGTGTTGATAATTAAACGGTAACCATGTTTGTCCACGCCTTGTTCAGCAGCCATCCGCTTAGCCGCCAAGAGCAGGTGAGCCATCAACGCAGCGTCTTGCTCCTGCAGCTCGTTGAGCGAAGGAATGTGGCGGTTGGGCACGATCAGCAGATGCAATGGCGCAGCCGGATGAATATCGCGGAACACTGTGACCTGATCGTCTCGGAAGAGAATATCAGCGGGCGCCTGACCGGCAATAATACGACAAAAGATACAATCTCCCATGTTGTAGCGCTTTCGAAAGAAGAAATGAACAAGATGGCTAAGGAACGGCGGTAGGAAGCGGGCCAAGTGTTGGCGCGCAAACGATATCATAGTACTCCAATTCCACGACCTTGTTCTGCTCGGCATAGGCGGCGGCCTGGTTGCCGAGGCGACGGATGTCGTCCAATTTAGCGGCGGCATCAGTATCCCAATAACGCGGCAAGGTCATCAGCGGATCGCCGATCGGTCCCTCGGCGATGTCGTAGGGATTGGCCAGATCATCGGTATCAGCCTGGGGGATCCAATTGAACATCAGCGGCCCGCGTGGATTGACTGTGAAACCTAATTTGTAGCCCAACTCGCGGGCAATGCGCACCGGCCGCACTCCAAAGCCCCCGCCGGGCCAGATGATGGCGATGGGTGTTTTGCCGTAGTATTGTTGGAATACCTCGATCGAGCCTTGCAGTTCGCCGCGAATAAATTCTTCGGAAGAGTTATCGCTCATCGGGATGTTGTGCACCACACCGTGTGCTTGATGATCTACCCAGCCTTCGCGCTCCAGAGCAACGTTCTCGGCCAAGACGGGGTCTTGTCCGCCAAAGGCGCTGATCCAGCCGTTGATCACTGGCCAGCCCCACTTCTCCCAATAGGGACGAAACCAGGTGTTGAAGTTTTCGGCATACTTGCGATCGTCCACGATCAATACCACTGAGCGTTGTGGGATTCGAGCGTTGGTATAGAGGAAGTCGGCCAGTTGTTGGGTGGTGATGGCAGTGAAGCCCATTTCATGTAGGTCATTCATCAGTTTTTTGAAATCTTTGGAGCTGATGTTTTTGGGATCGGTGACTTGGGCGGTGGCCTTCTGGATGCCGTGGAACATGATCACCAATACGATGGTGCCAGGGACGGCGTTGTTGGGGTCCCAACGAGCACGTAGGTATTGGCAAGGGTCTTGAATGTACTGGTGAGGGGTGACAAAGGGGGCTAGCAGGTCGGTTTGGTAGGGAGGAGGTAGGGCCGGCGGCGTGCGCGGCACAAGCGGAGTGGGGCTGGCCGTGGGGGTTGCCGCCGGCGCCAAAGACCAGGCGGTGGCTGTGGCCACAGCGTGAACGGTAGCAAAGGCTTGGGTCATTATCACATCAAGGTCGGGGGTGAGTGCAGCAGGAGCCGCCTGGGGGAAGCACGAGGCCAAGAACGGGGCAATCAGGCTCAGGGAGAGGAGGAATCGGTAGATCATGGCTAACGGGAGTTATTCGTTGCTTTCGCCGCGGATGAAGGCTTCCACCATCTCCCGCGCCACGCTGTCGCGGAATTGTTGGGGAGGGGTCTTGAAGAAGTAGGCGGAGGGACCAATGATCGGACCGGAGAGGCCGCGATCGAGGGCGATCTTGGCGCAGCGAATGGCGTCGATCATCACGCCGGCTGAGTTGGGGCTATCCCAGACCTCTAGTTTGGCCTCTAGGTTGAGCGGCACATCGCCAAAGGTGGTGCCTTCCATACGGATGTAGCACCATTTGCGATCGCTCAACCAGGGGACGTAGTCCGAAGGCCCTACATGGACCTGGTCGTCGGGCAGGGAGTAGGGGAGCATGGAGGTGACGGCGTTGGTCTTGGAGATTTTCTTGCTCTCCAGGCGTTCGCGTTCCAGCATATTGAGGAAATCGGTGTTGCCGCCGAAGTTCAATTGATAGGTACGGTCGAGGCGAACGCCGCGGTCGACGAACAGGGTTGCCAGCGTGCGATGCAGGATGGTGGCGCCGACTTGGGATTTAATATCGTCGCCCAGGATCGGCAGGCCGGCATTGCGGAAGCGTTTGCCCCAATATTCCGAGGAAGCGATAAAGACCGGGATGCCGTTGACGAAGGCACAGCCGGCCTCAATCACCTGTTCTACGTACCACTTGGTGGCCATCTCAGAACCAACTGGCAGAAAGTTGACCACGACATCGGTCTTGGTTTCTTTGAGCAGGCCGACGATGTCGGCGGTGGGGCCTGGGGCCTTTTGGATCAGGCCGCTCAGATACTTGCCCAGGCCGTCATGGGTCATGCCGCGCACGACCGGCGCCCCTAAGTGAGGGACATCGCAGAACGTGATGGTGTTGTTCGGCTCGGCAAAGATGGCCTCCGAAAGGTCTTTGCCTACCTTGGTGACGTTGATGTCAATGCCAAGAGTAAATTCGATATCTCGGATGTGATAGTCGCCCAGGCGGGCGTGCATAATACCGGGGATGATTTCGTCATCTCGAGCATGCTTGTAATACTCCACTCCCTGCACCAGAGAGGAGGCACAGTTTCCGACGCCGATGATGGCAACACGGACTTTTTTGGGCATATGGGTCTCCTATGAAGTGTGGAATTGGCGCTATTCTACCAGCCCTCAAGTATAATCGGTGCTGCAGGTGATATGAGCAGCGAACGTATCAAACGTCTCCTGACCGTAATCCAGTTGTTGAGCCGATCGCCTGGCCTGGAGACCAGCTTGCAAGTTCTCGTTGAAGAGGTGAAGGAGTTGACGTTCAGCGAGTCGGCCTCTATCCTTAGCTACGATGCCTCGACCGACTCTCTGTATTTCTTGAGCGCCCCTGCTGAACAGCTCAATTTCTTGCGCAGTGTGCGTGTGCCGTTGGAGGGCAGCGCAGCAGGGTGGGTGTTCCGCCACGGCGAGACGTTGGTGATTCAAAACACCGCTCAGGATCAGCGTCACTTCAAGGAGGTGGATCGCTTGCTCGGTGGTCAGACGCGTTCCCTGGTGGCCATTCCGATCGTCTTCGGTGGTCAGCCGCTTGGGGTGCTCGAAGCGATCAACAAGCGCGATAAACAAGGATATGCTGAGGAGGATGTGCTGATCTTAGAGACGCTGGCTACCCTAGCGAGCTTTTTGCTGCATGAACGTTTGTTGCAGCAACAGATGGAACAGGCGCGCAATCAAGTGGCTGACTTGGAGCGGATGAAAGCCGATTTTATCGCCATCACCTCCCACGAACTGCGCACGCCGCTGGGGTTGATCTTAGGACATGCTTCTTTCCTCCGCGAGTTTGTTGGAACAGAATATCGCGAGCAGTTGGATATGATCATTCGCAACGCCACGCGGTTGAAGGAAATTGTGGATGGTTTATCTAGCATGGATAACATCCAAAAAGGCACGGCGCGCCTTCGCCAGCGGCAGGTCTCGATGGCCCGCTTGGTGCAGGATGTGGTGGAGTCGTTCTACGATGAGGCGCGGCGCAAGCAGATCGAGCTGCGTGCCGAGCTGGGTCAATCGCCCTTGACGGTGGAGGGAGATGCTTCGAAGATCGAGATCGCGTTAGATCATCTGGTGCGTAATGCCATCACGTTCACCGATCCCGGCGGGCATGTGGTGGTGCGGGCCGAGGCGGTGCCCGGTTATGTGCGAGTGCAGGTGGAGGACGATGGGATCGGCATTCCCAAGAAGGATCTGACGCGGATCTTTGAGCGGTTTTACCAGGTGGAGTCGCATCTCACGCGCAAACATGGAGGAATGGGCCTGGGCCTTTCGGTAGCCAAGGCGATGATTGAGTTACACGGTGGGCGTATTTGGGCAGAGAGCGAGGAGGGAAAAGGCAGTCGCTTCACGTTTTTGCTGCCGATCAATCCGGCACAGGCCGGTGCAGCGCGGAAAATCTTTTCCTCCTGACCAAGCGGGCCGATTGAGCTATGAATCCGGACTTTGTCATCATCGGTCAGTTGCGGCGCGAGTATCTCCTTCCTCCATTTGGACTGCCTCGGCTGGATGCACCCGGCGGAAATGTGTTGTACGCGGCAGGAGGGCTGGGAGTGTGGGAGTCGCGCATCGGCCTAGTGGCACGGGTCGGGGAGGATTATCCTCAGGAGTGGCTAAGAGCGTTGGAGGCGCGTGGTTGGGACCTTCGAGGGGTGCGCTTGCTGCCCGGTCCGTTGGATCAGCGCTTCTTTTTGGCCTGGTCAGAGGATTTGCGGCCGAGTCGAAGCGGAGCGGTGTCGCATTTCGTCCAGCGCGGGCTGCCGTTTCCCAAATCGCTGTTAGGATTCCAGCCCCAAAGCGATACTCTGACGGCTCAGAGCCAGCCCGATCCGGTTTCTCCTTTGCCGGCCGATCTGCCGCTGGATTATCTAGACGTGAAAGCCATCCATTTATGCGCGCTCGAGGCAGTCACTCAGCAGCGGTTCCTGGAACAGTTGGGAAGGGCTGTGCAGGTGATCACCGTTGATCCGCCTGGATCGTTGATGGCGCCAACATTTCAGCGACAGGTGCGCAGCTTGGTGAACGGGATCACAGCATTTTTCCCTTCGCTAGAGGAGATTACAGCGTTGTTTTGGGGTGAAACCAACGATCCTTGGGAGATGGCAGCGGCCGTTGGCGAGTGGGGATGTGAGTTGGTGGTGATCAAGTGCGGTGAGTGCGGTCAGCTGGTGTACGATGCGGTAAGCAAGCGCCGCTGGGAGATCGGTGCTTATCCGGCGCGGGTGGCTGATCCTACCGGGGTGGGGGACGCGTTTTGTGGGGGGTTTTTGGCCGGGTATCTCAAGAATTACGATCCGGTGGAGGCGGCGCTTTATGGAAATGTCTCGGCCTCGCTGGCGATTGAGGGATCGGGGCCGTTTTATGCGCTGGATGCTATGCCTGGCTTGGCCCAGAGACGGCTGGAGGCGTTGCGGGAGTGGGGGGTGAAGAGGTGTTGAAGACAGGTGTGATCTTTGTAGGATATGAGCATTTGATTAGGATACAATTCTTGGCATTCTTTCAATTCAACGAAAGGCGATCGGGTATTTTGGGTGAATGAAGACATGGGTTGAGAGGTTGGTCGATCTTGCTGTGCAGATTCAGCAGATCCCTGCGCCGACGTTTGAGGAGGAGGAACGGGCAGAATTCGTGCGCCGGCAGTTTTTGGCTGCAGGATTGCAGGAGGTGGGTATAGACCAGGCGGGGAATGTGCTGGGGCGATGGCCTGGTGAAGGGCCGGCCGGCCGGCCCTTGGTGGTAAGCGCTCATTTGGACACGGTGTTCCCGCGTTCGACGGAGTTGCGAGTTCGACGCCAGGGAAAACGCCTGTATGGCCCGGGATTGGGGGATAATTCGATCGGTGTGGCGGCCTTGCTGGGGTTGATCTGGCTGCTAAAGGAGAGGGGGATTCGCTTGCCGGGCGATCTCTGGTTGGTCGCTAATACGGGTGAGGAGGGGTTGGGCGATCTGCGAGGCATGAAGGCGGTGGTCCAGCATTTTGGCTCGCAGGTGATCGGTTATCTGGTGCTGGAAGGGATGGCGTTGGGGAATGTGTATCATCGCGGGGTGGCGGTGCATCGGTATCGAGTGGCTGTCCGGACGAGCGGTGGGCACGCTTGGTCGGACTACGGCCAGCCATCGGCCGTGCATGAGCTGGTGAAGTTGGCGTCTCAGATGATGGCTTTGCCTCTGCCGGCCTCGCCGCGCACTACGTTGAACATTGGGCGGATCGAAGGGGGCACTTCGGTGAACACGCTGGCCGCTCAGGCTTGGATGGAGATTGAGCTACGCTCAGAGGCGCTGAAGATGCTGGAGGGTTGGCTCCGGGCGGTGGAAACGCTGTTCGAAGCAGCCCGCCGGCCCGGGGTCCGGGTGGAAGCGCAGACGGTAGGACATCGCCCAGGCGGGGAGATGCCTCGATCGCATCCGTTGATCCGTTTGGCGGTGTCGTGTCTGCAGGAGCAGGGGATCGAGCCGAATTTGATCGGCGGGTCTACCGATGCGAATTTGCCGCTCAGCTTGGGATTGCCGGCCCTGGTGATGGGGGTGACCACCGGCGGCGGCGCTCATACGACGAAGGAGTTCATCGAGGTCGAGCCGATCGAGCAAGGCATGGAGGCGCTGGCGGCGTTTGTGCGTGGCGCGTTTGAAGTGGAGAGGTCGGCATGAACGAGCGCAATCTGGAGAAGGCGGCGTTGCGCGGGGAGCCGTCGTATGTCTGGCGGGAGGGGCAGGAGCGTCGTCTGGCGATGATCGTGCGCGCCGCAGAGGAGCGGCTGCGCGGCCGGGTGTTGGAAAACGGCTGTGGGGTGGGGATGTACGTGGAGAAGTTGGCGACGTTTGGGGGGACGGTGATTGGGTTGGAGTATGACCTGCCGCGGGCGGCCGAGGCGCGACGACGATCGCCCCATGTGGTGAACGCGGCCGGCGAGGCGCTGCCGTTTCCGGCCGAGACGTTTGACGTGATCCTGAGCCACGAGGTGATCGAGCATGTCCAGGACGACCGGGCGGCGGTGCAGGAGATGGTGCGCACGCTGAAGCCCGGCGGGCGGATCGTGCTCTTTTGCCCCAATCGAGGTTATCCGTTTGAGACGCACGGCATCTATTGGCGTGGGCGCTATCGGTTTGGGAATATCCCTCTGGTAAATTATTTGCCGCGCCGTTGGCGCGATCGGTTGGCGCCGCATGTGCGGGTGTATTCGACCAGCGACTTGGAGAGGTTATTTGCTGGGTTGTCGGTTCGGTTTGTGGAACGCACGATCATTTTCGGGGCGTATGATAATTGGATCGCCCGCTTCGGGGGGTTCGGGCGGTTGGTGCGCGCTGTGTTGCAGGGGCTGGAGCGAACGCCGTTGCGCGTCTTTGGCTTATCGCATTTGTGGGTGATCGAGCGCCAAGCCGGCCCTGAGGCTTAGTCCCAGGTTTCTAGGGCCTCTTTCACTTTGGCGAGGAAGCCGTCGGCCACGGCACCATCGAGAATGCGGTGATCGAACACGAAAGACAGGTACACCATCGGGCGAATAGCCAAGGAGTCGTTGCCTTCGGCGTCGGTGACCACCACAGGTCGTTTGTGCATGGCGCCTATGCCCAGGATGCCGCATTGGGGCTGGTTGATGATCGGCATGGCGAAGAGGGAACCGCCGGTGCCGTGGTTGGTGAGGGTAAAGGTTCCGCCTTTGACGTCATCCGGTTGAAGTTTGCGGTTTCGGGCACGTTGGGCTAGGTCGTTTACGGCGCGGGCCATGCCGAGCAGGGAGAGCGCATCGGCTTGTTTGATGACCGGCACGATCAGCCCTTCTTCGCCCAGGGAGACAGCCATTCCTAGGTTGATGTCTTTGTGGAGTAGGATGCCCTCCTCGGTCCAGGAGGAGTTGACGATCGGGTAGGCTTTTAGGCCGGCGACGATGGCCAGCATGAAGTAGGCAGTGAAGGTCAAGTTGACGCCGTCGCGCTCGAAGAGCGGCTTGTGGACCTGGCGGTGTTTGACAACTCGCGAGAGATCGGCTTCCATTACGGTGAGCACATGGGGCGATACGGATTTCGAGAGCACCATGTGCTCGGCAATCTGTTTGCGGATCAGGGTGTGTTTGATCAGGCGGTCGCCGGCGGCTGGCGTGGGTGCGGGTTGGGGGGCTGGCGGAACGGGGGATGGCGCAGGCGGTGGTGTGGGGGCGGGAGCAGCCGGCGCGGCGGCTTGAGTTTGGCGTTGTCCCAGATGGTTCAGCACGTCTTGCTTGGTGATGCGGCCGTGCAGGCCGGTTCCGCGCACCTGGGAGAGATCGATCCCATGTTCGGCGGCCAGTTTGGCCACCACAGGCGAGATGAATCCTAACTCGCGCAGGGCCGGCCCAGCGGAAGGGGCAGGTGCTGGCGAGGGCTGAGGTGCTTGCACTCTTGATTCGTCAGGCCGAGACACAGCAGTCGTTTCGCCGGGTTTGGTTTCTTCGAGGCGTTCCCCGACCTGACCGATCCATGCCAGCAGTTGGCCCACTCGGGCCGGCTGTCCTTCGGGCACTTCGATCTTGAGGAGGATGCCCGAGGCCGGCGAAGGGACCTCGGTGTCTACCTTATCGGTGTTGACTTCGAGCAGTGGTTCCAGTTCGCGAATTGGATCGCCTTCCTTTTTGAGCCATTTGGTCACCGTTACTTCTTCTACACCTTCACCGAGCCGTGGAACAAGCACTTTTGTAGCCATGTTCTCTCCAAGGGAATAAGATTTCCTGATCGGACTTATTTGTAGAGGGGTGTGATGAGGCGCGTTTACTTAAACAACGGATAGGCTGCCGGGTCCACCTCGTGCATCATTTCGTATACAACGTCAAAGATCGTCTCAGCATTGGGTTTGGACCAGTAATCGCCATCGTTGCCGTAGGCTGGACGATGGGGTTTGCCGGGCAGGGTGCGAGGCGGCGAGTCTAGGTAATAGTAGCCGCCTTGTTTTTCGATCACTTCTTGTAGCATATAGGCAGTGGTGCCGCCCGGAACGTCTTCGTCCACGAAGAGGATGCGGTTGGTCTTCTTGAGCGATTCCAGGATATGGCCGTGGATGTCGAACGGCAACAAGGTTTGGGCGTCGATCACTTCCACATCGATCCCCACCTGGCTCAAACGTTCAGCGGCGTTCAGGGCGATGCGACAGCAAGCGCCGTAGGTGACCAGGGTGAGGTCGTTGCCCGGGCGCAGCACTTCGGGGATACCGATCGGCACGGTCAGTTGGTCGATATTATCGGGCAGGCGCTCTTTGACGCGGTAGCCGTTGAGCACTTCGACGATCACCGCTGGCTCGTCGGCCTGGAGTAGCGTGTTGTAGAAGCCGGCGGCGCGCGTCATGTCGCGCGGTGTCAGCACGTACATGCCGCGCACTAGGTGGATTAGGCCGGCCATGAGCGAACCGGAATGCCAGATGCCCTCTAGCCGATGACCTCGGGTGCGCACGATCACGGGAGCTGCCTGTCCGCCGACAGTGCGCCAACGCAAGGCGGCCAGATCATCGGACATCAACTGCAAGGCGTAGAGCAGGTAATCTAGGTATTGAATTTCGCAGATCGGGCGCAGGCCGCGCATGGCCAAACCGATGGCTTGCCCGAGAATGGTGGCTTCGCGAATGCCGGTATCGGTCACCCGCCATTCGCCGTATTTTTCCTGCAGGCCCCGAAAGCCTTGATTCACGTCTCCCAGCCGGCCCACGTCTTCGCCGAAGGCGATCACCCGCGGTTCCCGCGCCAGGATCGCGTCAAAAGCAGCGTTTAGCACTTCGAAACCGAACACCGTCGGCGAAGAGGCCGAGTAAACCGGCTTGACATCGGGCACCTTCAAAGCTGTTCCGTTGTAGAGATGGGAGCTGTAGCGTTGCTCGTTGATCGCTTCTTGCTCGCGCTTCCATTGGATGAGTACCTGATGGGTTGGATGGGGCTCGTGGCGCAGCAGGCGCAACGCCTCGTGCACGGCGGCATGAATATCGCGCCGGCTGAGCAAGGGCAGATCGGCCAGGCGATCTTTGATTTCCATCAAGGCCGCAGCGTGGAGCGATGTGGCAGCGATCTCATCTAACATGTCCATCACCTGAGCGCGCTCGTCCAGGATGGGCCCCATATAAGCATTCCAGGCGGCTTTGCGGATCTCCTCGACGTGTTCACGCTCAGAAATCTCGATAGCAGTCACTTCAGCATCGGTGGCGATCTCGGTGGCAATGATCCACTCGCGCATCTTGCGCAGGCAATCGTATTCTTGTTCCCACCTCAGGCGTTCAGGGCTTTTGTAGCGTTCGTGAGAACCACTGGTGCTATGCCCTTGGGGTTGGGTCAGCTCGATCACGTGCACCAGTTGCGGGATGTGGTAGGTACGGGCGATCTCGGCGGCGGTCTGGTAGGTTTCGATCAGAGCCGGATAGTCCCAGCCGCGCACCTGGTACAAGTCATAGCCGCGCTCGCATTCCGGCGCTGGGCAGGGATCGCGCTGAAAGCCCTTCAAGATGGCAAAGATGTTTTCTTTGACCATTTGAAATTGATTGGGCACCGAGATGCCGTAGCCATCGTCGTAGACCGAGATCACCGCCGGCGCATGCAATACCCCGATGGCGTTCACACTTTCCCAGAAAAGCCCTTCAGCTGTCGAGGCGTTCCCGATGCTGACCCAGACGACCTCATCGCCGTTGCGCGAGAACTGTGGAAACGCTTGTAGATCGGGAATTTTTCGGTAGAGCACTGAAGCATAGGCCAGGCCCACGGCGCGCGGCATTTGCGAGGCAGTAGGGGAGAGGTCAGCGGCTACGTTGTACATCTCAACTTGGGGCAGCCAGGAACCATCTGGTGCGAGGTAACGCGAGACGAAGTGGGCGTTCATCATTCGTCCGCCTGAGTTCGGATCGGCGTTCAGATCAGCATGGGCGTAGAGCTGGGCGAAGAACTGTTGAATGGTCATCACACCCAAGAAGAACATCCAGGTCTGATCGCGATAGTAGCCAGATCGCCAATCCCCCTTCCGAAAGGCCCGTGCGATGGCCAAGTTAACCAATTCCTTTCCGTCCCCAAAGATGCCAAATTTGGCTTTTCCGCTGAGCACTTCCCGTCGTCCGATCAAGCTAGCCTGACGCGAAGCATATGCCAAGCGATAGTCATCTAGGATTTCCCTCGGTTCGAGGGGAAGGAAAGCAGATTTTTTCTTTCTGGTCATGCCACTCTCCAGAGAGAGAGATCACTCGTGCAGGATAGGCGTGTTTCAACAAAGTCGGTTGCGGCGAATGGGAGAGAGCAGATAGGATTATACAAGTTTATCCGAAGTCTGTCGAACCGAATTATGGAAACGGCAATTCCACCATCAAACAGCCTAGCGTTCGAACATCTCCAAACCCGTCAAAAATGTTACAATGTCGCCAGTCGGAAGGTGTTTGAAAATAATCATCCCTTTGCGACAAGAGCGATCAAAGGTGCTGGTCACGAACGTAAATAACGAATGTGTGAACATGGGGGTAAAATAACAACGTCAGCCCCTATCCCGCAACGGTGAGCCATATGCTTCCTAATTCGCTGATCGCCAAACTGAAAGCCCTGGGCGTTTCCGTGGGGACGGATCATCTGCAGACCACGCACGCGCTAGAGAAAAACACACGTGCGGCCCCCATCCATGCTGTTCTTGATGGCGAGTATTGCTCGACGCCGCGCGGTGAGCTGTTCGTAGTAGAGCAGAGCTTTGGGCCGGAATACCGCCATGGCCGGCAGCCACTGCCGATCGACTCCCTTCAAGGAATTGCCCAGGCCCTGAGCGATCCCCGTCTGGAGACGCTCTCCCCCTCCTCGCTGGTCTTTCTGGATATCGAAACTTCTGGCCTGACTGGGGGTGCAGGGACTCTGATTTTCTTGGTCGGGGTAGGACGCTTCGACGGAGAGAGTTTTCGGTTAACGCAATATTTCCTGCATCGCCCAAGCGACGAGCCGGCCCTACTGGAAACCCTGCTACAGGTTCTTGCCCCTTACCATGTCTTGGTCACGTTCAACGGCAAAACCTTTGACGTACCGCTGCTCAACAATCGCTACACCTTGCACCACATTCCCTCGCCACTAAAGGACCCTATCCACATCGATCTGCTCTCCTTCGCCCGCCGCCTGTGGCGAGAACGCTTGCCCTCGCGCACCCTGAAATCCCTAGAAGAGACCATCCTCGAGGCGTCACGCACCATCGATGAAGTGTCCGGCTATGAAATCCCTTGGCTCTACTTTAACTACCTGCGCACCGGCGATGCATCGTCGCTCAAAGGAGTCTTCCATCACAACGCCCTGGACGTCATCTCTATGGCAGCGCTCTTGAGCCACATCACCGCTCTCCTTCAGGACCCCTTTGCCGGCCGGCTGAATCATGGCTTGGATTTCTTTGCCCTGGGAAAGTTCTACGAAGCCCTCGACCATCCTGATATAGCAGCGCAGCTTTTCGAACATGCCCTCGCCTTCGATCTCGATCCCAACGATTTGGAACGCATCGTTCGGCGTCTGTCTACCTTACACAAACGTCGGGGCAACATCACGCAGGCCGTTCGCTTATGGGAGAAAGCCGCCTCCCAAGGACACTTATATGCCTTCGTAGAGCTGGCAAAATATTATGAACATCATCGCCACGACTACCCAACCGCTCTACGGTGGACAGCAGCTGCCCTCGACCACCTTGAAAAGCACCCCCTGCCGGCCCACGTCCGAGAGCGCCGGCAGAACGAATTGCGCCATCGCCTGAGCCGCCTGCAGACCAAAGTGCAGGTCGATTCAAAGACCAAAAAATCGGTATAATCCCACCCATGATTTCCTTTTACGATCGCCTGCTGCGTTTGATCTTTGTCCTGGCTTCGGCGGCCGTGCTCACTCAAGCCTCAATCGAAATGCATCATGTGGCTTGGGGCACCGGCATCTGGTTGGGTGAATATTCGCTCAAGTGGGGCCTTGGCTTCTTTGGGTTTGCTGCGGGCTGCCTGGGCTTGTTCATCGTGGCCGTGCTGGTAGCGTGGTGGCCCGAACGATGGATGACCATTCGCCTTTGGCTCACCCGCACCCGAAATCGTTTGCCGCTGCCCGTGCGGGGAGGATTCGCACTGACATGCGCCCTGGCGCCGGTGCTCTTCTTCCAATACACGATGTGGGGCGTGGTCTTTGCTGGTCCAGGTATGCGCCTTTTGGTATGGGGATTGTCCACGCTCGGGTTGGCGATTGCGATCGGGCGCGGGGAACAGCTGCTCGGTTGGAAAGAATCGCTGATTGCCTCATTGGTCGGGGGAGCGTTGATCGGCATGGCCATCCCCCTAGCGACGGTAACCGATTATCCTTTCTCGTTGGGCTGGTCCGAAGGCAACCGCCTGTGGGATTACTCCGTCCTGTTCGGCAGGGAGCGCTATCTGGTCCCGCCTGGAATGAAGCTGGCCCCCTTCCTCGACGTAGGACGCCAACTGATCGGCGGCTTGCCTTTCCTCTACCCCAATCTCACCATTCTCCAGGAACGTCTATGGCTGGGGCTGATAGGCATCTTGCCCTACGTCCTGCTCAGCTGGAGCATGTTTCACGTTCCGCACCATCGTTTGGCCGGCGTCCCGATTCCGGCCCTTCCGTGGCTCTTGGCCGGCCTATGGGGCTTCCTGTTCTTGCGCCAGGGCCCTATTCATCCGCCGTTGCTGATCAGCGCCATCCTGGTGGCTCTGGTTTGGCGGCGCTCGCTGTGGATCGCCGTCCCGGTCCTGATAGCTGCCGGCTACTTTGCCGCCGTCAGCCGCTTCACCTGGACCTTCGCCCCAGCCATGTGGGCCGGCATGCTCTGGTTTTCCAGCGCCGATCCCCAAGATCAACGCCTGGATCGTCGTGATTGGCATCGGACCATTGCCCTGGCTCTGGCCGGCCTGGTGGGAGGGCTGCTCCTGCCGCAACTGACTGGCGTCCTGACCGACAAAGGCAACACTCCCATCACCCAAGTGACCGACGCCCTAACGCGCCAACCCCTGCTCTGGTACCGCTTGCTCCCCAACAGCACCTATCCCCCCGGCATCCTGCTCGGCCTGCTCCTGGCCGTCCTGCCGCTCATCCTGGTGCTGGCCATCACCGTGTGGCGCGGCCTCTGGCGGCCCAACTTCTGGCAGCGCTTGGCCGTCCTGGGCGCCCTGGGCGCCTTCCTGATCGTCGGCCTGATCGCCAGCACCAAGATCGGCGGCGGTGGCGACCTGCACAACCTGGACATGTTCCTGATCGGCCTACTGTTCACGGCCAGCATTGCCTGGGAGAAAAACCTTCGCACCTCGAGCGGCAAGCTCTGGATAACAGAACAAGCCTCCCTTTCCCCCTGGCTACGCCTGCTCCTGATCGTCATGGTGATGCTGCCGGCCTACAACTCACTCATGCGCATGCGGCCCCTCCTCTACGCCGATGACTTCCAGCGCCTAAAAGTCCTGGCCGATGTAGAAGACCCCTATGCCGATCCGCGCGTGCTCGGTCTGCTGCCGCCCCGTCAAAAAGTCCGCGAAGTGCTCGACGTGGTGCGCGCTCGAGTGCAAGAAGCCGCTGCACGCGGCGAAGTGTTGTTCATGGATCAGCGTCAACTGCTGACCTTCGGATACATCCAAGGCGTTCCCCTGGTGCCGGAATACGAGAAGAAATACCTCATGGATCAAGCCATGGGAGAAACCGCCGCCCTGACCTTCCCTGCCTTCTATCGCGACTTAGGCCGACACCGCTTCACTCTCATCATCAGCGATCCCTTGCGCCTGCCCATCAAAGACAGCGAATATGGCTTTGGCGAGGAGAACAACGCCTGGGTGAAGTGGGTTGCCGTACCGATCCTGTGCTACTACGAACCGGACAAAACGTTCAAAGAATTTCGAATACAACTCCTCATCCCGCGCGCCGCCGTCTCCCCGGACTGTGCGCTGCCTGTCTCACCCTAACCCTGCGGGATCCTTTCTCAAAGACCGACGTGAACCTCCACTACCTCCTCCTCCGCCTCCTCCGCCGCTTCCTGCCTGAACCTCTGATCCGCTTCCTGCTTCGACAAGAAGTGATCCTGCGCCCTGGCCTAGAAACGCGCCAACCGGCCGAAGCCGCCGCCCGCTACGTCCGTGCCCTTCGGCGGCACGGTCGCTCGCTTGCCGAGAATCGGGTGCTGGTGTTTGGATACGGCGGCAACTTTGCCATCGGCGCCGAGCTCGTTCGGGCCGGCGCTCGCCAGACCGTCCTGCTGGACCGATTCGCTCCTCCAGACGATCGCCGAAACCGCCTGCTCTTGTACCAATACCCTGAACTCTTTACCCTGAAGCAAGGTCGAGTGCATCCGCAAGAGCCTTATCTCGTCGTGGTTCACGACGACGTGCGTCGTCTTGAGACCTACGAACCGTTTGACCTCGTCGTTAGCTCCTCGGTCTACGAACACCTGGACGATCCCGATGGCCTGACCGCTGCCCTAGCAGCCCACACCGCCCCCCAGGGAGTTCACATCCACTACATCGATCTTCGGGATCACTACTTCCGCCTGCCGTTTGAGATGCTCAAATTCTCCGAATCGGTCTGGAAGCGCTGGCTCAACCCGACCAGCAACCTAAATCGCCTGCGCCTGCGTGACTATCAGCGCATCTTTGAAAAGTACTTCTCCGAACTTCACATCCAGGTCCTCGATCGCGATCCACAAGCCTTTGCTCGGGCTCGGCCATTCATCCGCCCCGAATTCCTGACCGGCGATGACGATCACGACACCGTTACCCTCATCGAAATCATCGCTATTGCGCCCAAAGGGCGCTATCCTGCCGCCCCATTATAAAGGGCAAACGGCTGGGTGAGGGGGGCACCCAACCGTTTGCCATTTATATTTTACTACATTCTCCCAGAAAATGCAAGACAACAACCTAAGCTAAAAATTAAAGTTTTTCAGCGCCCTGGGTGGGAATCGAACCCACATTTAAGCCTTAGGAGTGCCTTGTTCTATCCATTGAACTACCAGGGCAACCTAATTATAACGGAATCGAGAGAATTTTGTGGGAAGACATACTGTAACCTACGTTCCGCACCTGTGAGTGAGTTTTCGCTATATTTAGCCAATCATACTCAATTTGGGGTTTGTAGACCACATATAGCCATACAAAATATGGAGAATTTTGCAAAAACATGCTTTTGTTCCCCTATTCGTTGACGGTCGCGCTTGCTGATCGGGCAGCGTGTTTTCGAACATTCCCGCCCTTCATGCACCAAATCCACAGAGATATAATCTAGCTCAATGCGCGGTGCTCTTGTGCTTCTCTTTGCACTCATCTTCTCGCTCCTTCTGACGGCCTGCGATGCGGCGCCCACCTCCTCCCCCGAGCCGTTACCCTCGCCCCCGCCGCCCGCTTCCTCTCCGACCCCGGGCCGGCTTGCCGTGCCCACGGCCGTTCCCACTCCCCAGGCGCAGATCCCTTTCGGCGTCCCCGAGCGTCCCATTCTCTTTGCCCTGCCCCCTGCGCAGGATGGCATTGTTTCTGAACCTGTCCAACAAGTCCTTCTTCACCTCTCCCACCTCACCGCTCTTACCATCCTCCCCTACGTCCCCACTTCCTACCATGAAACCGTGGACGGCCTGACCCAAGGGCTCTTTCACCTAGCCTGGGTATCCCCCTTGGCTTACCTGCTAGCTCACCAACAAGGTCAGGCCGATATTGCCCTGACCTCGATTGTTCTGGGTCGAGAACGCAGAGCAAGCCAATTTCTGGTCAACCGTGCCCTAGTGCAAAATCGGACCTTCACGCTATATTATGATCCCCTTACAGCAGCCAACCTAGCCGATTCCACCACCGCCCTAGCTCAATTTGCCGGCGCCAGGCCCTGCTGGCCCGATCCCTACTCACCAACCGGCTACATCGTTCCCCTAGGCCTACTGCATCAGAACAACATCCAGACCAAGCCCGGCGCCTTCCTCCAAGGGCATACCACCGTGGTCAAGGCGCTCTACCAGGATGTAGAAGGGCTCCTGTGTCAATTTGGCGCTACTGTGGCCGACGAACGCATCTTCCTGGCGACCGAATTGCCCGACGTCGCACAGCGCGTGGCCATCGTCTGGATGAGCGATCCGATCGTTCCGTTCGATGGAATCGCCTATGCCGCCGCTCTGCCCGATGAGCTGCGCGCTCGCCTGACGGCTGCTTTTCTCTCTATGGCCCAAACCGAGGAAGGGTTGAGCGCACTGCGCCAAGCGTTCCAGATTGACGGCCTAAAACCGGTGGATGACACGTTCTATTGGCCGTTGCGCGCAGCGGTTGACCAAGCAGACCTTTCCTTAGATACTCTGATCCGCTGAAGCCCATCCCTGCTAGTTCACCCATCTTTTGCCAATTTTAGAACAGTCACGAATAACCCATGCTTGATGCTTCTCAAATGGCTCTCCTAATGCACTCTCTACCCTGGCTGCAAGAAGCCGACCTCGATCTGTTGCGCGAGATTCAGCAAACAGCCCTCTTTGCTCGAATCCCCGCCGGCCGAGATGTCTTCCTGGAGGGCGATCGGGTGGATGGGATTGCTCTGATCCTCTCCGGCGTGGTTCGGGTCTACAAAATCAGCGAGACCGGTCGCCAGATCACTCTCTATCGGTTTGGCGTAGGGCAATCTTGCATTTTGTCGGCCAATGCCATCCTGAGTCAGAAGACCTTTCCGGCCATTGCCACGGTGGAACGAGACGCAGAAGCGGTGATCATTCCCTCCGACGTGTTCCGCAAGTGGGTGCGACAACACGACCTTTGGCGTGAATTTGTCTTCGAATTGCTCTCGCAACGGCTGGTTACGTTGATGGAGGTCATCAACGAGGTGGCGTTTGGTCGGATGGATGCACGCCTAGCCGCTTTTCTACACAAGCGCGCCCTTCTGCAGAATCCGATTCGTATCACCCATCGAGAGATTGCAGCCGAGCTCGGCAGTTCCCGCGAGGTGATCAGCCGTCTGCTGGAGGATTTTGCTGAGGCCGGCCTGGTTCGCCCAGGGCGAGGCGAGATCGACGTTTTAGACTTGGATGGTCTAGAAGGCCGCGCCATTGGGTGACTTTGTCACAGACAGGGCAATCAAGGTAGGATATAACCAACGCAGTCTATTATTGATTCCCAAAGGAGAGCAGATATGACCCGTAATATGTCCAATCTGGATCGCATCTTGCGTGTTGTGGTGGCGGTGATATTCGTCTTCTTATACTTCAGCGGCGTGGCGAGCGGTGCTCTGGGCATCGTTCTGCTGGTGCTAGCAGTCGTCTTCGTGCTGACCTCGCTGGTTGGTGTTTGCCCGCTTTACGTGCCGTTCAAGATCAGCACCTACAAGAAATAGGATAATTCAAGCCACAGTGATCTCCCGAAGAGAACTTTTCCTCTTTGGGAAGATCGTTTTTAGGGATCTTCCCCCGACAACCTTCGCCGGAGGAAGAAAATCGATGGATCGGCTGGAGCTTAGGAGGCGGATGGTTCGGAGGGGCTTAACCGAGCAGCGTATTCCAGTCGGAAGTCGTAGATTCCATCGCGGTATTCGTAACGATGCCTGCAGGTCGGGCAATCGGCGCCAGCTGGATGGACTACCAGGGGCCAGGTCTCGCAGGCCGGGCAGCGAAAGAGCAGTTCGGCCGGCGGCGAAGCCAGGGGGGTTCCGCGTCGTCGAGCGCGGACGAACACCGACGGGGTCAGTTGCCACCATTCGCCGGTCGGCTGCAAGAGGCCATCGAGTGCGGCTAGGTAGTGAAATGGAACCAGGCGCTTGAGCAAGGCAAGGCGAAAGTGCGATACGGTGCGCTTGGCTTCGATGGTGAAGCCAGCTTCATCTAGCCAGGCGAAGATGGTTTGTGGGTGGAAATCGAAGTTCAGTGGAGCAAACTCCACCGGTTCTAGGTCAAATGGATTCCATGCTTGGCGGCGCGCTAGCCAGCGTAAGATAGCCTTTAGGTTGCGCTTATTGGCAAATTCGAGAAGGAAGATGCCGCCCGGTTGCAGTACGCGCGCTGCCTGGACCAGGGCGCGTGGCGCATCGGCCATGTGGTGCAGGGTGCGGATCATGGTGGCTGCATCGAACAGGCTATCGGCAAAGGGCAGGCGGTAGGCGTCTGCCGCCGCGTATACGTAGCGTTCAGAGCGCCCCAGCCGAGCTTGGGCCTGTTCGAGTTGGGTGTGAGAATAATCGAGCAGGACGATCCGCTCAAAGCCGATGTAGCGGGGCGTGTTGCGGCCGGCCCCGGCCCCGATCTCCAGCAACAGGCGACCTCCTTTGGGCAGCAGGCTTTGCAGGGCGATGGCCTCAGCAGCATCTTCGTAGGCTCGGTTGCCTTGTTCCCAGAAGGAGGTCTGGTAATCGGAATCGGTGTAGTCGCAGATCGGGGGATGGTTCATGGTTGATGGTTGTAGCCGCGCCCGACAGAGCGATAGGTGAAGCCCAGTTGTTTCATTAGAATCGGATCGTAGATGTTTCGTCCGTCAAAGATGACCGGCGTGCGCATCAGGCTTTTGATCCTTTCTAAGTCGAGCTGTTTGAACTCATTCCACTCGGTGACCACGATCAGCGCATCACATCCTTCGGCCATGCTGTAAGGGTCGTCAAAGAGATCCACAGCGGGCAAGATGGAGCGGGCTGCGTCCATAGCAGCTGGGTCGTAGGCCCGCACTTGAGCGCCGCTCTCGATCAGCCCATGGGCGATGTCAATCGATGGGGCATCGCGCATATCGTCGGTGTTGGGCTTGAAGGCCAATCCGAGCAGACCGATGGTTTTGCCTTTGACGGAACCGCCTAGAAGTTCTGCCGTGCGCTGTACGGCTGCTTTGCGCTGCCGGTAGTTGACCTTCACGGCTGCGTCCAGGATGGGGGTTTCGAGCGCTTTCTCTTTAGCCATGTAGGCCAAAGCGCGCACGTCTTTGGGAAAGCAGGAGCCACCCCATCCCAGGCCGGCGTCCAGGAAGAGTTTTCCGATGCGAATGTCGTAGCCCATGCCAGCCGCCACCTCTTTGACATCGGCTCCGAGCGCTTCGCAGATTTCGGCGATCTCGTTGATGAACGAGATTTTGGTGGCCAAGAAAGCATTGCTAGCATATTTGATCATTTCTGCCGTGCGCAGATCGGTGATAACGATCGGGGCGCGCAGGGGGAGATGCAGTTCTGCCACTTTGTTGGCAGCTTCTTTATCGAGCGAGCCGATGACAATGCGATGGGGATTCATGAAGTCGCTGATAGCGGTGCCCTCGCGCAGAAATTCTGGGCAGGAAACCACCGAGAAGGGGATCGGTTTGGGCTGCGCGCTGCGCACGATATCGGCCACCCAGTCTCCGGTGCCGATCGGAACCGTGGATTTGTTGATGATGATCAGGGGGCCGGTCATGTTCTGGGCGATAGAGCGGGCCGCAGCGGCAACGTACTGCAGATCCGCTTCTCCGTTGACCCCGGAGGGGGTGCCCACCGCAATAAAGATGAATTCACACCCGTGCAGGGCTTCTGCATAGGAAGTGGTGAAGGACAGACGACCAGCTTTGACGTTGCGCTTGACCAGTTCGTCGAGACCAGGTTCGTAGATGGGCATGATGCCCTGCTTGAGATTTTCGATACGCTTCTTGTTCATGTCGAGCGCCACCACTCGGTTGCCCAGGTCGGCGAAGCAGGCGCCCGTGACAAGACCGACGTATCCAACGCCGATGACACAGATTTGTTTCATGGGGATGATCTACCTCTTGTTTTAGGAGGATGGACTCGAGCAAGGCCAATTGTCGGCTTGGGTTGGAAGAGGACTCTTTGCTTGACGCAGCAACGAAGCCGCCTATTTTCAAAGGCGGCCACCCAAATGGGCTTGGAGAAATAGCCATCGCAGCCGGCCTCCGAGGCGCGCTTGCGGTCACAAGGCAGGGTGTGGGCGGCGAGGGCTAGGATGGGGATGTGACGAGTGGCCTGATCTGTTTTGAGACGGGCGGCGGCCTCCCAACCATCAAGCTCAGGCAACGGAAGATCCATGAGGATCAGGTCGGGTTGTTTGCGCTGTGCCATCTCCACCCTTTCGATGCCGTTGGCTGCCGAGATAACGTGGTCGCCGAAGCGTTCTACCAGAAAACGCACTAGCTGCGGGTTATCAAGGTTATCCTCGATGATCAGGATTTTGGGTTTGCTCATTGTCTTAAATATACTACAATTGGTCCGATGCGGTTGCTGTTTGTGGCCGATGGCCGCTCACCGATTTCACGCAACTGGATACGCCATTGGCTCGATCGGGGGGACGAGGTGTATTTGGCCTCGACCTTTTCTTGCGATCCTTTGCCGAGCTTGGCCGGCTTTGCGGCGATTCCGGTGGCGTTTAGCGGGTATCGTCCGATTTGGGCTCGAGGTGTACCTGCGGCCGGCCAGCGCGATGCGCGCTTGATCCGTCTGCGCCAGGCGATCCGCCACTGGTTGGGGCCGTTGCGCTTGTCGCAAGATGCTCAAGGTCTACGTCGGTGGGCGGAGCAGGTGCAACCCGATCTGGTTCATGCGATGCGCATCCCGTATGAAGGGATGTTGGCCGCCAACGCCGGCCTGCAAGTGCCGCTGGTGGTGTCGGTCTGGGGCAATGACTTTACGTTGCATGCGCCGGCCACGCCGTTAATGCGTCATCATACTCGCTGGACGATGTTGGTGGCCGACGGGGTGCATGCAGATTGTGAACGCGATATTCGTCTAGCGCGCCAATGGGGGCTGGACTCGAGCAAACCGACGCTGGTTGCGCCGGGGAATGGAGGCGTTCGCCGCGAGGTGTTCTTCCCTCCGCCACAACCGGTGGAGGAGCCGGTGGTGCTCAACCCACGCGGGTTTCGGGCGTATGTGCGCAACGATACGTTCTTCCGCGCTATCCCGTTGGTGTTGAAGGAAGTGCCGACGGCGCGCTTTTTGTGCGCCGGCATGGCCGGCCAGACCGAAGCGCTGCGCTGGATCGAGCGCCTCCACATCGGCCACGCAGTGGAGTTGCTTCCCCTGCGCCCTCACGCTGAGATGGCCAAGCTGTATCGCCGTGCGCAGGTCTTGGTCTCGCCGGCAGTACACGACGGGACGCCTAACACGCTGTTGGAGGGCATGGCCTGCGGGTGTTTCCCCGTGGCTGGCGATCTGGAATCGATTCGGGAATGGATTTGTGATGGGGAAAACGGCTTGCTGTTCGACCCCGCAGATCCGCAGGCGCTGGCGAGGGCGGTGATCCGCGCCATCCAGGACAAAGGCCTGCGCCAACGGGCAGCAGGCCAAAATGCTCAGCTGATTGCTGAGCGTGCCGACTATGCGCGTTCGATGGAACGAGCAGAGAGGTTTTATCACATGCTGCGCCGCTAACCGCTCACCCGCGCGAGGCGCGCAGTTCCTCCAGGCGTTTTTGCAGCTCTGCGCGACGCGCTTCAGCGGCTTGTCGCACTTCGGCGACAAACGAGGCGCCGCGTTGGCGAATCTCAGCGCGCAGCTGTTCCCCCGATTCGGGAGCTAGCAACAAGGCGATGGTTGCGCCAACCAACGCACCGATCAGCAGTCCGATCAAGAAACCAAATATCCGTCGCATGGGACCCTCCAGGTTAGCCATCTGAGGTACATGGGTCGTGCCCAGCTTGCTCAGCGTGGTTGATTATAGGCCAAAAGGGGAAATTGTGGAATATAATACATACATAGAGCGAGATGACAGCCGGAGAGGCCGGCCCCGGAAGACCCAGATCCGCAGGCATCCCTTAGGGGAGCGTGACGGATGGAGTTCCTGAGATGGGCCGGCGGCGAGCGGCTCACTATTTCTTCGGCTTTCCTTGGCGCAGAATGGGGGCAGGCGCCGAGGGGACTCTACCATAGTTGGAGGGTACCTTGTCCACAACAATTCCTGTTTCCGAAGTTCAGCGCAAGAAGGTCACCACGCTCACGCTGCGCCAGAAGAAGGAGCGCAGCGAGCCGATCACCATGTTGACGGCATACGACTATCCTACTGCCTTGATCTTGGATCGGGTAGGCGTGGATGCGATCTTGGTAGGAGACTCGCTGGGCATGGTGGTGTTGGGCTATACGAATACCTTGCCGGTGACCATGGAGGAGATGCTCCACCACTGCCGAGCGGTGGCGCGCGGGGCAAGTTATGCCTTGTTGGTCGGCGACATGCCTTTCTTGTCGTATCAGGTCTCGGTAGAAGAGGCGGTGCGCAATGCTGGGCGTTTCCTTCAGCAGGGCGGCATGGACGCCGTGAAGTTGGAGGGGGGAAGAGAACGGTTGGAGGCTATCCGCGCTATCGTGAGCGCCGGCATTCCAGTGATGGGGCATCTTGGGCTGACGCCGCAGTCGGTCCATCAGTTGGGCGGCTTTCGTCCTCAGGGTCGGACGGCCTGGGCAGCTCGACGTTTGCTGGAAGATGCGCTGTTGCTGGAGGAGGCCGGCTGTTTCAGCTTGGTGTTGGAGTCGGTTCCGGCACGTTTGGCAGAGCTGATCTCGCAGCGGCTTTCCATCCCCACGATTGGAATCGGGGCCGGCCGGGCATGTGATGGTCAGGTGTTGGTCACCCATGACCTGCTAGGGCTGTTTGACCGCTTTACGCCGCGCTTCGTCAAGAAGTATACCGACCTGTATGGCGAGATGCAACGCGCCTTCAGCGAATACGTTGCCGACGTGCAAGCCAGACGTTTCCCTGGCGCAGAACACGAGCTAGAGATGCCCGAGGAGGAATGGCAGGCCTTTCTGCGAGCCGGCTAAGCGACGTGAGGCGCTTCGGAAGCATGGACGATCGCGACGAACCTATCCTCATCATGGGTAGCGGGGCGCTGGCCTCGCTCTTTGCCGCCCGCCTAGCTGCCCAGGGCGTGGATGTCACTCTGTTTGGCACCTGGCAAGCGGCGTTAGAAGCCCTGGAACGGAACGGGGTTCGCCTGGTGGTTGGGCCGGCTTCAGAGCTGGTCTATCGGGTGCGCGTGGCGCGGGAGCCGCAGGCGGTTCGTGGGGTGCGATGGGCGTTAGTGTTGGTCAAGGCTTGGCAAACCGAACGGGCGGCTCGTCAACTGGCAGCGTGCTTGGCCGAGGATGGGGTAGCGCTGACCTTGCAGAACGGCCTGGGGAACGATGCCATCTTGGAGCGGTTTCTGGGGGCCGAACGGGTAGCGATCGGGGTGACCACGATCGGGGCGACGTTGCTTAATCCGGGGCAGGTGCGGCCCGGGGGAGAGGGGATCATCTCGGTGCAGGCACACCCGCGTCTCGGTCTGCTGGAAGCGGTGCTGCGTCGGGCCGGGTTTGGGGTGGAGAGGGTGGAGGACGTGCAGTCGCTGGTTTGGGGAAAATTGGTGATCAATGCGGCCATCAACCCTCTGACGGCGTTGCTAGAAGTCCCAAACGGTGAGTTGTTGCGCCGTCCGACGGCGCGAGCGATGATGGGGCGCTTGGCTGTTGAAACGGCTGCAGTTGCAGCGGCTCAAGGGATCTGCTTGCCGTTTCCCGACCCGATTGAGGTTGCCGAGCGGGTAGCGTTGCAAACAGCGGCCAATCTTTCCTCGATGTTGCAAGATGTACGTCGCGGCGCACCCACCGAGATCGATGCCATTTGTGGCGCTGTGGTACGTCTGGGGGAACGCTATGGTGTGCCGACACCGGTCAATGAGGTGTGTTGGCATCTGGTGCGCGCTCGAGCGGCAGCAAGTGTTTCGTGGTAAGATGAAGTTATCCGGTTTCGGAGGTCTGTCGTGTGGCGTATCCTTGTTTTGCTTCTGATGATTATCGTTTTGTTGGGGCCGCCGTCGGCTGTTCGTGGTCAGACGGAACCGAGGTTGAGCTCGGTGGAGGTATGGCTCTGGCCGGAATACGACGCACCAACCGCGCTCGTGATCTTGCGAATGGTCGTCGCTGCAAATGTCTCCTTGCCTATGCCGATGACGTTTCGCATTCCGGCGCGCGCCGAGAAGCCTCATGCCCTGGCGGTCGGCCCATCCTTTGACCAGATAGCCGACCGTGTATATAAGCTGGAAAGGGATGGCGAATGGCTGAAGGTGGAGGTGACTGTGGATGAGCGCGCCATCCAGTTGGAGTATTATGACCCGGCTCTGATCAAACAAGGTGCGGATCGTTCGTATCGTTTTGTCTGGCCAGGCGACTATGCGGTCGAGAACCTGCATGTGGAGGTGCAACAACCGTTCGATGCCACTGCGATGAGTATTGATCCATATTTGCCGAATGTCACTCCTTCTGAGAATCGATTGATCTACTATAGCAACGATTTTGGCCCGCTAGGGGCCGGTCAGACCTTTGAGTTGTCCTTCCGCTATCAGAAGGCCAGCGATACGCTCACTGTTTCTTTTCTGAGGCCCGAGCCAGCGACTTCGCTGGGGGAGAATGTGGCCGGCCGGATCACCTTGAACACCTATCGGTTGTGGCTGATCGGGATATTTGTCCTGCTGACCGTCGCCCTCGGCGCTGCGTGGTATTACTACCGATCGTCTGCTTCGAGCCGGCCAGCGCGTCGTCGTCACCGTCCGCGTTCGGAAAGGGCAGAAACCGATCTCTATTGCCATCAGTGCGGGACGCGCGCTCAGCGCGGCGATCGATTCTGCCGGGTATGCGGCGCCCGGCTCCGCACGGGTGCTGATTGACAGGAAGAATGAGGACAAAAGCAGGGGGAAAGCTATGATTTCTATCTTCCCTTACTCTCAGCACGATTTAACTAAATATCGGTAGAATTCCTCTGCAAAACCTAAGAATGTTCTGTGGTATACCCATTGCGCCGGTTGAAAACGGACGACATGTCCCGAAGCATGTTCGAGACAGGATGATGCACTTGGTGATCGACCAACTACTGTCTCGCATGCCGACGTGGAGCTGGCAGCACTCAGTTTGGTAATTGCGATACCCCTGGATGCGCTTGGTGAAATCATCGCACTTTATTATTATGGAGGTTGAACATGGGTCGTTCGAAGTTCTTGCTCGGTGGTCTGTTTATCCTCGCAGCGGTGGTCTATCTGATCGTCTCTTCAACCCAACAGGCTGCTGAGTATTTCATGACAGTGGATGAACTCTATGCCCAGAAGGATGCTGTTCTGGGCAAAAATTTGCGCGTCTCCGGCGCAGTGATCGGAGACACGATCCAGTATGATCCTCGGACGCTTACCCTAACGTTTCAGGTCGCCCATGTGCCGGGCAACAACCGTGAAGTGGAAGCTATGGGTGGCCTGGCCGAAGTGCTCAAACAGGCAGTGAATGATCCGAAGCGCAACCGTCTTATCATTGTATATGTGGGTCCCAAGCCCGATCTGCTTCGCCACGAGGCGCAGGCGATTGTCACCGGCCGCTTGGGTGAAGATGGCGTCTTTTATGCCGAGGAGCTGCTGTTGAAGTGCCCGACCAAGTACGAAGAGGCGGTTCCTGCTCAGGCCTCTGAGAGCTAGCATGATCGGGCCTGGAACGCGTTCGACTGGGCAATCGGCAAGGATCGTTCTCTCGATGCGCACTAACGTTTGGTGTACTCTCTAGATGGGATTTATCTTCTCAGGAGATGGCATGCTAGCCGAATTCGGTTATGGGATTTTATTGGTGACGTTTCTGCTCACGTTGTATTGCATTAGTGCAGCACTTTTGGGCGCCTTGAACAAGTCGCTCGCCCTGGTGGAATCGGCCCGCCGGGCAATGTTTTTAACGTTTCCCTTGCTTTCGCTGTCGGCGTTGGCGTTGGTTGCGCTTCTGCTGCGCGGGGATTTTAATGTGCAGTTTGTCTACGAGGTCACCAGTCGGTCCATGCCCATCTATTTGAAGATCACCGCTTGGTGGGGTGGGCAAGCCGGCTCGTTGCTCTTCTGGTCCTGGCTCATGTCGGCGTTTACTGCGTTGGCAGCGATGCGTCGTTGGGATCGGGATCAGGAGTTCCTGCCCTGGGTGCTGGTGGTAAGCGGGGGAACGTTGGCGTTCTTTTTGGCGTTGAATGTCTTTTTTGAGAATCCGTTTGCCCGTCTCTATCGCCTTCCGGATGGAACTATTGGAGGCTATACCTTCCAGCCGGCCCTGTCGACTCCGGTGTACCCTTCCGATGGTCGCGGCCTGAACCCCTTGCTGCGTCATCCTGGGATGATCATTCACCCACCGATGTTATACCTGGGATTCGTGGCCTTTGTGATCCCCTACGCGTTTGCCATAGCCGCTCTAGTCACTGGTCGTACAGACGATCGCTGGATTCGGATCACGCGCCGCTGGTCCCTGTGGGCCTGGTTGTTCCTGTCGCTTGGCTTGGTTTTGGGAGGTCGCTGGGCATACGACGTCTTGGGATGGGGCGGGTATTGGGCCTGGGACCCAGTGGAGATCGCCGCCTTTATGCCCTGGCTCACTGGCACAGCGTTCTTGCACTCGGTGATGATCCAGGAAAAGCGGGGCATGCTCAAGCAGTGGAACATGGTGCTGATTATCTTGACCTATTCCCTGGTGATCTTCGGCACCTTCTTGACCCGCTCTGGCGTGCTCTCCTCGGTGCACTCCTTTGCCCAGAGCGCCATCGGGCCGGCCTTCTTTGTCTTCATCGGTGTTACCTTTGCGCTCTCGGTCGGCTTGTTGATCCACCGCTGGGGAGATCTAAGGGCCGAAGCCGAGATGAAATCCTTGCTTTCCCGCGAGGCGCTTTTCTTGCTGAACAACTTGCTGTTCATAAGCATACTCATCGTGTGTTTCTGGGGCGTGATCTTCCCCTTGATCTCTGAGCTGGTCACTGGGCAGAAGGTTACCGTGGGGCCCCCGTTCTACGAGCGGGCCAACGCTCCGCTGTTTGCCGCTCTAATGCTGCTGATGGGGGTGGCTCCTCTCTCGGCATGGGGACATTCTACCGTGCAAACCCTAGGGCGCGCTTTGTGGAAACCTGCTGTGGGAGCATTGCTGATCACCCTTCTCCTGTATTTTACCTACACCCGTAACGCTATCGCCCTGATTGGCTTTTTCTTAGTAGCCCTGGTGGTCTTGGTGGCTGTGTACGAGTTCTGGCGGGGAGCTCGCGCTCGACAGCGGGCCCAGCAGGAGAATTTCTTCCAAGCCTTGATCCGCCTGATCGCTCGCAATCGTCGTCGCTATGGTGGATACATCATCCACCTTAGCATGATGATGATGGCGATCGGCATCCTGGGCATTGAGCTTTTCCAGACCGAGACTCAGGGGACGCTGGGGGTGGGCGAAGAGTTATCCCTGCAAGGATATCGCTTGGTCTATCGCGATGTCGCCCGTTGGGACGACCTGGCAGGCGGGGTCAATCACACGCGCGCCGTGGTTGAGCTGTATCGAGGCGAACGTTATCTGACGACTCTTGCTCCGCGCATCGATTTCTATTACGATGCTCAACAGAACATGACCATCCCCGGTGTGCGTTCCACCCTGGCCGACGATGTCTATGTCTTGCTGTTGTATTGGGAACCGGTTTCGGCCCAGGGGGCCACGTTCAAGTTGTATGTCAATCCGCTGGTCAACTGGCTTTGGCTGGGTTCGTTGGTGTTCTTGCTGGGCGTGATTGTCGCTGCCTGGCCGGAGAGGGATCCCGAGCCGGCCTCGGTGCGCGTGCCGCGCTCAGCCCGCCAGACCAGTTCGGCCGATTGAGCTGTTCGCTCGCCAGTCTCAAGTGAAGTGTGTTGGGAGAACAAGATGATGCGCCTGATGCGACTGTCCTGGTTGATCCTATTGTTGGCCGCCTTGGCGGTAAGGCCGGCCTGGGCCCAGGGGCCTAGGCCTCCAACCGACGACGAAGTCAATGCCATTGCCCGAAAGTTGTATTGTCCGGTATGTGAGAACACCCCGCTGGATGTCTGCCCGACTCAAGCCTGTGCCCAATGGCGCTCCCTGATCCGCCAAATGCTGGCTGAAGGCAAAACCGAGCAGGAGATTGTGCAATACTTTGTGGACAACTACGGGGCACGCGTGTTAAACGAGCCCCCTCGACAAGGATTCCACTGGTTGGCCTACCTGGTGCCGCCGCTCGCCATTCTGGTTGGAGTGGCGATCGTGGTGCAAGCCTTTCGAGCGATGAAACGGCCGGGGCCGGCCGCGCCCACCGCCAGGTCCGACCAAGAAGCGCTTCTCGACGAGTACCTGTTGCGGCTCGAGGAAGAATTGCGCCGTCAGAGGTGATCCGCCGTTTGCTCACCATCCACTCCGGAGAAAACGATGGCAGAGACCATGTCCTCCCCTGTTCGTCGTAGTGTCCCAATATGGGCCCAGGTGTTGATTTGGTCTGCTTTAGTGGTGCTGCTGATGGTGATTGGGATCGTTCTAAATCGGCGTAGCGAAGGCAACATCCAGGTGGGCAATCGCATCCCCGACTTCACCTTGCCGCTGTTCAGCGGATATGAGTCCAATGACCAGAGTGAGATCCGTTTTTCCGATCTGCGCGGCAAGGTGGTGGTGATCAATTTCTGGGCTTCGTGGTGCAAACCGTGTGAACTGGAGGCAGCCGACCTGCAAGCCGCCTGGGAGTATTATCGCCCTACCGGCCAGGTGATCTTCCTGGGTGTGAATTACGTGGATACCGAACCCGAAGCTCGGCTTTACCTGCAAAAATTCGGGATCACTTATCCAAATGGCCCCGATCTGGGAACACGCATCTCTCAACTGTTCCGCATCAGCGGCGTTCCTGAGACCTACTTTGTAGATAAGAACGGCGTCTTGCGCTACGTGCGGGTGGGGCCGTTTACATCGTTAGAAGAGATCCAACGGCAAGTAGACCTGTTGCTTGCGGAGTAAAGACCGTCCATGGAAATCGGTAGTCTCTTTTTGATCCTAGCCGTGGCCATTTTGGCCGGCCTGTATGTTGTCCAGCCCTTCCGTCGAATGCAGAGAACCCCTTCTCGTGTTCGCTCAAACACCGAAGAACACGAAATCTCTGCTCTCTTGGCTGAGCGCGATCGCATCATCCAGGCCTTGCAAGAATTGGATTTCGACTACGTCCTGAACAAGATCCCCGCCGATGACTATCCTCAGCAACGGGTCGAGTTGCTCCGCAGAGGGGCTGAGGTGTTACGTCGTCTGGATAGCCTGCTGGGCGCCTCCTCAGGCATAGCTTTGGGTGGCAGTGCCGAGGAGCGGCTCGAAGCTGCAGCAGCGGCGCGCCGGGCCGATGCTGCTGTCGCTTCCGGCCAGCTCGCTTTGCAGGACAACGATGAGATCGAGGCTCTGATTGCCGCTCGCCGCAAAGTCCGCAAGAAAAAATCGGCCGGCTTTTGCCCGAATTGTGGAAAACCCGTCCTGGCTTCCGATCGGTTTTGCGCCTCTTGTGGTACGCCGATCCAGTGATGTCTGATCGATCCCCTTTTTCTCTCGTCTAGCGCTTATGACTCGTTTCATTTTTCTCCTTCTGTTTTCCGCCTTGATTCTTTCGGCGTGTAATCTTTCCTTGGCCCAAGATGTCACCCCGCCGCCCGATTATGTGCCTCCCACGGCACCTCCCACAGTAGGCCCTGCTGCGCCGCCTGAGCCGCCCGATCCACAACGTGGCGCCGCCATCTATGCCCAATCGTGCGCTCCCTGTCATGGAGAGCGCGGGATGGGGGATGGCGTTCAGGGAAAGCAACTGCCGGTACCTGTGCCTCCAATTGGCCTGTATCAGGTGGGCCGGGCCGCCGTGCCAGCCGAGTGGTATCGCATCGTGACTCAAGGCAACATTGAACGCTTCATGCCGCCCTTTGCCAGCCTCTCGGTACAGGAACGTTGGGATGTGGTGGCCTATTCCCTGACTCTTCACGTCTCGCAAGCCGAGCTGCAACGCGGCCGGGAGCTGTTTGAGACTTTCTGCGGCGATTGTCCGCTGGACCTCTTCCGAGATGCGACGTGGATGGCTTCGCGTTCCAACGATGAACTGGCCCGCATTCTTCGCGAAGGGATAGGGGACTTTGCCGGCCTGGCCCCGCAAATGAGCGATGGATTCAACGAACTGGCCGCCTACGTCCGCACCTTATCGTTTGCCGCTTCCGCTTCGGACCCTCAGCCGGCCGCGGCCGAACCGAGCGCCCTCTCCCCTCAAACGACGCCGGTCCCTACTTCGGTCCTCTCTGCGCCCGAGACAACCCCCTCGCCTGAAGCAACCAATCGGCCTTCAGCGGCTACTTCGCCAGAAGAGCCCTCCGAAGGCCTTGTCCGCGGCAGGGTGCTTGGCGGGATGAGCGGCTTGGTCGTTACCTTGCGCGGCTTTGATCATGCGAAATTGGTACAAGGAGAAATTTCGGAAGAGCTGACCTTTACCACCATTGTCGATGCAAACGGCGAGTTCGTTTTCCGCGAGGTAAAGACAAGCGAAGATATTATCTACTTTGCCGAAATAGCCTATCAAGGAGTGACCTACGTCTCCGATCCTGTTGCGGGTGTGACTTCCGAGCTTATCTTGCCTGATCTTCGAGTTCACGAGGCCACCACCGATCAATCCAACATGATGTTCGAGCAGGTGCACTTCTTCGTCGATGTTTCTGAAGAAGGGTTTATCCGGGTCGTTGGGTTATATTCTTTCTCAAATCTTGGTGATAAAACGGTTGTCATCCAAGCTACAGACAGCGTACCCTTTTTGCCTACCCCAAACAACGCTCAGAACGTGGAATATCAGTTGGTTGAAGGCAGTGCAGCGATCTTGAGCGCTGAGGGGGGCTTTGCTCTGCCCCCTCAATCGCAGCCATATGGGATCACTCATTTTTATGTTGTGCCTTATGAAGGCAAGGTGGAGATCGCTCAACCGTTCGTCTGGCCTGCTCAGTCGATCGTTCTGCTGGCGCCGGAAACCGTTCAGTTGAGCACGTCTCAGCTCACTTGGAGAACGAAGCAGAATTTCCAGGGAGTAAACTACAACTCGTTTAGTGGTGGCCCGATCCGGGCCGGCGATACCCTGCTTTTTACCGTTAGCAGGCCGCCCCTCAGCCTTGCCAATCTAATGTCGGGCATTTCCCAGCAAGGTCTACTGCTTGGCATTGGCGCCCTGGGCTTGGCCTTGATCTTGGCTGGTGTCTGGCTATATATCAGCAACGTTCGCACAGCCAAGGAAGACGAAGAGGTATCGGAGTTCGGAAGCGAAGAAGAGATCCTGGACGCAATCATCGCCTTGGACGACTTATATCGCTCAGGCAAGATCCCCGAAGAGAGCTATCAGACTCGGCGCAAAGAATTAAAGAATCTGCTCAAGCAGATGCGAAATGGAAGCCATTCGAGCAATGCCTGAACCGGCAGTTGCCCTGCGTGGTAGACCATGATTGAAGTTCGCCATCTTGTCAAGCAGTTCGGCCCCAAAACAGTGTTGCGTGGGGTCAACTTTTGCGTAGAGCGCGGGGAATTTGTGGCCTTGCTCGGTCCGAACGGGGCCGGCAAGACCACCTTTCTGCGCATCCTGGCTTCGCTCTCGCGCCCGTCCTTGGGCGAGGTGCGTATTGCCGGTTATCGCCTACCCCATCAAGCGGCTCAAGTGCGTGCCCGCTTGGGCGTGGTGACCCATCTGCCGTTGCTCTATGGCGATCTGACGGCTCAAGAGAATCTGGAACTCTATGCGCGCCTGTACGGCCTAACCGATTTCCAGGCTCGAATCCAAGAGATCCTAGAACTGATTGGCTTGGAGGCCCGTCGCCACGACCTGGTGCGCACGTTCTCGCGCGGCATGCAGCAACGCCTGGCCATCGGGCGAGCCCTGTTGCATCACCCAGACGTGATCCTGTTCGATGAACCCTACACTGGCCTCGATCAGGATGCTTCGGCCATGCTCGATACCATCCTGCGTTCCATAGCGGTCCAGGGTCACACCATCGTGATGACCTCTCATGACTTGGCCCGTGCCGAGGACTTGGCGACTCGCTTCGACGTGCTCTCTCGTGGGGTGATTGCCGCATCGGCTGCGCGTCACGAGTTGAACCACACCAATCTGCTCGCTTTCTACAAGCAAGCGCTGACGTCCTAAGGCGTCAGATAGGATCCGCCCATGCCTTTGTTCCTGAGAGCTACGTTTGCTATAGTAAGGAAGGATCTAACCGCCGAGTTCCGCTCGCGCGAGCTGTTCTCGGCGATGTTGGTCTTTTCCTTGCTCGTGATCGTGATCTACAACTTTGCCTTAGAACTCACCCCCACTATCCGTCGTGAGGTGACCTCAGGTGTTTTGTGGACAACGTTTGCCTTCGCCGGCACCCTGGGTTTGAGTCGCTCGATGGCCGTCGAAAAAGATCGCGGCAGCTTGGATGGCCTGCTGTTAGCGCCGGTGGACCGCGCAGCCATCTACTTTGGAAAAGTGATGAGCAACCTGGTGTTTATGTTGCTGGTAGAGGTCTTCATCTTGCCTATTTACTCGGCCCTATACAACATCAATTTGTTCCATCCCGGTTTATTGCTGGTGATCTTGCTCGGTTCGCTGGGATATGCGTCGGTGGGTACGCTCTTGGCCACGATGAGTGTGCAGACGCGCACCCGCGAAGTGTTGCTGCCGATCCTGCTCTTTCCGGTTGCGATTCCGGTCTTGTTAGCGGCTGTAAAAGCGAGCACCGGTTTTCTCAATGGTGCAACCCTAGCCGAGATTTGGCCTTCTCTCAATCTGCTGATCGCCTACGATGTCATCCTTTCATCGGCAGCGTTTATGGTTTTCGATCAGGTTGTGGAAGAATAAAGCGTCCTATATGCGATACGAGTTGACTTGCCAACTTCCGATCGGGACTGCCTCGTTTATTACCTTGAACAACCCTTTCCTGAAACTTACCTAAGGAGTATTTTCCATGTCCCCTCGACCTCTTGTGCTCAAGATCCTAGATGTCCTTGCCTTTCTCTCTCTGGTGGTGGCTACGTATTTTGCCCTGATCTATGCACCTACCGAAGCTGTGATGGGCGAAGTACAGCGTCTGTTCTACTTCCACGTCGGTACAGCCTGGGTGGGTATGTTGGGCTTTATGTTTGCTGCCGGCTTTGGCATTGTCTATCTGGCAACCAAAAACTTGAAGTGGGATGTGGTGAGCGTGGCGGCAGTGGAAATTAGCGTGATGTTCTTCTTCCTCGCCATTGCTTTGGGGTCCATTTGGGCACGCCCGGTGTGGAATACGTGGTGGACCTGGGATCCTCGCCTGACCACTGCGGCCATCACTGAATTGATCTTTATCGCTTACTTCATGCTGCGCGCCGGCATCGAAGACCCAGAACGGCGTGCTCGGTTTGGCGCCGTGTATACCATCCTCGGTGGACTTAGCGTTCCGATCACCTTCCTGGCCATTCGCCTGTTCCGCACGATCCATCCGGTGGTCTTTGGAACTGCTGTTGAGGGCCAGGAACAGATGGCGATGACCCCCGACATGCGCGTGGCGTTCGTGGTGGCCATGATCGCCTTCTCGATTATCTTTGTTGACTTGTTCTGGCATCGCATCCGGATCGGGCAGTTGCATGCTCGTGTAGAGCAGCTAAAGCTCAAAACTATGTCCTGAAAGGAGCGTCTTCATATGCAAACTCCTCCTAATACCAGCGCCTACATGATCGGCGGTTATGTATTTACGTATATTGTAGGGGCCATCTACCTGCTCAGCCTGATCCTCCGCTATCGAAATTTGCAACGCGAACTGGAGATGTTGGAGCATCTTGAATCGGGATCGTGATCCTACGCACCTCATTCAAGCCATGGTGAAGGTGCTCTAAAATCACACTTTGTGGGAGTTGCCAGACATTCCTCGGCCAGGATGGCTGCAACAACCGTTAACGCATTTTGACAACCAGGAGGAAGATGCATTGCTCTTCGCCCGGAGGTCAAACACGGTTGCTCACAAATTCGTTTATGCGTTCCCCTAGTCGTTGACGGTACGTTCCAGTACACCTGTTGCAGAGGCCAAATGTTTTCGAATGCCCTCGATCCACCATTGAGAAGTGGCCAGAATTCGCTATAATCCAAGTTGTAGCGATGAGATTCTCTGCTTGGCGAAAGCTTCTTCTGCGGCCGATCGTCTTGATTCTGTTGAGCGTAGCGCTTCTTCACCCAGTTCGTGAAGGGGTTGCTGCGCCTTCTTCTTCTCCCCCCGGCCCGGATCGGTTCACGTCCATCACCGTTCGGTATACTTCGTATACCTGGTACATGGCCACCTATAAGCACAACAAGATCGTCTGTACGATCGTTGTGGATTACGAGGGGATTCCCAAGCTAAAGGATGTTTATATTGACTGTGGCGACAAGCTAACTGAAGAGTGGATCAGCCAACCCCCTTGCCTGAACGTACAACGCCCGAATCAGTGTCAAGGCTATTACATCTTTCTAGCCAAGGTCGAGGAGAAGGAGAAAGAGGTCGCTGTTGAGTTGCCTGCACCCACCGTTTGGATAGACGTGACCGATTGTTCGCCGGTGGCTTCTCTAGCGACCAACGTTTGCGAATATATTCCTAAGCTCGTCTTGCGGGCTGAGGAACCCCTGCCGGAGCATCGCATTCTGAGCATTGAGGGCCGGCTGGACGGTCAGCCGTTCTCCTGCCCCAGCGAAACCTGTTTGCTCGAACTTAAACCCACGCCACCCAAAGGGGTGCCATTAGAGTTCTGGGCGTATTCGTCGTTTGGCGATAGCAGTCCAAAGTTTACCGCTCGGGTGCGGGTGACCGATGCGGATTTCGGCAATCCTGATGCGCCGACCTGGTTTGTGGATGTGCGTTCTCATCAATGGATCGGGGTGCCCACGGCCAGTTGTGCCGATGTTTGGCAGATCTTTCCGCCGGTCGGAGGGCCGCCGCAATGGCTCTCGACGCCCAGCCACCCCAGCGGCCTGGCGAGCAACATCTCCTACAACTATCTGGCAGCTAACTTGATCCGTCGCGGCGTCGTAGATGTGAGCGCCTGTCCGGACGGTGGCTTGTTGCCTGATCGTCGCTCGCCGAGTGCCTGTGGCTTAAATGCCGCCCAGCAGGCGGTCACCGATTGGCAGAATCGCTTCGATGAGTTGATCTGGCAGGTTGCTCAGAAGACGGGCGTGCCGGCCCAGTTGCTCAAAAATCTATTTGCTCGCGAAAGCCAATTCTGGCCGGCCCAGGTTTCGCCGGCCGGCGATACAGGTCTTGGCCAACTCACTCCCGACGGCGCCGATACCACCCTGTTGTGGAACCCGTCGTTTTATCAGGCTTTCTGCCCCTTGATCCTATCGGCCGAAACCTGTGCCACACCCTATATACACCTCGAGCCAGAGACTCAAGAGTTGCTGCGCCATGCCCTGGTGCGCAGCGTGGACGCCTCGTGCGCCGATTGCCCGTTGGGGATTGATATTGATCGCGCCAACTACAGCGTGACGGTCTTCGCCCACACCCTGATGGCCAACTGCCACCAGGCGGCGCAGGTGATCTGGAATTATTCCGGCAAAAAGATGCCCGAGGAGATCAATATTTCCTATGAGGACATGTGGAAGTTCACCCTGATCAACTATAACGCCGGCACCGGCTGCCTGGCCGACGCCTTTCAGCAAGCCTTTAGAAAGGGCGAACGCCTGACCTGGGAGAACGTGTCACGCTACTTAGCTCCGGCCTGCCGTGGCGCCATCCCCTACGTGAACGACCTCAGCCGCTAAAAACAGAGGGACATTTTGGCGCACTTTCCATCGCAACAAGCCACTTGTTAGACGAATTAGGGTTCCTCCGTCTCAGGGGGCTGATGGATGCGGGCATAAATCTCGCGCTTGCTCCAACCGCTGCGGCCTGCCAGCTCGGTGGCGATCTGGCGGGCCGGCTTGCCTTGTCGTCGTTCCTGGTCAATGGCCGCTTGCAGGGCCTCTGCGCTCCAGCGGGCCGGCCTGCGATCGGGGGCACCGCCCACCACCAGCGTGAACTCGCCGCGCACCGGCGCCGTGCTGAAGTAGGGAATGGCCCGATGTAGAGGGCCGCGCCAGAATTCCTCAAACATTTTGGTCATCTCACGGGCGATGCAGGCCGGACGATCCCCGAGCACCTCCAGCAGGTCATGCAGCGACTCGAGCAGGCGATGCGGCGACTCGAGGAAGATCAGCGTGTAGGGCAGATCGGCAACGGCCTGCAGGAAGCGCCGACGTTCCGAGCGTTTATGAGGCAGGTATCCTAGGTAGAGAAAGGCGTCAGTCGGCAGGCCAGAGACGCTCAGGGCGGCGATCGGCGCTGAGGGGCCAGGAATCGGCCGCACGTCAAAGCCCGAATCGAGCGCTGCCCGGATCAGTTCGTAGCCTGGGTCGTTGACTCCGGGCGTGCCGGCGTCAGAGACCAGGGCCACATCGCCTTCTTCAAGTTTTTTTAAGATGTAGTCCAGCTTGGAGCGCTGGTTGTGCTCAAAGTAACTGGTCAGTTCGGTGTGGATGTCGAAGTGGGTCAGGAGCTTTTTGGTATGGCGAGTGTCTTCAGCGGCGATCAGGTGCGCTTCGCGCAACACGCGCACTGCGCGCGGGCTCATATCCTCCAAGTTGCCCAGCGGTGTGGCCACAACGTACAGGGTTCCCATCCTAAATCCAAGTCGGCTCGTGGTAGACCCCAAACACCTCTTTCATCACCTGCACGATCTCGCCTAGCGTGGCGTAGGCGCGAACGGCATCGAGGATATACGGCATGGTGTTTTCGGTCCCTTGGCAGGCGATGCGCAGGCGATCCAGCGCTTGCCCGACGGATCCGTTATCGCGGGTGCGACGTAACTCTTCTAAGCGCCTGACCTGCCGTTCATAGCCTTGCGGGTCCATCTCCAGCAGAGGGATAGTGATCGGCTTGTTGTCTTGGTAAGCGTTGACCCCGACGATCTTGCGGATGCCTTCGTCGATTTCGCGCTGGTAGCGGTAGGCGGCCTCGGCGATCTCGCTCTGGAAGAAGCCTTTCTCGATGGCCGGGATCACGCCGCCGAGTTCCTCGATCCGCTGGAAGTAGTCGTAGGCCTGTTTCTCCAGGCGGTTGGTCAGCGCCTCGACCAAGAAGCTGCCGCCTAAGGGATCGATAGTGTTGGCTACTCCGCTCTCCTCGGCGATGATTTGCTGGGTGCGCAGGGCGATAGTAACCGCATACTCAGAGGGCAAGGCCAGGGCTTCGTCCAGCGAGTTGGTGTGCAGCGATTGGGTTCCGCCCAGAACGGCCGCTAGGGCTTGGAGGGTCACGCGCACGATGTTGTTCTCAGGTTGTTGAGCGGTGAGGGAGACGCCGGCCGTCTGGGTGTGGAAGCGCAGCAGCCAGGAGCGCGGGTTTTTGGCGCCGAAGGTGTGACGCATCTCGCGGGCCCAAATGCGCCGCGCAGCGCGGTATTTGGCGATCTCCTCGAAGAAGTCGTTGTGGGCGTTGAAGAAGAAGGAGAGGCGCGGGGCAAATTCGTCCACGTCCATGCCGCGGGCGATTCCCCAACGCACGTATTCCATGCCGTCGGCCAGGGTGAAGGCCAGCTCTTGAGCGGCGGTGGAGCCGGCCTCGCGGATGTGGTAGCCGCTGATCGAGATGGTGTTCCACTGCGGGACGTGCTTGGAACCGAATTCCATTGTGTCCACCACCAGCCGCATGGACGGCTCGGGTGGGAAGATAAATTCCTTTTGGGCGATGAATTCTTTCAGGATGTCGTTTTGGATCGTGCCGCGCAGTTGATCGGGACGCACGCCCCGCTTCTCGGCGGTGACAATGTACATCGCCCAGATGATAGCGGCCGGCGAGTTGATGGTCATGCTGGTGGAAACTTTGTCCAGGGGAATCTCATCGAGCAGGATCTCCATGTCTTTGAGGGAGGAGACCGCTACCCCGCATTTGCCGAACTCGCCTAGGGCTTCGGGTTGATCGGTGTCGTAGCCCATCAGGGTGGGCAGGTCAAAGGCGATAGACAGGCCGGTCTGCCCTTGTTCGAGCAGGTATTTGAAGCGGCGGTTGGTCTCTTCGGCGGTGCCAAAGCCGGCAAACATGCGCATCGTCCACAGCTTGCCGCGATGCATGGTGGGGTGGACGCCGCGCGTAAAGGGGTACTCCCCAGGCAAGCCTAGATCGGCCAGGTAGTCGAGATCGGCCACATCCAAGGGGGTGTAGAGTCGTTCCACCGGTTCGGAGGAAGCGGTGATGAATTCCTCGCGCCGCTCGGGCATAACGTTCAGCGACTTTTGCAGGGTTGTTTCTTCCCAGCGTTCTAGGGCGTTTTTCAACTCCTGAAGTTTCTGGCGATCGTACATAGGCGTCTCCTCTTTGGACGTGTGATCGGGTTTGTAGGTGCTTTTGATTGTAGCCGAAGTTGACCGGCTGCGCTACCGATCAGGTCGGGATTCTAGGGTGGCAATCAGCGCGTCTAGGTCGGCGCCAGAAGCTTCTAGGTAGCGCCGAAACTCGACGTAGAATAGATCGTCCACTGGGATTAGGTCCTCCATAGAGTAGAGAGCTTGGAAGACTTGTTTGCCTTCTGGCAGTGGCAGCAGCAGATAAATGGTCTTTTGAAGCTCGGCGGCCACGTCGGCGGGGACCATCGCCGAGAGGAACAACCCATCGTAGGGGATGATGGGCGGGATCTGCCAGATGACAATCACTTCGTCGAGCAGGAAGGGGTGGCTTTCTCGTAGGGGCGGGTAGAGACGAGCATCTACGTAAGTAGCGCCAAAGTCGCAGATGCCGCCCAGGCGGAGGGCGCGCACCACGTCGAAGTGACTTTGAACGAAAGCGCCTTCTTGAGTCGGGATGCGGTACCAGTTCAACAGTCCAAACGGAATCAGGTAGCCAGCGGGCGAGGCGGGGTTGGTCCAGCAGGGTTTTTGGTCACGGAGCTGTTCGAGGGCGACCGGGGCCGACGCTGTGTTCTGCTGGCGCAGCGGATCGAAATAGGCGGTGAAGCGATCGCTGGGGCCGATGAATTGCGCACCGTAGGAGGCTGTTCCCTGGCGCGTGGAGGCGTAAAAGGCGCGCACGGCGTCGTGCTGATAGGCCTTGACCAGGGCGAAGGGCGGCAAGGCCGCTAGGTGTACGTTCCCTTTTTGCAGGGCTTGGATCAGGTCGGGGTAGGAGAAAGGCGCCACGGCGAGGAAACGATAGCCGCTTCGTTCTGAGAGCAGGGCGGCGAGCTTGCGGGCGTGGCCGATTTGTTCGGCGGCGGGGAAGCGCGAGGGGGGTAAGGCTAGCACCAGGGGATTGTCTTCGGCGCCAAGAGGGGAACGAGGTGTGGCGGTGGGTGGAGGCAGCGCAGTGGGTGTGGTAGTCGGCAAAGGAGAGGCCGTGGGACGCGTCGGAAAAGGCAAAGACGGCGCGCAGGCTGTCCACAGCAGGAGAAGCAGGAGCCAGATGGAGGGTCGGGAAAGGAGCGCCGGCATCGGGAAGTACGCTAATTTTACGCCTGGATCCTTAGGAAGGCCATCGGTATTGCTGAGGTAAAGAAACCCTGGGCCGGCCACATTTGGGAGAGATTGCGGTAAGATAAATCATCGCTCAGGTGAACCTATGTCGTTGATTGTGGTGGATTCGCTCGCTAAATCCTTTGGCGCTGAAGAAGTCTTTCGTCAGGTGAGCTTTTCGGTGGCTCGGGGAGCACGGCTGGCCATCGTGGGACCCAACGGTTGTGGCAAGACCACCCTGTTGCGCATCCTGAAGAGGAGCGTGAGAAAGCCGATGCGCGGGCAATGGCCTCTGCCCCTAGGCCGGCCCCCTCGGCTGTCGAACGGCGTTCTGCCGACTCCGCCAAGAAGCGTGAAGAGCGTCGGCGCTTGGCCCGCATCCAGGAAGTTGAGCAGACCATCAGCGCCCTCGAAGCCGCGTTGGCCGCGATCAGCGCCCAGCTCGAACAACCCCATCTCTCCCCTCAACACGTCGCCGCCCTAGGGCAGGAATACGAGCGCTTACAGCGTCAAATTGATGAGAAGCCAGCCGAGTGGGAACGCTTACAGTCCTGATCACAAAGCCCTTTGCCTGCACTATAATGGGCTTGGAAACCTTGCGCTGTTCCATCCCTTTCATAAAGGAGCTACCATGTCCCCGTCTGAGCCGACTCAACCTGTCTCCCCACCGCCCTCACCAAGCTCCTCCAGCGGGCGCTGGAATTGGATGATCATCCTCGGCTTCTTGGCCCTGCTGTTGATCTGCGCCGTGGTCTTCGCCTTCCTGGTGGCTCCTCGCTAGGGCATAGCTGGGCAAAATTCCCTGCCGGCAATCGACCCTGAGCTCGGTCGAGCGCGGTCGCTGCGCGCCGAAATCCTGTTCCTGCGTCCATCGTCCTGGCATGAGAGAGTTCCTCTACTCCCGCAATGCCGTGTTCGAAGCCCTACGCGCCCAGCGCCGGCGAGTGTTCCGCCTGTTGGTCGCCGAAGGGGTGCATGAGAGGGGCCGGCTGCTTGATCTGCTCCGCCTGGCTGTGCAGCGCGGCATCGAAGTGCAGCGCCTGCCCCGTAGCCGACTAGACGGCATCCACGAGCATCACCAGGGTGTGGTGGCCGAAGTCGAACCCTATCCGTATGTCACCCTGGCCGACATCCTGGAGCATGCCCGCCGGGCCGGCGAGCCGCCATTCATCCTGCTGCTCGATGCCTTGCACGACCCCCAGAACTTTGGAACCCTGCTGCGCACCGCCGAAGCCGTGGGCGTGCATGGCGTGGTCATTCCCCTGGCGCGCACAGTGACCGTGACCCCGGCCGTGGTCAACGTCTCCTCAGGGGCTAGCGAGCACCTGCTGATCGCCCAGGCCAACCTAGCGCAGACCCTCGAATCCCTACGGGAGGCCGAGGTGTGGGTGGTCGGCCTCGACCCGCGCGGGGTTCCTCTGGACGAATCGCATCGGCACTTCCTGCGCGGCGCCTTGGGGGTGGTGATCGGCTCCGAGGGGAGTGGTTTACGCGAGTTGACGCGTCGCAAATGCGACGTCTTGCTCACTTTGCCGATGCGCGGTCGGGTAGAATCGCTTAACGCTGCTGTCGCCGGGTCGGTGGCTTTATACTTGGCTTACCTGGCGCGAATGACACAATTTCACACGGAGTAACCATGCCAGAAGCAACATATCACTTTCCGCGAGGCTTCTTGTGGGGCGCGGCAACCGCCGCCCATCAAGTGGAAGGAAACACCACCAACAACCAATGGTGGAAGTGGGAACAAGAAGGGCATACCAACGGCCTATCGGGCCTGGCGTGCAATTGGTGGAACGGACGCTGGAGGGAGGACTTCGACCGCGCCGCCGAGGCCGGCCAGAACGCCCACCGCTTCTCGGTGGAATGGAGCCGTATCCAACCTGCGCCCGACCGCTGGGATGAAGACGCCCTGGAGCGCTATCGGGCCATGCTGCGCGGCCTGCGCGATCGCAACATGACCCCCCTGATCACCTTGCACCATTTTACCGATCCCCTGTGGGTCTACGAACAAGGTGGCTGGGAAAACGACCAGATCATCAGCTGGTTTGAGCGCTTCGTTCGCAAGACGGTGGACGCCCTGAAAGAATACTGCACGCTCTGGGTGACGATCAACGAACCCAACATTTATGCCCTGAGCGGCTACGTCGGTGGCACCTTTCCGCCAGGGGTGAACGACGTCCGACGTGCTATGCGCGTTCAGGCCAACATGATACGCGCCCACGCCGCCTCCTATCGGGCCATCCACGCCATCCAGCGCGAATCGCGCGTCGGCTATGCTCTTCATTATCGCCCCATGGTGGCCCGTTCCTGGTCGCCGCTCGATCATCTGATGCGTTCGATTCGCTACAACGGCATCAACATGGCCTTTCCCTCGGCCATCAGCACCGGCGTCATGAAATCGCCGCTGGGCAACCTCGCCATCCCCGAAGCGCGCGGCACCCAAGACTTCCTGGGAATCAACTACTACTCTCAAGACACTGTCTGGTTCGACCTGCGCAACCCCAAAGAATTGTTCACCCGTTCCGGTTATCCCTCGGAGGCCGATGTGAGCGAGAACCGCTTCATTGCCAACATCCCCGAGGGCTTCTATCACACATTAGAATGGGCCGTCAAAACCTATCCCAACCTGCCCATCCTGGTCACCGAAAACGGCGTAGAGGATTCCACCGACCGTCTACGGCCGCGCTACCTGGCCCAACATATTCATCAAATGTGGCGCGCCGTCAACTTCAACTGGCCCATCAAAGGCTATTTCCACTGGACGTTGGTGGACAACTTTGAATGGGAGCGCGGTTGGACGCAACGCTTTGGCCTGTGGGCGCTCGATCCGCAGACGCAGAAGCGCGTCAAACGTCCTAGCGCTGATCTCTATGCTGCCATTTGCAAAGAAAACGGCCTGTCTTCGGAAATGGTACAAACCTACTGCCCCGAAGTGGCCGATACCCTGTTCCCAACCTGATCCTCCCCATGAGCAGTTCGATGGCGGTTCCCATCCCATCCCGAGCTGGCTTCACCGACCCGCGCCCGGTCATCCGCCCGGCTCTGCCGCGCGACAAAGCCGATGTCGCCGCCTTCACTAAATCCATCTGGGACGGCCACGATTACGTGGGGCTGGTCTTCCCCGAATGGCTGGCCGATCCCAAGGGCATGTTATTGGTGGCCGAGTATGGTGGCCGCTGCGTGGGATGCGCCAAGGCCACCCAGCTTGCCGCCGATCAATGGTGGCTAGAAGGTTTTCGCGTCGATCCAGCCGTTCAAGGGCGGGGCATCGGCTCTCGGCTCGACGCAGCGATCAACGCTTGGTGGGATGTCCATGGTCAGGGAGTGGTGCGCTTGATGACACATGCCCGACGCGTGCAGGTCCATCACCTGTGCGAGAAACGCGGCTACCGACGTTGCGGCGAAGTGTGGTACTTCTGGGCTGAGCCATTGTCCGAACCGGCATCGAATTTCTCTCCCCTGTTGCCAGATCAGGCTGAGCAAGCCGCATCGTTTGTGCGTCAAACAGCCCCTGGCCGGCTGCTCGGCTTGGATTGGGCGTTTGCCGATCCAACCCCGGAGCTGCTGCAGCGGCTGGCCGAGGCCGGCCAGGCCTTCTGGTGGGGTGAGCAGCGGGGGCTGGTGACGTTCTGGGAGGAGCAAGAAGACCAAGGATGGTCTTGGGTGATCGGCCTGGAGGCCTGCGCTGAGGGGCATCGTGTCGACCTGCTGAGCCAGGTCCGTGGCCTAGCAGCGGCGCACGGCAAGAACGCTGCTTGGATGAACATCGCTGATCAGGCGACGATCCAGGCCTTGGAGCGCGCTGGGTACGTCCGAATGTGGCAGGAGCCAGGGATTCTCTATGAGAGGCGGAAGGCGTAGCTGGGACTCGAGTGGAGATGTTTCTCTTGGTGTTGGCCTAGGGTGGAGCCGCTTCGCTCGATTTTGCAAACCTGTTGACGGCAAGCCCAGCAATGGCTGAGGCCCTGGTGAACCATTCTAGCGCTCAGGCGCTTGGTCACCCCGCTTATCGGCTATCGCTTCATCCCGCCGGCTCTTCCTGCACCTTGCCCAAGATGAGCGCGCTCAACGCGAACAGGAAGGCATATGCGGCAAAGATGCCCAAATAGCCCAGCCCTGGCAAGAAGGCATTTAGCCAATCGGCCATCGGCCCGCCCAATCCCTTGCCGATCACACCGGCGCCGGCCCCAGCCAAGTTTGAGATGCCCAGATAGCGTCCGGCCTCCTTGGCCGGCGCCGGGTTGGTCCCCAGGGCCCAATTGGACGTCATGAACAATCCCACACCCACCCCCAGGATGCTGCCGGCTAGATAGATCATGGCCAGGTTGGGCGACCAGATGGTGCTCAGGGCGAGCATAGCGCCGATCGTTGCTAGCCAACCGCTGATCAACACCACCCGCCGCTGCCCGAAGCGATCGGCCGCCCAACCGCCGGCCAGGGCCGAGACCAGGATAAACAGACCGATCACCGTTATCAAGGCGCCGTTGAGGGCAGCCGCTTGCTCGGCGTTCAACCCGAAGGCGAACATCAAAAAGAAGGGCAGAAATGTCTGGAAGGATGTGGCAGCGGCCAGGAACAGCAGTCGATTGACGATCCACCAGATGAACGACCGATGGCGGCGTGCTTCCTGGCCGAGCGTGGTGAGCGCTCCCGACCAGACGCCAGCCACCACAGCGATGGCCATGGCGGCCATCCCGCCCACGCCTATCCAGATCGCTTGCGCTGCCTTTTGACCGACGAGCGGCCAAGCCATCAGGGCGATCGCTCCGCCCAGGGCAGCACCGCCCACCAGGCCGACGCCTGCGCCCACCCCAATCCCGCTCAACATACCCAACACGCGCACCATCGGCTCGCGCAGCGACGAGATGGGTTTCTGGCGCAGCAGTTCTTCCCGCACCAGGAACAGGGTCAACACCAACGTGATCGCCAAGATCGCGCCGGTGGCGGCCACCGCCCATCCGAATCGGCCGGCCCCCACCAGCTGGGCAATGATGGATCCCACCAGGACAATTGGGATCAATTCCATCACCGCCTTCACCGCCGAAGCGCGCCCGCGCTGTTCTTCAGGCACCAAGTCGGGGATCAGGCCTTGGAGCGGGCCGTGCGAGATGTTGGCCGAGAACTGGATCAGCAGCGTAGCCGCCAATAACATCCAGAAATTGCCGGCCAAGGCGATCAAGAGCAGAAAGATCAAGTCAAACAGCGTCCCGACCAACAAAAACGGGCGACGGCGACCGAAGCGCAAGGTCGAACGATCACTGAGCAGGCCGGCGGCCGGCTGCACGAGCATGGCGATGATCAGGCCGGCTGTGCTGATCCAGCCGAGCGCGCCGTTGCGATTGGCTTCAGGCACAAACAGCGCTACCAGATAGGGCGTAAAGACCGAGCCCACCGCTGTGTTGCGGGTATTCAGGCCTAGCCAGTACAGGTTGATGAAGAGGTAATCGTACCAGTGAAGGAATTTTCTCATGCAAGGTTCCTTTGACTTTGACACAACGCTCCGGCCGAGAGAGTGCGTGAGCCCTCGAGAAGACCATTTCCCCCATCACCTGCACCGTGGGGCCTGTTGGCTTTTATCGCACAAACTGTACGTTGGCTCACGCCGGCCAGAACGCCACGGCATAAGGTTGTCTTAGTGCCGATCGTCGGGCCGGCCAGAGACTAGACTATACGAGTCGCTTGCGTTATTATATACTCATACTTGCTCAGTGGTGTGAGTCCCGATCGGCCATGATCTGGATTGTGCATAGGCAACCATACAACGCAGCTGAGCAGAGCACATCGACTCTGGGAGCCAGCAGCGAAGCCGCATCCGATGGGGCTAAGAGTCCCACAGAGCCATGCCGAATAGTCGCACTTTGAAAGGATACTTCTTTATATGAACAACGCAAAGGATGCCCAAGTGGCAGTCTTCATTGACTATGAAAATATCGAGTTCAGCGCAGCCGATAAGCTGGGAAAAGACGTGGATGTGGAATGGGCGATTGTGCTCGAGGCAGCCGCCCAGATCGGACGAGTGGTCGTTCGGCGAGCCTATGCCGATTGGTCGAATTACGGCGGCGATCGGCAACGCGAATTGCTTGGCTTGGGGGTGGAGTTGGTCCATGTCTCCAGCAAACGTGGCAAGAATGCTGCCGATATTCGCATTGTGATCGATGCGCTGGAGTTGATCGGGGCCGGCGTCGGCAACATTACCCATGTCCTACTGGTCTCAGGGGATGGCGATTTCACCGAATTGGTCCATCGACTGCGAGCGCGCGGCATCAAAGTGGTCGGTTTAGGGATGAGCGGCGCCAGCGCCGAATACTTGATCAGCGCTTGCGATGAATTTATCTACTACGATCGACTGCTGAGTGCAGAACAATCTGGATTGGAGTCACAAGTCGGCGAGACGGCGTCCACAGCTACGCCCTCGTTTGATATTAGCGAAGGCCGTCAACTTTTGCGGCGGGTGCTCCAATCTCGGCAAGGAGAATGGATGCTGGCCGCCGAATTAAAAAACGCAATGTTGCGCCTCGACCCGGCCTTCAGCGAACGAAACTACGGCTTTTCCAGCTTCAAAGAGTTTCTCAACTCAGCCTCCGATATGGTCGAGACCCGTCTCAATGAATACAACCAGATCGAGGTCACCTTGACAACGGCTGAGACCTCTTATCTGCCCGAAGCCCTGCTGGACGAATATCTGCGCATCTTGGCCGCCCAGAAAGTCCGCATGACGCCCAACGAATATCGCCCGCAGATCATTTTTCGCTTCTTCGATATTTACAAGGCCAACTTTGGTCTGAGCTTGACCGCCTTGAAGGAGCAAGTGCACGCCTATTTTCAAGAGCGAGCGTCCCATGTGAAATGGCAGTACGTGCACGAAGCGGCGCATCAATTGTTCCATACCTATTGCTTTGAATTCGATCAATCGGACGATTACCCTCCCGAAACACGGCTATGGGATCGAAAAGTCGCCATCGTGGCCGGCATCGAGCGGCCCTATGATCTTCTCGAGCGCTGTGACAGGGGGTTGCTCCAAAAGCTGGCTCGTGCCCTGGGTAGCCCTAAGAAAATCAACAAGGAGGTGGCTGCTCGTTTGCTCTACGGCAGCGTGCGCGGCCAAGCGATGTTGGATCACGTCAAACAGTTGATCGATAGCATCAAGTGAGGACTATGGCTGTCAAACTGATTCTGCGCAACAAGGAATACGAAGTCCCGGCCGGCATCACTCTGCGCGCCGCCCTAGAAAAGGTTGGCATCCTGCCGGAGAGCGTCTTGGCGATTCGCCAAGGAGAGATGATCCTGGAGGACGAGATTTTGAAAGAAGGAGATGTCATCAAGTTGGTAGCCGTGATCTCTGGCGGATCGGGTAGAATATCCGCCCTGTTTTAGTGGTGATGTGATGCTATGAAATGCAAGAAATGTGGAGCCAAAGCTTCGATAAACATGCGCCAGCACAAGCTGGCTTTGTGCAAAGAACACTACCTGGCGTGGGCGCCCGAGCAGACTGAGCGCTTTATCAAGAAGTATCGTATGTTCCAGCGCGATGAGCGCATCCTGGTAGCAGTTTCAGGCGGCAAGGATTCGCTCTCGTTGTGGGATATTCTCTATTGCCTTGGCTACCAGGCTGATGGTCTGTACATCGGCCTTGGCATTGACGAGGGGATCGGCTATTCGGCCGAGTCGCAGCGCTTGTGTCAGAAATTTGCCGAGGCGCGCGGGCTGCACCTGCACATTGTAGACGTGGCCCAGGAATACGGCCAGCCGATCCCGGCCCTGGCGCAGATCTCTCATCGCGGTCGGGGCCGGCCCTGTGCCGTGTGCGGCCTGACCAAGCGTCACATCATGAACCGCGTGGCCCGCGATCTTGGCTATGACGTGCTGGCCACCGGCCACAACCTGGATGATGAAGTAGCCGTGCTGTTCGGCAATACCCTGCATTGGGCCACCAGCTACCTCGTGCGCCAGGGGCCAGTGTTGCATGAAGGTCCTGGCTTTGTGCGCAAGGTCAAGCCCCTGTGTCGTTTCTACGAGCGCGAAATGGCCGCCTATGCCATCTTACGCGGGATTGAATACATTTACGACGAGTGTCCCTTTGCCGAGGGGGCAACGTCAATCTATTACAAAGAACTGCTGAACAAACTGGAGAACGACAAACCCGGCGCCAAGCTGACCTTCTACCTGCGCTTCCTCGACGCACGAGAAGCGGGGTTCTTCGCCCCGACGGCCGATTCTATGCCTGAGCTGCATCCCTGCCCCAACTGTGGTCAACCCACCTCGAACGAGGGGCTATGCTCCTTCTGCCGACTGATCGAAAAAGCCCAACTTCACGCCTGAGCAATGCGTTTCGCCGATGATGACCCCTGAGAGACACTATCGTTATTTCGACCTGATCATGGCCGCCTTCGTCGCCGTGTTGATCATCAGCAACGTAGCGTCTTCGGCCAAGATCGTAGACTTGCAATTTCACGTGTTTGGGGTGCCGATGGCGTTTGACGCCGGCACTCTGCTCTTTCCCCTATCCTACATCTTCGGGGATGTGCTCACCGAAGTGTATGGTTATCGGAAATCCCGTCGGGTGATCTGGGCTGGGTTCGCCTGCTTGGCTCTGGCGTCGGTCGTGTTTGCCCTGATCGGCGCTCTGCCCGGCGAGGCCACCTGGCAAGACTATGCCGGCGATGCCGCCTACTTTGCCATCTTGGGCGGCATGTCCACCGGCGGCATCGTGCTCGGCTCGTTGGCCGGCTACTGGAGCGGCGAATTTGCTAACTCCTTCACCCTGGCTCGTATGAAAGTGTGGACCAACGGGCGCTATCTCTGGACGCGCACCATCGGCAGCACCCTGGTGGGTCAAGGCGTGGATACGCTGGTCTTCGTATCGGCGGCCTCGCTGTTTGGCGTGTTCCCGTGGAGCCTGTTTCTCTCGTTGACGCTGACCAACTACCTGTTCAAGTGCGCCGTAGAAGCCCTGATGACGCCGGCGACCTACCTGGTGGTCAATCTGCTTAAACAAGCCGAGGGGGAGGACTATTTTGATCGCCAGACGAACTTCAACCCCTTCGCCTTATGATGGCGACTTAAAGGGATGGGGATCAGCTCGGCGTTATCGAACCAGGCTACGCCGCTTGGCTTTTGAAAGACGATCCGAAACACGATCCAGCCGTAGTACATGGTCGCCTTGATCTGGCCGGTCACTCGCTCAAAGTCGTGAGTGCCGTCGTTGAAGCTTACGGCTGCCGAGGCCAGCACCTGCTCAAAGCTAGGATCACGCAGCTCCACTTCCACTTTGTATTCTCCGCCGGGCGGGATCTGGTAGGCTCGGCTGGACAAGCGGAACAGGTAACGGTCGCCGATCTTGCCGTTGCGCCAGATGGCTTGGCTGATGGCTTGCTCGTAATTCCACGGGCTGCCCTGAAAGCGGACCGAGCAGAACGGGCTGACAGAGATCGCACAATCCCAGATGTAGTCTAGGGTGAAGCGCACCGGGCTGCTTCGCCAGGGTAGTGGTTTGGGGATCGGCGGATCAAAGTTGGGATGAAGCAGGATGTTCGTGCCAGGAATCCCGTAGCCGCTGAGGGGGAAGCTCTCCGGACTACTGGAGGCATCATGGGGAATCGAGACGTAGCCGGTCTGATAGGTTGCGCTCTCGGGCGCGAAGATCACGGTGAACCGGCAGGACTGATTGGGGGCTAGCGTAGTATGGTGACACTCCCTGGCGCGCAGCCGAAAAGGTCCGCTAACGGTAAGCCTCCCCAGACGAATATCGGAGCCGCTGATATTTTTCATAATCACTTGTAGGGGCAGGCTGGTGGTGCCTACAATGATGCTCCCAAAATACAAGCTCGTGGGGCTGAAGGATAGATAGGCGCTGAGGGTGCTCTGCGCGTGAACTACGGAGGGTTGAGCCGCTGGTGCGCCGAGGGCAGCCAGCAGCAGGACGATCATGACCGAACGAGCAAACCGCATGGGCCACCTTCTTTCTGTAGTCAACTCGGGTCGAGGAGCGCTCTGGTAGAGCTGCGTTCCCTTGGTCAAACGGCCATCTCCGCGTTATCGGCTGGGATGGGCGGCAACGCAGAAACCTGACAAGATTATACCCGCTGACTTCTCTCGGCTGCGGCTTTCATAAACCCCACAAAGAGCGGATGAGGCCGGTTGGGACGTGAGAGAAATTCGGGATGGAACTGACAACCGATCATGTAGGGATGATCGGCAAGCTCGGCAACCTCCACCAATCGCCCATCTGGCGATAGCCCTGAGAACACCACGCCGGCGCTCTCGAATTCCTGACGATAGGCATTGTTGAACTCAAAGCGATGACGGTGACGTTCCTCAACTTGAGGCACGCCATAAACCGCAGCGGTCTTCGAGCCTTCTTTGAAGACACACGGATACAATCCTAGGCGCATGGTTCCACCTAAATCGGTGATGGCCCGCTGGTCAAGCATCAGGTCGATCACCGGGTAGGACGTGCTGCGATCGAACTCGGTAGAGTTGGCGTCCTCGTGCCCGAGCACATTGCGCGCAAACTCGATGCACATCACTTGCATGCCCAGGCAGAGGCCGAGGTAGGGCGCCTTTTTCTCGCGCGCATAGCGCGCAGCTAGGATCTTGCCTTCGATCCCCCGCGATCCGAATCCGCCCGGCACCAGGATGCCATCGGCCTGTTGGACGATCTCCCAACCCCTATTTTTCTCCAAATCCGATGCATGCACCCAGGCGATCTCCACCTCCACGCCGACGGCCAGGGCAGCATGTTTGAGCGCCTCGCGCACTGACATGTAGGCATCTTGCAATTCGACATATTTCCCGACCAGGGCGATCTGGACCTTGGGGCGCGGTTGCTTGACCGATTCCACCAACTGTTTCCATGCCTGCCAATCTGGCGTGCGGCGCGGCGCGAGCTTGAGGCGAGAGATGATAAAGTCGGCAACCCCGGCTTGTTCCAGCAGCAGGGGCACTTCGTACAAGACAGGCGTGGTCACCATCGGGACCACCGCCTCCTTCTCTACGTCGCAGAACAGGGCGATCTTGTCGGTCAAGCTGTTGTCGACCGGATAATCCGACCGAGCGATAATCATGTTGGGGGAGATACCGATCGAGCGCAGGGCTGCCACGGAATGTTGAGTGGGTTTGGTCTTGAGCTCGCCGGTAGCGCCGATGTAAGGGAGCCAAGTGACATGGATGAAGAAGACGTTTTCTCGTCCAACTTCATTCCGCAGTTGACGCAAGGCCTCCAAAAAGGGCTGCGATTCAATATCGCCAACCGTGCCGCCCACTTCGACCAAGACGATCTCGGCGCCGGTCGCTCGGGCGACGAGCTTCACACGGCGCTTGATCTCGTTGGTGATATGAGGGATCACCTGGATGGTCCCCCCTAGGTAATCGCCATGGCGTTCTTTGGCGATGATCTCGGCGTACACCTGGCCGGCGGTGAAGTTGCTAACGCGCGTCAGGCGGATGTCAATGAATCGCTCGTAGTGGCCCAGGTCGAGGTCGGTCTCAGCGCCGTCGTCCAATACGTACACCTCGCCGTGTTGATAGGGGCTCATGGTGCCGGGATCCACGTTGATGTAAGGATCAATTTTTTGCACGGCCACCTGAAAACCGCGCTCCTTGAGCGTGAGGCCCAGGGCAGCCGCGGTCACGCCTTTTCCGACAGAGGACACCACTCCGCCGGTGAAAATCAGGTATTTGGTCGTCATCCGTACCTCTCCATCTCGGTGTTTAGAATCGTTGCCATCGGGCAAAAGCGACGGGGAGGGCAGTGGAGCCCTCCCCATCGGGGTGAACAGGCAAGAAAAGTGGGGGAAATCGGGCAGGATTCATCCTACCAGTCTGGCTAGGTCTTCAGCAGCGCGACGCATTTCTAGGAAGATCAACCCTAGTTTGGCGTCTTGTCGCGCCAAAGCAGTCAGCACGGCTTCGGCGCCGACTGAAGTCAACACGATTGAACCGGCGTCTCCCTTGATGTACACCTGTTCGAGGCCACCCCGGCCAAGTTCGCTAGAAATGCGCTCGCCGAGGCTGAGCATAGCCGCCGACATGGCCGAGACGCGATCTTCTTCGACGTCTTGCGGCAGGGCAGAGGCCATGATCAACCCATCGACTGATACCACTGCTGATGCTTCGATATCCGGGGCGGCGGCTTGCATCGCGCGTAGTCGTTCAACCATTTGGGCGCTGCGGGATTTGCTCATCCGGTTCTCTCCAGGGGGTGTAGTTGCGCCAAAGTTTACCATAAAACTCTGAGCGAGAGGATTGCCAAAGCGTGATGGTTTCTCGTGTATTGTGCTTGGCGATTTGGGAAATATGCGCTTCTTGGCCGAGCTGGGCGCGTTTTTTGGTTAAAATTAAAGCATGCCCAACTACGACTTCATTTGCACGAAATGCCAAAAACGATTTGAGATCTACTTTTCCTACAGCGAGTACGGAAAGAAGCCGGTCATCTGCCCGCATTGTGGCAGCACCCATACCCGCCGGCGCATGACCCGCGTTCGTGTCATCAAGTCTGAGGAGACACGCCTAGAAGCGCTGGAAAGCGAGATCACTCACCTCGAAGGGTTGGAAGACGATCCGCGCGCCTTGGGGCGGATGATGCGCCGTTTGGGGAAGGAGATCGGCGAAGAACTGCCTCCAGAGTTCGATGAAGTGGTCGATCGGCTGGAGGCCGGCCAGAGCCCAGAAGAGATCGAGAACGCTCTGCCTGATTTGGCCGAAGGAGAAGGCGCGGCGAGCGAGGAGTAACCGGCGCTGTACACCCCAACACATGTAGAGGGCCTCTTTCCGTGACCGAATCGTTGTCCACCCGTCCTTCGCCCCTTGCGCCCGACTTTCGGGCCGGCTTCGTGGCCATCTTGGGCCGCCCCAACGTGGGCAAATCCACCTTGATCAACGCCCTGCTCGGACAGAAGATCGCCGCAGTATCTCCCCGACCCCAGACCACGCGCCGCCGTCAGCTGGGTATTCTCACCACCGAGAGCTATCAGATTGTGTTCGTGGATACTCCTGGCATTCATGCGCCCAAGCATAAGCTAGGCGAATTTTTGAATCAGGAGGCCCAAGAAGCTCTGGACGGTGTAGATGCGCTCCTTTGGTTGGTGGATGTGTCGTCGGATCCCAGCGCAGACGATGAGCGCATCGCTTCTCTCTTGCCGGCCTGGGCGCCGTTGGTGTTGGGCTTGAACAAGATCGATACCGTATCCAGTTCTTTGCTCGAGGCGCGCCAAGCGTTGTACCAGGCGCTGCTGCCCTCAACAGCACACACTGTTCGGATCTCGGCCACGCGTGGGGATGGGCTTCAAGAGCTGGTGCAAACCTTGGTGTCGTTGCTGCCGGTTCATCAGCCCGAGTTCGATCCCGATCAGATCACCGATCTGTATGAGCGCGACATCGCCGCAGATCTGATCCGCGAAGCGGCCCTCAATCACCTGCGCGATGAAGTGCCCCATTGTATTGCCGTTCGGATTGACGAGTACAAGGAGCGTGAGAACGGAGCGGCCTATATTGCCGCTACGCTGTTTGTGGAGCGCGAATCGCAGAAAGCGATTGTGATCGGCGAAGGGGGGAAGATGCTCAAGGCCATCAGCACAACTGCCCGCATGGAGATCGAAGCCATGAGCGGACGGCGAGTCTTCCTCGACCTGCGAGTCAAGGTGCTGAAGAATTGGCGAAACGATGAGCAGTGGCTACGGCGCTTGGGATACCGTCTCAAGCGAGTCAAAACCTAGGAGAATCTGATGTGGCTTTGGCTAGCATTAATCTTTGCCGCGTTAACGGCGCTGGCAATCGGGAAAGGGCTGCGGCCGTTGGAGATCGTGGCCAAGCCGGCAGTGATGGTGGCGCTGATGGTGCATCTGTGGATGGCAGGAGGGGTGCAGGGCGCGTTGTTGTGGTTTGTTTTAGGACAGGCTCTGTCGTTGGCCGGGGATGTGTTCCTGCTCTGGCCCGATCGTTGGTTCCTGGCTGGATTGGCGGCTTTTCTGCTGACCCAGATCGCTTACGTGATCGGCTTCAACCTCTCTCCTTCGCCTCTGTCTTGGTGGGGGTTGGTTCTGGCCTTGATCGTCGGCTATGGTAGTGCGCGGATTCTACGCCGTTTGCTGTCGGCCTTGCGCCAGAAAGGACAGAACGCCCTGCGCTGGCCCGTGACTCTCTACGGCGTGGCCATCGCCTTGATGTTGCTCTCGGCTTTGTTGAAGTTGAGCGATGCGGGTTGGGGAGAAGAGTCGTCGCTGCTGGTGGCCGGCGGGGCGTTTCTCTTCTTTCTGTCTGACCTCGTCCTAGCTTGGGATCGGTTTGTTGAGCCGATCCGGCATGGCCGTTTGCTGAATATCGTGCTATATCATCTGGGCCAGATCGGGATCGCAGCGGGGGTAGTGATCCAGTTTGCCGGAGGGTAGGAAGCGTCGAGGCCGGCCCCGGTCGCTTGACTCGGCCGGTCGGTAGGTCTTCGCTCGTCATGGCTGTTCGGCGCGCAGTTCTTTGAATCCTTCTCCGATCGCTTCGTGGGCCAAACCGACCACCATAAAGGCTTTGGGATCGGTCTCCTGAACGATGGATTTGAGCAGAGCGATCTCGGAGCGGGTGATCACACAGTAGAGCACGGAACGAGTCTCGCCGGTGTAGGCGCCTATACCGCTCAGGATGGTCAGACCACGCCCGAGTTGGGTGAGAATCGCCTCGGCGATCGGGCGCGGTTGAGCGGTGATGATGATCACGGTGCGCACTGTTCCCCCGCCTTCCAAGACCGTTTCGGCAACCAGGCCGCTCACATACAGGGTGATGATGGCATACAGGGCTTCTTTCCAGCCGAAGACGAAGCCGGCGGTGAGGATGACCGCCGAGTCGACGATCAGATAGCTCTGAGTCATCGGGATGCTGCGCCAGTGATTGAGGATGCGGGCCAGAATGTCTGAGCCGCCGGAGGTGCCGCGCCCGCGGTAGACCAGGCCATAGCCAACCCCGCTTACTACCGCACCGTAAAGCGAATTCAACACAATGTCATCGGTCAAACCGTCTTTGGGGAAGAAGGGCAAGAACAGGATCAGGTCAAGAGCGATCGAGTAGGCCAGAATGGCGGTCACTGTGCGCGCCACGAAGCGCGGACCGCCTAGAAAGCGCCAGCCGATCAGGAAGAGGGGAATATTCCCGATCAGCACCATCACACCGATCGGCCAATCGGTGAAATGGTGGATGATCTGGGCTATACCGCTGACGCCACCAGAGGCCAAGTTGGCCGGAACCAGAAACAACTGTAGCCCGACAGCTTGCACCAACGCACCCGAAACGATGAACAGATAATCGCGGTAGGAAGATCGAAGGGATCGCAGCATAGCAAGACGTCGCCATCGGAGAAAAGAGATAGAGAAAGGAACGAGCCGAAAGCCGGCCTCTGGAGAACGGCTTGTGGAAGCCCCTACTAAGGACGGTGATAGGCAGGCCGATTTTACCCCAGATGGTTCGCCCCCATAAACACCACGGCCCCTTGTTGCAGGGGCCGTGGTGATTTCCGCTCCTTCTCACTTGGCTTTCACCGTGATCACCTTCGGCTTGACCTCTTCGGCCTTGGGCAGGGTGATGGTCAGAATGCCGTTCTCGAACTCAGCCTTGGCCTTGTCGGCCACAACAGCGGTCGGTAGCGTGAAGGTCCGCTCGAAGGCTCCGTAGCGATGCTCGCGCAGATGGTAAGAGCGTTCTTTCTTGTCCTGTTCCTCTTTGAACTCGCCCTTGATGGTCAGCACATCACCGGTAATTGAAATCTGCACATCGTCCGGTTTGACCCCAGGCATAGCGGCCTTCACTACGACCTCGTCATCGGTCTGGTACAGGTCCACTGGCAGAACCTGCCATCCGCCCAGCATGGTGAAGGTAGGGGTGAAAGCTTCGTTGAGCAGGCGATCCATTGCCTCACGCAGGGAGATCATTTCGCGCATCGGTTCGAATCGGATCAGGCTGGTCATGGCGACACCTCCTTCCAAGGTTTGTGCTTATCAACTTTCGCTCATCAGTTTAGGGAAATCGCGTTAGAAAAACGCAAATTTCTCGTAAAACCTTCATCAAAAATGGGCCTTGGCCGGCGCAAAGCAACCAAGGGAGGGGGAAGACAGGCAGGAAGGGGAAGGCGCCTCTAACGTTTCTCTTACGCCTCTTCGACTCTCTAAAAACGTTGCTTTTGTTATAATCTTCATCGCAGGTGGCCTGTGGTAGGAGTTTTGGCTGCCTGTCTGGAGGAACTGCTTATGATGCGATTTGATCGATTTACCGAACGAGCTCAAGAAGCCGCCCAGCGTGCGGCTGAGATTATCCAGCGGTATGGTCACAATCAGATTGATACCGAACACATCCTGCTGGCGCTAATCGAACAGCCCGGCGGTGTGATCCCTCAGATCTTAGAACGCTTGAACGTCAGTCCCGACTTGTTGATCGAACGGTTGGACAGCACTTTGCGTGCAAGCCCTAAGGCGAATATCTTCGGGAGCGGCGCCGGCCAGATTTTCATCACGCCGCGCGTCAAGCGGATTATCGACCTGGCCAACGAAGAGGCCAATCGGCTGCGCGATGAATACATTTCTACAGAGCATATTTTCCTGGCCATCCTCACCGAGCGCAACACTCCCGCTGCCCGCATTCTGGAGAGCGTTGGCCTGACGCGCGACCGGGTCTACGACGCTATTCAGGCCATGCGAGGTGGGCAACGTGTCACCGATCCGCAGGCCGAATCGCGGTATCGGGCGTTGGAAAAATACTCGCGCGACCTGACCCAACTGGCTCGCGAGGGCAAATTGGACCCGGTGATCGGCCGCGATACGGAGATTTTGCGCCTGATCCAGATCCTCTGCCGGCGCACCAAGAACAATCCGGTCTTGATCGGCGAGGCCGGCGTGGGCAAGACGGCCATCGTGGAAGGATTAGCCCAGAAGATCGCTAACAACGACGTGCCAGAGATCTTGGCCGGCAAGCGCGTGGTGGCTCTCGACCTGGGGGCCATGGTGGCCGGCTCGCGCTTCCGTGGTGATTTCGAGGAGCGCTTGAAGGCAGTCATCGAGGAAGTGCAACGTTCGCGGGGCGAGATCATTCTAATGATTGATGAACTGCACACAGTGGTCGGCGCAGGGGCCGCCCAGGGCGCGATTGACGCCAGCAACATGCTCAAGCCGGCCCTGGCACGCGGCGAACTGCAATGCATCGGCGCTACCACCTTGGACGAGTACCACAAGTACATCGAGAAAGATGCCGCCCTAGAACGCCGCTTTGCCCCGATCTACGTGGAGGAACCCAGCGTCGAAGATGCCATCAAGATGCTCAAGGGCCTGCGCGATCGCTACGAGGCCCATCACAAAGTGCACTTCTCCGATGCTGCCCTCGAAGCGGCGGCCCGGCTGGCCGATCGCTACGTCACCGACCGTCGCTTGCCCGATAAAGCGATTGACCTGATTGACGAGGCGGCCGCCAAGCTGCGCGTAGCGCTCTACTCCCTGCCGCCGGAGCTCAAGGCCATGAAGAACGAAATCGAGCGCCTGCGCGCCGAAGAGGAGCAGGCCGGCCTGGCGCGCGACTACGAGCGCGCCGCCCAGAAGAAATCCGAGCGCCTGCGCCTGGAACATCAGTTCAATGAGCTGCGCGATAAGTGGGAGAACGAACACCAACTCGACGAGGTAGTGGATGTGGACGACATCGCTGCTGTCGTCCATCAGTGGACCGGCATTCCAGTCAGCCAGATGATGGAGACTGAAGCCGAGAAATTGCTCCACATGGAAGGGCGCCTGCACGAACGCATCATCGGCCAAGACGTGGCGATCCGCGCCATCTCCGACGCCATCCGCCGCGCACGAGCCGGGTTAAAAGACCCCACTCGGCCGATCGGCTCGTTCATCTTCATCGGCCCCTCAGGCGTCGGCAAGACCGAACTGGCCAAAGCCCTGGCCTGGTTCCTATTTGACGACGAAGATGCCCTGGTGCGGATCGACATGTCTGAGTACCGCGAACAGCATACGGTCTCGCGCTTGTTCGGCGCGCCGCCCGGCTACGTGGGTTATGAGGAAGGCGGTCAATTGACCGAGGCGGTTCGGCGTCGCCCCTATCGGGTCTTGCTGTTCGATGAGATCGAAAAAGCCCACCCTGAGGTGTGGAACGCCCTGTTGCAGATCCTCGACGATGGCCGCATGACCGACGGACAGGGCAACGTGGTGGACTTCCGCAACACCGTGATCATCATGACCTCTAACCTAGGCACCGAATTCGTCCGCCGCGGCGGCACCCTGGGCTTTATCAGCAAGACCGAAACCGACGAGGACCGCGAAGCCAAGGACAAGATCGAGAAAGCCCTCAAGTCCACCTTCCGCCCTGAGTTCTTGAATCGGATCGATGAGATCATCATCTTCTCGCCGCTCTCCTTGGGGGACATGGAGAAGATTGTCGATCTCCAGATGAAGGAAATTCAGGAACTCTTGGATGACTACAAGATCGTCGTCCACCTGTCCGATGCTGCCCGAACCTGGCTAGCGAAAGAAGGCTACGACCCCACCTTTGGCGCTCGACCGTTGCGTCGCGCCTTGCAAAAGCACGTGGAGAATCCGCTCTCGATGAAACTGCTCTCCGGCCAGATCGTAGCCGGCATGCACATCTTGATCGATGTCGATCCGGAGAAAAACACTCTGACCTTCCTGACCAGCGAAGCCATGCCCTCCAAGAAAGAAAACAAGGAAGTCATCGGCGCCTAAACCAACGTTTCCGCCACCCGGTCAGCTGCTGGCCGGGTGATTTGTTTTGCCACCCTTGCTGGTACGAGGACAGATCGGTTGTGTAGAATCCCTCTCATCCTTCTGAGCGCACCCCACCCAACAGGAGAATTGACATGACCTATACCACCATTCTCACCGAGGTTCGTGGCCGAGTGGGCCTGATCACCCTCAATCGCCCAGAGGCGATGAACGCCTTGAACAACACCCTGATGCGCGAACTGATGGATGCCCTGCAGGCTTTTGACCAAGACGACGCCGTAGGGGCGATGGTCATCACCGGCAATCCCAAGACCTTTGCGGCCGGCGCCGACATCAAAGAGATGGCCGAGAAGAGCGTTGAGGAGATGCAAGCTGCCGATCCGATTGCCCAGTTTGACCGCATTCGCAGCGTTCAAAAGCCGGTGATCGCAGCTGTCTCGGGGTGGGCCTTGGGCGGGGGGTGTGAGCTGGCCCTATCCTGCGACATGATCGTGGCTTCCGAAACCGCCAAATTTGGCCAGCCGGAGATCACCATCGGCGTCATTCCCGGGGCCGGCGGAACTCAACGCCTGCCGAGAGCCATCGGCAAGGCTTTGGCGATGGAAATAGTCCTCAACAACCGCATCCTATCGGCTCAGGAAGCCCTCCAGCTCGGCCTGGTCAACCGCGTCGTGTCGCTGGAATCCTACCTCGACGAGGCGGTGAAACTGGCCGAAGAGATCGCCTCGCGCGCCCCTCTTGCCGTACGAACAGCCAAGCGTCTGATCAACCAAGCCTATGAGCATTTCTTGCGCGATGCCCTGGCAGAGGAGCGCCAAGCGTTCTATGGCCTGTTTGCCACCGAGGATCAAAAAGAGGGCATGCGGGCGTTTATCGAGAAACGCAACCCCGAGTGGAAGGGCAGGTAGCGAAAACGCTTATTCCCCTCTTATCGTCTTCCCCTTGACGGGAAGATTCGATCGGTGTAAAGTTAAGTTCGCTTAATAAAAAAGCGAACTTAACAATGAGCGACGTCTCTTCTCTAAACGACCTGTTGCGCACCTGGGTCGAGATCACCACCCATCGAACCATGCGTGACCAGGCGCGCTACGTCCGCTCGCTGGGCTTCTCCATGCCGCAGTTTTTTCTGCTGATGCAGGTGTACTACCGCAAGCAGTGCGGCATTTCGGATCTGAGTGAGCACATGGAGGTCACCCTCGCCGCTGCTAGCCAGATGGTGGAGAAACTGGTCCAGGCCGGCTTGCTGCAGCGCGCCGAGCATCCCGCCGATCGCCGCATCAAACAGGTCACCCTTTCTCCCAAAGGTCGCGAGCTGATCGAAAAGAGCCTGGCCGAACGTTTCCGTTGGGTGGACAATCTGGTCGGATGCCTCTCGCCTCAGGAACAAGACGACGTTCGGAGCGCCTTGGCGACCCTGTTACAGGCGTTTCAGAGAGAAACTGAGGGAGATAGATGAGCCATTCGTTTATGGTTTTTAGAAAGGAACTATGCAAGCTAGCCTCACTACTCGTACTATGTCACAGGCGGCTCGCCCTCGTACCTCCTTCCGCCATTTGGGGCGAATGATCCGTTACCTCAGCCGCTATAAACATCAAGCGGTCTTACCGTATCTGTTTCTGGTGATTGCCATCCTTTCTCAACTGGCTGTGCCGCGTCTGATCCGCAACATGATCGACGCCGTGACCGGCGGCTACTTGGCTGATCGCATCCTGCGCGCCCTAGAGGGCTTGCCACCGCAAGTTGCCTTGGCGGCGTTGCCCACCTTGTTGGAGGTTACCGGTCGTCCATCTTCTCTCTCGCTCGACCAGTTTCGAGCAGAGCTGCAAGCTTGGGCCGGCCAAGCCATGCAGACGCTGATCTGGGCCCTGAGCGCACTGGTGGTGTTTGCCGTGCTGCGCGGCGTGTTTGCCTTCCTACAAGCCTTCTGGGCCGAGAAAAGCTCGCAATCAGTGGCCTATGATCTGCGCAACGAGCTGTATGCCAAGATTCAAACCCTGTCGTTTTCCTACCACGATCGCAATCAAACCGGACAACTGATGATCCGTGCTACGGATGACGTGGAGAAAGTGCGGCTCTTCATTGGACAGGGCTTGCTTCAATTGGTCGGGGCGTTGGTGCATGAATAGTTGACGAAGAGAGCGTGATCGTGTAAGTTTGGTTTATGCCAAAACACAAAACCACACCCTCACGCCCGAAGAGAGTATACCGTATCAAGAACTGGTCTGAATATGACCGAGCGCTGGTACAACTTGTTGGCCATCGCTCGCGCCGCTCTGGTCCATCCCCGCATCCTGATCCTCGATGAGGCCACCTCGTCTGTAGATACCCGAACCGAGCGCCTGATCCAAAGAGCGTTCGACCGCTTGCTGGAAGGGCGCACCTCATTTGTCATCGCCCATCGCTTGTCCACCACTCGCAACGCCGACCTGATCTTGGTCTTACAAGCGGGACAGATCGCCGAACGCGGCCGGCACGAGGAGCTGTTGGCCCAGCGTGGTGTGTATTACAACCTATACATGAGTCAATTCCGCCGTCAAGAAGAAGCCGTTGCGCAACCGTGAAGGACAAGGGAGGGTAGCGCCTTGCTTCCCTTTCTGAGTGGAGCAGCGCTCGGCTAGGGAACTTGTTCAACAAGTCTCTTTGGACGGTGCGAACTGTCTCTAGAAGAGCCGCAAGCAGGCCGTTTGACCTTGAATCGACAGCTGATTCCATCGCTGATCCCCTCCCATGCCTGCTCTACCGGCTTCTCCTTATTGCTTCAAGGATATTATTGAACAAGCCCTCTCGCTCTTGCCAAACCATCCTCGGACAGGTATAATGCTCCTTGCTTTCAGACAGATATAGCGGGGCGTGGCTCAGCCCGGTAGAGCACTCGGTTCGGGTCCGAGAGGTCCCCGGTTCAAATCCGGGCGCCCCGACACATTAGAATAGAGTTCCATATTTTGGCCCCAGGTGAGGTTGCCTGGGGCGCTACATTTTCACAAGGGAAAGAGAATCGGGTACAATCTTTCCTACTTTCAGCTGGCCGGTTCTGCCTTTCGCCTTGGGCCTTCACTTTCTCGTTTAGAGGAGCTGTTAGCTATTATGCAGATCGTTCCCCTCTCCCCCAACCATATACCGTGGATCGAACAAGCAGCGCATTTGCTGGTCGAAGCCTCTCGCGTTCACTGGCCGAACGCCTGGCCTACCCTCCAGGACGCCCGAGAAGAAGTGCACGACATGTTGGCTCCCGATCGCATCTGCTTGGCGGCGATCGAAGACAACGGACAGCTCGTGGGCTGGATCGGAGGCATCCCTCACTACAATGGGAACACTTGGGAACTGCATCCCTTGGCTGTGCATCCAGATCATCGTCGCAAGGGGATCGGCCGTGCTCTGATTCAAGCCTTAGAGGCAGAGGCGACTGCGCGCGGCGCATGGACCCTGTTTTTAGGCGTAGACGATGAAGATGAAATGACCTCGTTAGGCGGCATTGACCTTTATCCTAATCCCTGCGCCCACATTCAGACCATTCAGAACCGAAAGGGCCATCCCTTTGAGTTCTATCAGAAGATGGGATTTGCGATCATCGGCGTCCTTCCCGATGCCAACGGACCGGGCAAACCGGATATCCTCATGGCCAAACGACTTCGCTCATAAATTCAAGGAACCACCATGCCTCTTCCAACCAAGATTGTCGTTGTTGGCGCCGGCAGTGCCAGCTTCGGTGAGAACACCTTGGCGGCGTTGCTGCGATCGCCAAAACTGCGCGGTTCCACCCTGGCACTGGTTGACCGTAATCCGCAAACTCTAAACATCGTCCATCGCTTGGCCGAACGGTTGAATCGCGAGTGGGATGCGCAGATGAACATCACCTCCCACACCCATCATCGTCAGGCTTTGGATCATCGCACCGATTTCGTAGTTTCGGCCATCGAAGTCGGAGCGCGTGAAGACCTGTGGCGACGGGATTTTGAAATTCCCCTGCGCTTCGGTGTGCGTCAGCCTTATGCCGAGAACGGAGGGCCAGGGGGATTTGCTCATGCTGCACGCAACATCGGTCCAGTGCTGGAAATTGTCCGCGACATGGAGCAGATCTGCCCCCATGCTTGGTTCATCAATTACACCAACCCGATGATTCGGATTTGCAATGCCGTTCATCGTTATTCTCGCATTCGGGTCGTTGGGCTCTGTCATCAGATTTATATCGGCTACGTGATGGTGGGCATCGCCTTGGCGCGTGACTTGGGTTTTGCTATCCCGGAAGGGATTGAAGGCATGCACGCTCATCCGGTGCAATATGCGCTGCATGAACAGGTGAAACGCCAGGTTGTGCCGCGCCTGGATATTCGGGCCGCCGGCTTGAATCATTTCTCCTGGATCCTATCGATCCGCGACCGCCAAACGGGCGAGGACCTCTATCCTCTCTTTCGCAAACGATTCTTCGAACTCGAGCCGGCGTTTGAACCGCTCACCCGCCGCATCTTCGAGATCTTTGACCTGTTCCCCGTCCCAGGCGATACCCATCTCTCCGAATACTTACCCTGGCTTTCCGATCCCGTGACCCAACCTTGGGAGAAGTACAACATCCGCCTTTACGATTGGGATCTCAACGCCGCAGTGCGCGAATTTCAACACGATCGCCTGCGCAGCATGGCCGAAGGCGAAATGACCATCGAAGGATTGGAGGAAACTGACTCGGAAGGTGCTTTGGAGATGATCGAACATCTGGCCGGCGCCGGCACCGATTACCACCTAGCAGCCAATCGGCCCAATATCGGCCAGATCGCCAACTTGCCCTCGGGCGCTATCGTGGAGACTCCGGTCGTCGTGGACGGCGCCGGCATCCATCCCGTCACTGTGGGTGACCTGCCCGCGCCGATTGCCGAACTGTTGCGGCGTGAGATCACCGTTTCCCAATTGTGCGTGGATGCCGTGGTGGAAGGATCGCGATCAAAGGCCTTACACTGCCTCTTGCTCGATCCGGTGATCACCGACATCGAGATCGCTAAGCAGGTTTTAGACGCTTACCTGACCGAATATCGTGACTATCTTCCCCAATTCTGGTCCTGAAATCTGCTCTTCACAAGGTGTTGACGATGAAGATTGCCGTAATCGGTGGTGGCTCAACGTATACTCCAGAGCTGGTGAACGGTTTCTTGACCAGGGCCCATCGCTTGCCGGTCCAAGAGCTCTGGCTGATGGATATCGATCCTGAGCGGCTTCGTGTGGTTGGTGGCTTTGCGCAGCGGATGGTTGCTGCTCGTAGCCATCCCTTTCGGGTAGTGCTCTCCACCGATCGGCGCGAGGCGCTGCGCAATGCCTCGTATGTGATCACCCAGTTGCGGGTTGGGCAGATGCCGGCCCGGGTGGGCGATGAATATCTGGGCCGGCGACACGGCCTGATCGGTCAAGAGACGACCGGCATCGGCGGTATGGCCAAAGCGCTGCGTACCATTCCAGTGCTCCTGGAAATCGCCCATGAAATGCGCGCGCTAGCTCCTGGAGCGTGGTTGTTGAATTTCACCAACCCGGCTGGCCTGGTGACCGAAGCGGTGACCCGATATGCTCCCGATGTCCCCGTGGTTGGCGTCTGCAACGTGGGCATCACCACACGCATGCGCATCCTAGGCGAACTAGAGCACGTCACCGGCCAGAAATTTGCTGAGGAGCGCACCGTTCTCAAAACCCTGGGCTTGAACCATCTTACTTGGCATTATGGCTTTACGGTGGACGGCGAAGACGTGTGGCCATATATCTTCTCCGCCTTCGTCGAGCGGATGCGCCGCGCCGACGATCCAGAATGGGATGTGGCCACTCTTGAGGCCCTGGAGATGATCCCGAACGATTACCTGAGGTATTACTATTACACCGACCGCAAGCTGACCGAACAGAAAAAATGGCCTCCCAGTCGCGGCGAAGAAGTCATTGAGGTCGAAAAGGCCCTTCTCCGTCAATATGCCGACTCAAGCCTGACCGATCTCCCTAGCGATTTAATGAAACGCGGTGGCGCTTATTATTCTACCCTGGCGACTCGTCTGATCGATTCACATTACAACGACCTCGGATACGTGGAAGTGGTCAACATTCGTAACAACGGCGTAGTGAGCGCCTGGCCGGCCGATTGGGTGCTCGAACTCCCGTGTCGGATCGATCGTCAAGGGATCCACCCTCTGCCGGCCGATCTGCTGCCGCCGGCCTGTTTTGGCTTGATCGCCCAAGTCAAGGCCTACGAATTGCTCACTGTGGAAGCCGCTGTCCATGGCGATCGCAAAGCGGCCTATCAGGCCCTGCTTGCCCATCCTTTGGGGCCCAAGGCCGATCGAGTCCAGGCCGTGTTGGAGGATCTGCTGAACACCAACCGCCAGTGGTTGCCTCAATTTCGATAATTCTCGATCTCAAGGAGCACTTATGCGTCCCAATCCCCTTCTCCAAAAACTCGGCTTTTCCAAGAACGACCGTGTAGTCATCCTTCACGTGGACGACGTGGGCATGTGTCATGCCTCGCTACAAGCCTTTGCCGATCTGTGGGAGTTCGGAACCATCTCCTCGGGCGCAGTGATGGTTCCCTGTCCCTGGTTCCGCGCCACTGCGGAATGGGCGCGAGCCCATCCAGACGTTGACCTGGGCGTTCATGGCACGGTCAATTCGGAATGGGATGGCTATCGTTGGGGGCCGATTTCCACCTGCGATCCGAGCACGGGTCTGATCGACGAAGAAGGATACTTTCACAAGCGAGAAGCGCCGGTACAAGAGCGGGCCGATCCTGAGGCAGTTCGTATTGAAATCGAAGCCCAGCTTCAGCGGGCGCTGGCAGCCGGCCTAGATGTGACCCACCTGGATACCCACATGGGCACCATCACCCACCCGCGCTTTATCGCCGGCTATCTGCAAATCCTGAACCGGGCGCGGCTCCCGGGCCTGATCCCACGCCTCGACACCGCCGGCCTGATAAGGCTCGGCCTGGACGAAGATACTGCCACCCTGTTCGCTGGCCTAATCCAACAATTAGAAGAATCGGGGACCCCAACCCTGGACGCGGTTGAATTCATGCCACTCGACGCTCCAAACGACCAGATCAACCTGGCGCGGCAGAAACTGGCCTCCCTGCCGCCTGGAATCACCCATTTCCTGATGCATCCGGCCATAGACACGCCGGAGTTGCGCGCCATCACGCCCGATTGGCCTAGCCGCATGGCGAACTACCAGGCCTTTATGAGCCAAGAGATCAAACAGTTCCTCAAGGATTCGGGCGTTCACCTCATCGGCTATCGCCCCATCCGCGATCTGATGCGGGCTGCCGCCGCTTCTGAATCACCTGAACTCTGAACAGTTCCACCTATGACCGCATACTTTCTCGGCGTAGACGTCGGCTCCTCCAAAACGCATGCGCTCATCGCTGATGAATGCGGACGATGTGTCGGGTTTGGCAAAGCCTGGGGTGGCAATCACCAAATCGTGGGCTACCAGGGGTTGGTGCAAGCCCTGATCGCGTCCTTCGAGCAAGCCCGTCAGATGGCCGGCATCCAAGCGCAGCAGATAGCCGGCGCCGGCTTTGGCATTGCCGGCTACGACTTTCCCACCGAGCGCCAAGATCACCTAAACTCCGTTGCCGTTTTGGGGTTGACCTGTCCAGTAGAGGTGATCAACGATGGGCTAAACGGTCTGTGGGCCGGCGCTTCGCGCGGGATCGGCGTGAGCGTGACCGCCGGTTCAGGAGTTAACTGTCGCGGGCGTGGACCACGCGGCGAGGAGGGGCGGATCGTGGGCAACGGCGTTCACTTCGGCGAGTTTGGCGGGGGCATGGAGATCGTCTGGAAAGCCCTCACTCTGGTCAACTATGCCTGGATCAAGCGCGTTCCACCCACTGCGCTTACTGCCATCTACTTGGAGGCCACCGGCGCCCGCGACGAACTCGACCTGATGGAAGGCCTGTCCAATCAACGCTACCATCTGTCCCCCTTCCTGGCGGTTCGGATCTTTGAAACTGCTGCGGCCGGCGATTGGGCTGCGCGGGAAGTGATCCGCTGGGCCGGCGAAGAACTCGGCTGGCTGGCCGTCTCGGTGATCCGCCAGATCGGCATGCAACATGACCAGGTCGAAGTCATTCAATCGGGCAGCATCTTCGAAGGGGGCGAAGCGATCCTCGAGCCTATGCGGCGCGTCATCTTGGCCCAGGTTCCCAAAGCGCGCCTGATTCGCCTGACCTGTCCGCCGGTGGTGGGGCCGGTCGTCCTAGCGATGGAGATTGCCGGTTATGACGGATACGCCGTTCGTGAGACTCTCATCCGCACTGCCAAAGAACTAGTGTCATGAGCCTGTTTTTCGACGAAATCCACGAACAACCCCAAGCCTTGCGGCGCCTGCTGGAGGCCGAAGTCGTCTCCATTCGCCAGGTTGCTCAGGCCATTCGCCGGCGCGCCCCGCGTTTCGTGGTCATGGCGGCCCGTGGGAGTTCGGATAACGCCGCTCGCTACGGTCAATACCTGTTCGGAGCCCGCAACCGCCTTCCAGTGGCGCTGGCCACGCCTTCCCTGTTCACCCTATACAAGACGCCGCCTCGGCTCAAGGATGCCCTGGTCTTGGCCATTTCCCAGTCCGGTCAATCCCCCGACATCTGTGCCGTAGTCGACGAAGGCCGCCGGCAGGGGGCGATGACCGTAGCGGTGACCAACGACCCCGAATCGCCCCTGGCCGCCCTGGCTGAGGCGTGCATCCATCTACACGCCGGCCCAGAACGCGCCATTGCCGCCTCGAAAACCTACACCGCCTCGCTCCTGGCGTTGGCCATGCTCTCCTGTGCCCTCGAAGATGACCTGCCGTCTCGCTCCCTGAACCGGGTGCCGGGCGCGGCCAAACGGACCTTGCAGCACGCCCAAACGGTGCTCTCCGCCGCTGCTGCCTATGCCCAAGCCGATGCCTGTGTCACCATCGGCCGCGGCTACAACTACGCCACCGCTTTTGAGATCGCGCTGAAGCTCAAAGAGCTGGCCTACCTCCTGGCCGAACCCTACTCGTCTGCTGACTTTCAACACGGGCCGGTGGCCCTGGTCCAAGATGGTTTTCTGGTCATTGCCGTCGTCCCAGCCGGCCGCGTGGCCGCCGAACTGACCCGTTTCCTAGAAGGCCTGCGTCAACGCGGCGCGCGCTTGGTGGTAATCGCCTCTCATCCCCGTCCTCTGGCTCTGGCTCATACACCCATCCCGCTGCCGGCCGGCCTGCCCGAATGGCTGTCGCCCATCACCGCCGTCATCTCGGGTCAACTGTTTGCCCTGGGATTAACACAAGCCCGCGGCCTAGATCCCGATCGGCCGCGCGGCTTGAGTAAGATCACTCGTACTCGGTGAATAGATTGTTGTGCCTAAAGCTGAGGCAGCTTCCCAGAGGTGTATCGATCCTGGGCGAGATAAATGCACCCCATGGACTGTGGAAAATTGGTCTTCGACGAAGCCAGCAAAACCCTTGGGCGCCGATTAAGTCTTGAGATGCTTGACCACCATTTCGGCCACATCCACCACCTTAATCATCTCGCCATCGGCTTTTGAGGCGTCGATCAGCATGACCATACAGAATGGGCATCCTACGGCAATGGTAGTAGCGCCCGTGGCTCGAGCTTCGGCATATCGTGCTTCGTTCACGCGCCTGATGCCAGCCTCTTCCTCTTTCCACATTTGGGCGCCTCCTGCACCGCAGCAGAACGACCGAGAAGCATGGTTAGGCATCTCGATCAGCTTCACCCCGATCGAGTGCAATGCCTGACGCGGCGCCTCAAAGACGTCGTTGTGCCGGCCCAAGTAGCAGGGATCATGGAAGGTTACCTTCCACTCATCTGCGTCGACATCCAAGCGGATCTTCCCCGCACCGACCAGTTCGTTAATCAATTGCGTATGGTGAATGACCTCATACTGGCCACCGAACGCTGGATACTCGTTCTTCAGGGTATGCAAGCAGTGCGGGCAAGTGGTCACGATGCGCTTCGGCTGGATCTCGTTCAACAATTCCACATTCTGGGTAGCCAGTCCGAAGAAAACATCCTCCCGGCCGGCGCGCCGTGCTGCATCGCCGGTACACGCTTCGTTCTTACCCAACACGGCGAAGTTCACGCCGGCTGCGTTCAAGATCTGTGCAAAGGCTCGTGCCACGCTTTGGGCCCGAGCGTCGGTTGCCGGGGCGCATCCTACCCACCACAGGATCTCGGGTTCAGGGTTCTGCTCGATCGTCGGCACGTTCAACCCCTCGGCCCACTTCATCCGATCGGCCTGAGGCACATTCCATGGGTTGCGGTTGCGCTCCATGCCGCGGAAGGCGGTCTCGAGCTGCTTCGGGAAGTCGCTTTCCATCAAAGCCAGATAACGCCGAATTTCCAGAATATCGCGCATCGGTTCATTACCGACCGGGCAGATGTCCACGCAAGCGCCGCAGGCCAAACAAGCCCAGATCGCCTCCTTCGGGATCAAGGTGGTCAACTCCACATCCATCCCGCCGTCGAAATTTAGATGATAACGTTTGTTGATCTCCAGAGCAGCCGGGCTGAGCACCTTGCCGGTGGTGTAGGCTGGGCACACTTCCTGACAGCGGAAGCACATAATACAGGCATATGCATCCATTACCTGTTCCCAGCCCAGGTCGCGCATCGTTGCTGCGCCGAATTGCTCGATCGCAGGATCGTCCAAATTCAAATAACTCAACTGACCGATCGAAGCCCGTTGAGGCTTGAGTGCGATATTGATCGGCGCAAACAACAAGTGAATGTGTTTGGAATAGGGAAAGTAGGGCAAGAACATTAAGATCGCCCCGAAATGTACCCAGAACGAGAGATGCTCTCCCACAACGATCCAACTCGCTTCCATCCCAGACCACAAGCTTGCTACGGCCGAAGCAATGGGTTGCCAAGCGAAGGGATCCTCTACTCCGACCAGATGAAAGGAAGAATAACACAGGCGCGCTGTGTTCGAAAGAATGATAAAGGAGGCCACGATGAACGAGTCGCGCCAGATCCCAAACCGAGCTCTCGGATGAAGCAGAGTCGTCTCTCGCGTAGACAAACTCGCTGGCTTCGCCACAAAGCGGCGGATCACGAGATAAGCCATGCTGATCAACACCACTGCGTTAGCAAAATCGGTTAGAGTCAGGTAAAACGATCCAAACCTGCCCAAATGCTCAACAACGTGCACGCCGGTCCAGGCGTAGATCGGATCGATCAGATCCATGATCACCAGCACCAAAAAGCTCCAACCGAGCAGCGAGTGGAAGAGGCTGGTTGCAAAGCGAAATCTCATAACCGATCCAAACAACAAAACCTTAACGAACAGCGCCCCAAGGCGTTGCGGCAGCAAGCGCCAATCTATTTGACCATGGCCGGCTGCGATGTGAGAAACGATGCGTCGACCACCACGATAGGTCAAATAAAAAGATATCGCCGTTGCGATTACGAACAGGATTTTTTCTGCAAGGGTGAGCACACTGCCTCCGCTAGGTTGACAAGATAGACGGCCAGGCACATTTTGGCAAGCGTATATGATTGTACCACGCTTCACAGAGAGCATCCGGCTAGCTCAGCATTTGGGAGTGGCGAAATTTAGTTCGATAAACTCATGAGCAGGATAGCTGGAAAAACGCTGCTTGTGCCATGGACGTCGGTTGAACAGGACATCAAACGTTTCCAGGCTGCCTGCAAAGCTTCTGGACCACGCGAAAAACAGCGCGAGCGTCGCGCCAGGCGAGCGAGATCCTGGCCTCGCTCGGCGTCCTTCCCTTCGGGGTCGGCCTGTGCGTGGGATCCTGTCTCCACCCCGCCGTGCAACGTGAGTCGCATGGGAACACAACACGTAGACCACAGAGCCTCTCCGCGTCTTTGTGTCTCTGTGTGAAAACATCCCCTTTTTATCCACTCCCGCATTTCACAGGCTTGCTCAAATGGATTTGAGTTACTACATGCTTTCAATCTTTATCAACGTCAACGGAGGATGTTCGAAAATACATCGTCTCTGCTGCTAGCGCGGTCCAAGGCGCTGCCAACCAATCGGGGCATGGAGAAACAAATTTGTGATCGGCGGTGGCTGCCCTTGATCTTCCAAGCGGGGGCGATCCACATGCGTTTCTTCATGGGTCAAGATTCGTTGATGATTGTCGCACATTGTTGACCAAAGCCTGGTTTTCGAACACTTTGGAGCGTGTTGACAAGGCAGTATACAAAAAGATAAGTGACGTTTTGTGAAAAGTTAAGGACTCACCTTACGCAGCAAGTTGAGCGGGATGGAGTTCCCGCAAAGCAGCGAAGGCAGATTGGATGGCGCGCAAATACAGTTTGGACTTGAGTGCAAAGTGA
>CAKZJX010000053.1 GCA_937120535.1 uncultured Anaerolineae bacterium
GCATCGTACATGGGCACTACCACGGTGCGATAACCGGCGGCAAGGAAAAGCGGTGCCAGATAGTCGAGTTGCCATAGGATAACTAAATCATGGATCCGATGGCCTCTCAACGCCTTAATCTCGGACGGAGATTCAGGATCGATATACTCGACATCCACCGAATCAAAATTGCTCTTGATGAGGGCCAGGAAGAAGTCGTTCGATTTGGTTTTTTTATGAAATGCATGATCAAGAAATAATATTTTCATAGCCCAATCCAATTCGCAATTGCCGAGTAGGAGTCAACGGAGTAACGATGACGAGCCTGCAACATCCTAGTGGATATGGTTTTTGATGGCATATCACGATATCGGAATACATATTCAATGAGCTCGCCGATGCTTGAAACGACGGTTCCTGCTCCGTAATATCTGATTTGACTGCAGAATGCGGATCCGTCCAAGGCAATGACCGGTATGCCACGAGAGATGCATTCCATGAATACAGCTGATCCGCGATACTTATATATGACAGGGTCGTATGGCAAAATCACTAAGTGAGTCTGCTTATATAATGTATTCATTTCCTCTTCGGAAACCGAACTTGGGAGAAGCTTAACACCAGGCGTTGCGTACAGCTGGTTTGTGTAATTTGCATGTGGAAGTGCTTCCGAAGTGGGGAGTGTTTGTGTCACAAACTTTATGGTTTGCTTTGGGTCTCGGCGGCGAATATTAGTGAATATCTCTAGCAAGCTCAGGTATCCCTTGTCAAGACGTGCAGAGCCTGGGCAAGCAACATTGAAAACGCGATTGTTAGCGCCGTTCCTCGTCGTGACTTTCTCGTCTGCGCCCGGATATTTCTCGGATCGGTCAAATTCGGCGTGGACTGGATAGGGGACGACGCTTACCGCCACACCCAATATTTCGGCAATATGGTCTGCATAAGCGGGGGTTTCGGCGCATAATCTGATCTTGTAGCCATCACTCATCGCAACTGAAATTTCCTTGCTTAAGATGTTCAGACCATTACCACCGAAGGAGGTAGCATTCTCCATGACGCCAATGAAACGCAAATATACAGTTGGCGCGTTTTCTGGATTCAGCTTGCGCAAGACAGCTAGAAGACCCATTGCACCATAATAATCAACGCATGGAAAAATAACAGCGTCATTTGTCGAAATGTGGTGCTTGGCAAAGATGTTGCCCACGTCTCTCGTGGCGGCCTCCAACATTACGTCGTGACCACGGTATCGTGATATATACGTAGCCAAATCATCCGGGTTATCGAGCTTTATGTATTTATGATAATAAAAGTCGAATTCTCGCGCAAATCCGTATTTAAGCGATATATGTTCAGGCAGACTCCTAGAGGCGATCGGAATAATTTCGCCAAAAAAAGGCTTGATTGCATCCGAAAAGTACTTCAGGCCAACAACGTTGTGCCCATAAGGCAGGGCACAGACCGGGTCACATACAAATGCTCTACCTTCCATAATGCCGCCCCTCAATCAAACCCGTAGCCTGATAACGAGGCAAAGTCATCATTAACTTTAAACAGATCACAGCTCTCTCCGCGACAGAAAATCCTGATATGCAACCGTCAGCCCCACTTTGAGAGTTGTCTTTGCTGTGTATACCAACGCTGTCAGCCGTCCCACATCCAACAGCTTGGGCGGCGTCCCGTCAGCTTTTGTGGCATCGAAGTTCATCTTGCCTTTATAGCCCACAGGTTCTGATACGGTGTTATCAAGTTCCAGAATGGTAACATCATGACCCACACCAATATTCAACAACGACGCCAGCCCATCGTTGGGGTCCTGGCCAAGCAGCGGCACCAACTGTTCGTCCGGTAGATTCATCAAGTGCACGCAGGCGTCTGCCATATCGTCGATATAGAGAAATTCCCGTTGATGTGTTCCTATACCACAAACCGTGGCTGCAGGTGCTCCAGCTTCCTTTGCTTCGTGAAACTTGCTGATTAGAGGGGGGATCACGTGATTGTTCGTGGGATGATAGTTGTCTTTAGCGCTATAGTGGTTTGCTGGCATTACCGCCATATAACGAGCGCTGTATTGCCAATTGTAGATCAAACACATCTCAATGCTGGCGAGTTTGGCCAAGGCATAAGGCCAATTGGTTTCCTCTAGAGGGCCGGTAAGTAGATACTCTTCCTTCATGGGCTGAGGGCCCAGCTTAGGGTAGATGCAACTGGAACCCAGGAACAGCAGGCACTTCATGCCCGGATACCCTCCGATCCAGTTCTATGAGCTTTGCTGCCAGTTCCTTGTTCGTCGAAAGCATCTCTCGAAACTAGACAAAAGCCTTTACGTTGACGATCCAAATGTCTACCGCAGTGTCAGATTTGAGAGCACTGGACAACATCAAAGCACGGTGCTTGGTGAATGTCAACAGTGCATAGCGACGACCACAGATCGCATTTTGTGATCTCAAAGCCGACCATTCATCACCTGTCAGCTGAACAATAAATTCCGCCAGGAAGCGCCGGATGTTACAGCTCGCTGCCTGTACCAGCGTCTTGGTTTCAACGGAGTAAAGGGTCGCGTATCAGCATCCAGCTTGACCTTATGATCACGCACAAGGTGGATGCGTTGAGCGACTAGCTCAGGCAACAGGATTTCAGCATTAGTCATGTACTCACTCGTGATAGTCAGTGGCCTTGTAGCCATGCTTCTTGATGAGTTCGTCGCGTTCGGCGGCCTTGAGGTCTTCGCGCACCATTTCGGCCACCAGTTCGTCGAAGGTAGTCTTGGGGGTCCAGCCGAGTTTTTCTTTCGCCTTGGTGGCGTCGCCCAGCAGCGTCTCGACTTCGGCGGGGCGGAAATAGCGCGGGTCGACGGCGACGATGCATTTGCCGGCGGCATCATAGCCTTTCTCATCCATACCTTGCCCTTCCCAGCGTATGGCGATGCCGATCTCCCTGGCGGCGGCATTAACGAAGTCGCGCACGCTGTATTGCACACCGGTGGCGATGACGAAGTCTTCGGGTTTTTCCTGCTGGAGCATCAGCCATTGCATTTCGACGTAGTCCCTAGCGTGGCCCCAGTCGCGCTTAGCATCCAGGTTGCCGAGGTAGAGGCAGTCTTGCAGACCGAGCTTGATTCTTGCCAGGGCGCGGGTGATTTTTCTTGTGACGAAGGTTTCGCCGCGGATCGGGGATTCGTGGTTGAAGAGGATGCCGTTGCAAGCGTAGAGACCGTAGGCTTCGCGGTAATTGACGACGATCCAGTAGCCGTAGAGTTTGGCGACGGCGTAGGGGCTGCGGGGGTGGAAGGGGGTGGTTTCCTTTTGTGGGATTTCCTGGACGAGGCCGTAAAGTTCGCTGGTACTGGCCTGGTAGAAACGGGTCTTTTTCTCCAATCCGAGGATGCGGATGGCTTCGAGCAGGCGGAGCACGCCGAGGGCGTCGGCGTTGGCGGTGTATTCGGGTTCTTCGAAGCTGACCGCCACGTGGCTCTGGGCGGCGAGGTTGTAGATCTCGTCGGGCTGCACCTGCTGGATGATGCGGATGAGCGATGAGGAATCGGTCATGTCGCCGTGGTGCAGGAAGAGCCTGATGCCCTTCTCGTGGCGATCCTGGTACAGGTGGTCGATGCGGTCGGTGTTGAACAGCGAGGTGCGACGCTTGATGCCGTGGACGATATAGCCCTTGTTCAGCAAGAATTCGGCGAGGTAGGCACCATCCTGGCCGGTAATGCCAGTGATGAGGGCGACCTTAGGTTTTGTTGTCACGGCATTTCCTTTCAAACCCGAGTAGCGTATCTATTTAAAAAATCTTCGTAAGCGGCTTTGAGGCCGGACTCCAGTCTAATTTGCGCTTTCCAACCGAGCGCGTTGAGCCGCGAACTATCCATCAGCTTACGCGGCGTACCGTCGGGCTTGCTGGGATCGAAAACGATGTCGCCGGCATATCCGATGATTCTGGCAATGGTTTCGGCCAGTTCCCGGATGGTGATGTCGTGCCCGCAACCTACGTTGATGTGGCTGAGCATGGGCTGGGTGTGCTGCTCGTACAGGGCCTTTGGCATGTTCATGATAAACACGCTGGCTGCGGCCATGTCGTCCACGTAGAGGAATTCGCGCCTAGGTGTGCCGGTGCCCCAGACGGTGACGCTGGGCGTGTGGTTGACCTTGGCTTCATGAATGCGGCGGATAAGCGCCGGAATAACGTGAGAGTTTTCCGGATCGTAGTTGTCGCCGGGGCCATAGAGGTTAGTTGGCATGACGCTACGATAGTCCACGCCATGGCTCTTGCCGTACTGGCGATTATAACTTTCGCAAAGCTTGATGCCGGCGATCTTGGCGATGGCGTAGGGCTCGTTGGTGGGCTCCAAAGTGCCGGTAAGCAGGGCGTCTTCACGCATGGGCTGCGGCGCCAGCTTAGGGTAGATGCAGCTGGAGCCGAGGAACAGCAGCTTTTGGACACCGTTGCGGAATGCCGCGTCGACGACGTTGGTCTGAATCATCAGGTTCTGGTAGATGAATTCAGCCGGGTAAGTATTGTTGGCGTGGATGCCGCCCACTTTGGCAGCGGCCAGATAGACCTGGTCGGGCTTCTCCGCCGCAAAAAAGGTTTGCACGGCGGCCTGGTCGGTGAGGTCCAGTTCGGCGTGCGTACGGGTGACGATGCAATCGGCCGGATGGCCTTGGGCCAGCAACTGGCGCACGATGGCGGAACCCACCATGCCACGGTGGCCGGCAACGTAGATTTTGGGATAAACGCTCATGCGTTGGTTCTGCCGGAGGTGTCTTCAAACTGCACAATGTCGTCTTCGCCCAGGTAGCTGGCCGATTGTACTTCAAAGATCTCAAACGGGATGGAGCCGGGGTTGGCTAGGCGGTGCACTTCGCCCAGCGGGATCTAGGGAACCTCTGCCCAACCGCCCATCTGGGTCACCATAACGGCGTTGGGGAAAAAGTCGGGGAAACAGGCCATGAAGCCGATGAATCTTGCCGAGAGCGGTTTCGAGCGACGCCCCAAGCGCACGCGCCGGCAGCCGTTCCTGGCCGAGATGGACGCGGTGATACCCTGGCAGCGTCTCGTTGCGTTGGTCGAGCCGGTCCAGCCCAAGATGGGCGCCCGCGGGGGCCAGCAGCCCTACTCGGCGGAGACGATGCTGCGCATCCACTTCATGCAGCA
>CAKZJX010000054.1 GCA_937120535.1 uncultured Anaerolineae bacterium
CCTCAACTTTCGAGTTGATAAGGAGGCTTGATGGCCGTACAAACACACACCCTATTTTTAAGCACCCGCGGTCACGCTGACATTCATGATATTACCGATCGGGTACAGGCTACCCTGGCCAGCAGCGGCTTGCAAAATGGCGTTGCAACGGTGTTCTGTCCCTCGTCCACCAGCGCGCTCACCACCATTGAATACGAGAGCGGTTGCCTAAGCGACTTGCGCCGGCTATTCGACGAGATCCTGCCGGCCCAGCGCGACTACGCCCACAATGCCCGTTGGGGAGATGGCAACGGGCACAGTCATGTACGAGCTGCTCTGCTGGGTCCATCGCTTACCGTGCCCTTTGTCAACGGCCGGCTCACCTTGGGAACTTGGCAGCAGATTATCTACGTGGACTTTGATATCCGACCGCGTCGTCGAGAGTTGATCGTGCAAATGATAGGGGAATAGAGGCGGAATTACAGCCTCTTGGCGTAGATCACCAGATCGTCGCCCAGGCGATAAAAATCGCGGATCACCGCCTCGCGCTGATAGCCAATGGCCTCATAAAACGCACGCGTTGCGGCATACGCCTCTGTTCCCGAGGTTTCTACTAAGATCAGACGCCCGCCTCGTTTTCGGACCTCGGACTCGGTCGCCCACATCAAGGCTTCTCCGACCCCCTGACGTTGAACCGAAGGGGCAACGGCGATCCAGTAAAGATCATAAGCGCCCTGAGTCAGTCCACGTTCAGCAAAGCAGGTGAAACCGATCACCTGTCCATCTTGGCGTGCTACCAGGAAATGATAGCTCCCCTCATCCCACAGCTCACGGACAGTATCCTTCTCTTCCTGGTTGAACATATCGATCTGCGCAATAACCGCCAGGATGCCCTGGCGGTCGTCCGCTTGAGCAGGTTCAATGATGATCATCCCCATCCTTCACGCTGCATGGCCAGCAGGAGAATGCGTTCCACCATGTGATCATAATCGTAACCGGCTATCTCGGCGCTGCGCGCAAAGCCGGCTTCGGGCGAGAGATCGGGGATCTCGTTGATGTCAATCACATATGGAATACCATGACGGTAGCGGATATCCACACGGCCTAGATCGCGCAAACCCATGGCCTGGAAGGCTCGAACGGCGGTGTGTTGGATACACTGTTCTTCCTCAAGGCTCAAGCGAGCCGGGCAGATCACGCCGAATGAAGTATACGTGAATGAATCTTCTACCCATTTTGACTCATAGGTCAGGAAGGAGCGAAGTGGATCGGCCACCGCCGAGAAGTCATGTTCGGAGATGGGCATAACCTCCATGGTGCCGTTTCCCCACATCGAAACAGCAAACTCTCTCCCAACGATATACTCTTCCACCAGTGCCGGCTGGCAATACTCGCTGAGCACATACTCCACCCGGCGGAACAGGTCGTTGGGACTGGTCACCACCGAGGTCTCTTCGATGCCTACACTCCCATCTTCATGCACCGGTTTTACGATGGCCGGGAAGGGCACAGTGATCTCGCCGCAGGGACGGGTGAAGACCTGATAGGCTGGCGTGGGCACGCCGAGCTGCAATAGGCGCTGTTTAGCACGCGCTTTATCGGTGCATAGGCGGATCGCTTCGGCGCAAGAACCGGTGTGTTTGAAGCCCAACCGATCGATCACCTGGGGAATGAGCGAAGCGCTGAAATTATCTCCCGCAAAGCCATCGCAAATGTTAAAAACAAACGTGTTGCACGGCGAATAGCGACTGAGTTCGCGCGCAAACAACTCTAGATCGTTCGTGACCGGCACCATCACCGTCGAATATCCTAGACGGCAAAGGGCCTGGTATACTGAGGCAGCCGTCTTTGTGGTGTATTGTAGGGCGATCAGGTCTTGAGATTCCCCGCGGACGATCTCTTCTTCCTGATTATAAACAAGAGCAATGAGTGGCTCTTCTATGTCCATTGCGCAAATGATAGCTGCTTCTTGGCTTCACACCCTGCCGTATAGCAGTTGCTTCGGTTGTGATCACAAAATCCGATTAGCGATGAAGTTGCCACCGCTGTCAAGGATCTTCTTATGCCAAACCACGAGAATGGCCTCGACGTTGATGCATTTGTCGGCGATGTGTAGCTGTGCAGAGATGACTTTCTGGTTTGATTTATACTACATTCCAAAGCAGATGCAAGGATTTTTGATCTTAAGATTCCCCAGAAGTTAAAATTTTAAGATTGATAAATGTTAAAGAATAATCTAGTCCAAGACAAAAAAGCATACGCAAGGAAGGGAAATCTTAAATTTTAAGATTTAACCCTTTCCAATACCTGACCCGAGGGAGTGTCGATCACCTTCCAACCCCGTGCCCGAATCTCAGCACGCAGGCGATCGGACTCAATCCAATCCTTGACGGCGCGAGCACGGGCGCGCATCTCCAGCAGAGCCTTCACTTCGTCATCTGGCCCGGGCGCTGGTTCTTCCACAGCGGTCTGCGAGCGAGCCATTTGGACAAGCTCCCACGCATGCGCAGAAAGACCCTCTTCAAGCGCTGGAAAGTGTATTGCCCCTAACTCGCTCAAAGGGAAAGCACTGCCCGAAGCATACGTTCGAGTCTCGAGACGACGCACTATGGAGACCGAGCCGGCCCCGCTGACCGTGCAAGTTCCCTGTTCCAGGTCAAGGGTTAGGCCAGTATGCTCATCCAAGCCGATCACAGTGTGATCAAGTGGGAGCAGAACACGCCACTGTTCGAAGCGTTCCACCCCGACAAAACAGCGGCTAGTGTCCAATTCAGCGCCACCCTCAGTGTTGTTCCAGTGGGGGACAAAGGAGAGCGACAGGCCAAAATCGGCAAAGAGGTCTAGGCCAGGCACCGCGTGCACATCCTCACCCACTTTGTAGATTTCGTAGACCGGCAACACCCAAGCCCCAACGGAAATGGTAGCGGCCGAAGCAAAGACCAAACAGGCGCCTAGGCGATGGCAGACACGGATCAGATCCCAGGCCAGAGAACCACGGAGTTGGCGAACAGCATAGGTTGGGCTGCCCGGCCCCATGAAGATCAGGTGAGCATGCAAAAGCGGTCGCACCAGCTCAGGATCGTCGGGACTAAAGGGTGTGCCGCGCTTGCGAGCTGGGATCACCTCCACCGTTGGCGAGTAGTTCTGCAAACGCTTGCGCAAAAAGTCGGCCACACGGCCGGCCACTGCAGCTGAATTCAATTCAAAACCGGCCGGCGTTTCGAGCACGGCGATACGCGGTCGCTCGGGCAAGGTTTGAACCAACGATTCAAAGATACGACCACCAACCAGCGAAGTCTCTCCGGAACCCAGGAAGGCAATTCGACCAAACGGCATACTACGTAGCGGAGGAATGGAGCTGATCGAGCACGCGCAACAGAGTATCGTTATTGGGAATGTCGGTCATAGAAGCACCATAATGGGCATAGCGAATGTATCCCTCGGCATCTACGATACACATGAGCGGCATGCGGCCCAGCTTGAAGAAGTTCACTTCCTGACGATAGAGTACGGCCACACGATGTTCGGGATCGGGAATGCCGATAAAGGGGAGGTGTTCCTTCTCCCAGTATTGCTCAAAGGCTGGAAGGGTGTTGGGACCGATCGCCAGAATTTCTGCACCGCGAGCGCGAAATTTCTCATAATCATCTCTCAAGCGCGCCAACGACGCGCGGCAATACGGTCACATAAACCCACGCAGGAAGGCCAAGACCACCGGCCGGCCGCGAAAATCGGACAGGCGAATTCGATTGCCGCGCACGTCAGTGGCTTCAAAGTCAGGTGCGCGTTCGCCGAAGAGAAGCAGATCTTTCATGAGTTATGTCTCCTGTTCTTCATTTTGGCTCAAGAAGCGATTGACTTGAGTCCAGACGGCGTCAAACATAGTCTGGGTAAGACGGCCAGTTCGGGTGTTTTGCTGGCTAGGGTGATAAGAGCAGATCAAGGTTGCCGAGGGAAGGTCCGGTCGTTGGGAGCGGAGGAAGTAAGTTGCGCCATGGGCAAAGGTCAGCGCTGATCGTTGAAACACCGGCGCAGCGGCGGAATATATGCGCAGCAGGCTATCAAAAGCTATCCGACCCAAGACAACGATGATCTCGGGGCGGATGAGTTGAATTTCACGTTCCAGAAATGGGCGACAACGGGCGAGTTCATCTGGGGCCGGCCGATTGTCGGGAGGGACACAACGCACAGCGGCGGTGATATAAAGGTTGCGCAATTGCAGCCCATCGCCAGGTCCAGACGAATGGGGTTGATTGGCAAAGCCGGCGCGATAAAGAGCAGGGTAGAGAAAGTCGCCAGAGGCATCGCCGGTGAACATGCGACCGGTGCGATTGGCTCCATGTGCCCCGGGAGCCAAACCGATCACCATCACCTGGGCCCGGGGATCGCCAAAACCAGGGACCGGTTTTCCCCAATATTCTTGATGACGATATAGCCGGCGCTTGTGATGAGCCACCGCCTCCCGCCATTCCACCAGGCGAGGGCAGAGACGACAGCCGAGAAGGAAAGTATTCAATTCATCGAGCGAATCCATAGCTTTGCACGCTCCACAAGGCCAGGAAGAGCATTTTCCGGTGCAATGCCTCCCCCTTGGGCCAAGCGAGAGTCGCCTCCGCCGCGACCGCCGAATAACGCAAGAAGATGGTTCAATAGATCTCGCGCATCAATACCGCCATCTGGAGCGCAAGCGACCACAAGCGAGAGCTTTTGTCCTTGCTGGGCAATCAGCACAGCCACAACGTTTGAGTGGCGGACGAGATGGCCGGCCAGGATGCGAAGTTCAGCCGGAGAACGGCCAGAAAGAAGGTGGACTACCGATCGCCATTGGCCTATCGTTTCGGCCTGTTCCAAATAGCGACGGGCCTCAACTTCTAGGATTTGAGCGGTGCAGGTCTCTAGGTCAAGGCGCAGGCGGGTATTTTGGTCCAGCAGTTTCTGCACCAGAGAGGACAAATCTTCTATCCGGGTGCTGAGGCGATCGGCTGCCTGCTGAGCCGATCGGTGAATGAGTCGGAAGGCGCGTAGCGCTTGCCGGCCGGCCACAAAGTGCAAGCGCAGTTTGCGATTGATGCGCTCCGTTCGCACGATGCACAGCAGGCCGATCATGCCGGTGCTCAGGCAATGGGTTCCGCCACAGGGGGTGTAGTCGTAGCCCTCGATCTCAACAATGCGCACCGTTCCGCTGACTTGGGGCGGTTTGCGCAATGGCAAGGCAGCCAGGCCGGCCGGATCGAGAAAGTAGGACTTCACCGGCCGATCCTCGAAGAGGATTTCCTTCACCACATCTTCTGCGCGCTGTAGGTCTACTTCTGGCAGGTCGGCAACTTCTAGGTCCACAGTGGAAGGAGTGAGGGTGTTGATGTTGGCTGAAATGGATTCGATGTTCAACTCGCGCAGTAAGACAGCGCTCAGCAGGTGTTGGCCGGTGTGATGTTGCATGGCGCTGAGCCGGCGCTGGCGGTCGATCTGGGCTTCGTAGTGGCCCGGGGCAAGCGGACGATCCAGGACGTGGATAATGCGCTGGTCATCTCCCCAGTACACATCGAGCACACGGGCTTCTCCGATCTGCCCTAGGTCGTGTTCCTGACCGCCGCCGGTGGGGTAGAAGTAGGTGTAGGGCAGGATGACGGCGGTGTTTTGATCCACCAGGGGGAAGGTCTCGAGGACTTCAGCGGTGAAGCGAAGGTATAGGGGATCGGTCAAGTAGCGGGGTTCAGTCATAGGATCAACATAGCGTCGCCAAATGAGTAGAAACGATAGCCCTCCCGTATAGCGAGGCGGTAGGTCTCCAGGATGCGCTGCCGGCCGGCAAAGGCGCTCACCAGCATGATTAGGGTGGAACGGGGCAAGTGAAAGTTGGTGATCAGGGCGTCTACTACGCGGAAGCGGTAGCCGGGGAGGATGTAGAGAGAGGTGTCGCCCCGGAAGGGTGGTAGAAGGCCCTCAGCTTGGGGAGAGGAGGGTGCGGCTGAAAAGCAGGGCAGGTCTTGGGGCGAAGGAGCAGCGAAAGGCGGCAGAGGCGGTAGGTTGGAGGCAACAGCAGCGCTCTCTAGGGTGCGAACCGAGGTGGTGCCGACGGCGATGACGCGCCGGCCGGCGCAACGCGTCTCGTTCACAGCAAGAGCCGTCTCTTCGGGCAGCTCGCACCACTCGGAATGCATCTTGTGTTGACGGGGATCGGGCTCGGTGACCGGGACGAAGGTGTCGAGGCCGATGTGTAGGGTGACGTATGCCAGGCGTATGCCCTGAGATTGAAGTTCATCCAACAAGCGCGGCGTGAAGTGCAGGCCGGCAGTAGGAGCGGCCGCCGAGCCAGGCACGCGAGCATAGACGGTTTGATAACGCTCTGGGTCGGTCAGTTGCTGGTGAATGTATGGGGGCAGGGGAACATGACCGAGGCGCGGCAAGTAAGGCTCGATGGGTTCGGCAAAGTGAACCAGGCGCTCGGCTCCGTCGAGCAAGGCCACAATCTCTGCCTGCGGGCCATTCTCCACTGTCAGTTTGCTGCCGGCTCTCAAGCCTTTGCCGCCAACCAAGGCCTCCCAGGTGAGGTCGTCACGGCGGCGCAGCAGGAGCAGTTCGACGCGACCACCGGTTGGTTTGCGAGCATAGAGCCGCACTGGAATGACGCGCGTTTGGTTGAGGACCAGCAGGTCTCCCGGATGCAGGTAGCGGCCAATCTCACGAAAGACGGAATGTTCGGCTTCCCCTGTTTGACGGTGTAAGACCAGCAGGCGCGAGGCGTCACGCGGCTCGACAGGTGTCTGGGCAATTTGCGATTCGGGGAGGTCGTAGTCGAAATCAGCAAGGTTCATCGTTTCCACAAAGCCAGGATCTCCTGAGGGGTGAGTTGTCGCCATTCGCCGGGCTGCAGGGTTCCTATGGCGAGGGGACCGATAGCTACACGGACCAGGCGTAGAGTGGGCAGGCCGACGACAGCGGTCATTTTGCGCACTTGGTGTTTTTTGCTCTCCCGCAGGCGGATCTCTAACCAGGCGGTCGGGCCATGGGGGGTGATCGGTTGGGACGAGGCGGCAGGTCAGGGTCTGGGATGAGGCGGACCTGCGCTGGGCGGGTGAGGAAGTCCTTAAGGCGAATGCCGCGTTGGAGACGGTCAAGCGCCTCGGGAGTCGGTATTCCTTCTACTTGAACGTAGTAGGTTTTTTCGATATGGTGGCGCGGATGGGTCAGATGATGGATCAGCTTGCCATCGTCCGTAAGTAAGAGCAGGCCCTCCGAGCGCAGGTCGAGCCGGCCGGCCGCGTAGACGTTGGGGATGGGGATGTAGTCTTTGAGGGTAGGGTGGCCGGCGCCTTCGTCGGTGAAGGTGGAGAGCACCCCGTAGGGTTTGTAGAAGAGGAGGGTGGGCATCTCACCGTCGCCATCGAACTAGGAGGTTGAGCAGAAGGGTGAGCAGCAGCGAGAGAAGGATGGAAGTGGCAAGCGGGAAGTAGAAAGTGAAGTTTTCGCGCTCGATGCGAATGTCGCCCGGCAGGCGGCCGAGAGGCAAGCCGAATTTGCTCACTAGGTAGATCAGGCCGCCAATCACAATCAGGAGGATGCCGATAAGGATGAGGGAACGAGCAAAGGTCTCCATAGGGCATTGCGATCGGGATTTGAGGTTAGGATTATAGCAGGCGGGGTTGGCGATCTTCGGGCCAGGTTAGGCCAAGGTGATCGTAGGCGGCGCGGGTTGCCACGCGTCCTTGTGGGGTGCGGTCGAGGAAACCCAGTTGGAGCAGGTATGGCTCTACTACGTCCATGATGGTATCTTGTTCTTCGCTGATGGAGGCGGCAATGGTGTTCAGGCCGACCGGACCGCCGTTGTATTTTTCGATGATGGTTCGGAGGACGCGGCGATCGACCTCGTCTAGGCCAAGCGGGTCCACTTGAAGCAGGTCGAGGGCTTCGCAGGCTGCTTGGCGGGTGATGCGACCGTCGGCGCGCACCTGAGAGTAATCGCGCACGCGGCGCAGGAGGCGAAGGGCCACGCGCGGGGTGCCGCGAGCTCGACGGGCGATCTCTTCAACGCCTTCATCGGTGATCTCTACGTTTAGCATGCCGGCTGCGCGGCGGACGATGGCTTTCATGGAAACGAGGTCGTAGTAATCCAGGCGGTAGACGGCGCCAAAGCGGGCCCGCAGGGGGGCGGTGACCAATGCTAGACGGGTCGTAGCGCCGATGACGGTGAAGCGCGGTAGTTTGAGACGGATGGAGCGAGCCGACGGACCTTTGCCGATCACGATGTCGAGGGCAAAGTCTTCCATGGCAGGGTAGAGCACTTCTTCAACAGCACGACCGAGGCGATGCACTTCGTCAATGAAGAGCACATCGCCGGCCCGCAGGTTGGTGAGGATGGCAGCCAGATCGCCGGCGCGCTCGATGGCCGGCCCAGAGGTGACTTTGATGTTGACACCCATCTCGTTAGCTACCACGTGGGCTAGGGTGGTCTTGCCCAGACCAGGTGGACCGTAGAACAGGACGTGCTCCAGGGCTTCGCCACGCCGCCGGGCAGCTTCGATCAGGATGGAGAGATTTTGTTTGACTTGATCTTGCCCGATCACGTCGGCCAGGCGCTGAGGGCGTAAGGCCGGGTCAGCGCGGTCCTCGGGGCCGGCGGCTGGATCAAGGGTTCGGCGCGCAGAGGAACTGCGTTGGGTCATGGCAGGGATTATACCGTAGTGTCTGAGGGGATAGTAGAGAGGATGGCCACAGATTACACAATCATACGGTTTCTGCTTCGCTATTGTTTGCACGCATAGGAGCAGGGCCGGCCATTTTCCTGGCGCGATCCAATGGCGATCGAGGGTTTCGGCAAAATATCTGGCGCGAAAACGATCGCTTTCTCATAGCAAGAAAAGGCGAAGATGGTATAATGCTAAGTAGTTTGCTCCCGTAGCTCAATGGATAGAGCGCCTGACTTCGAATCAGTAGGTTGTGGGTTCGAATCCCGCCGGGGGCGCTGCGATTTACCATGGCATTCCTCAATACAAACACCCGACGAGGAATGCCATTTCTCGTTCTCGGGCATTGAGCATCCAAAAACGATCCCGTGGCCAGAAGCCACGGGATGACAGCCGACGTATTCCGTTGTCGCCGTCGCCCATCTGCTTGTGCACCGTTTTCCTTCTCCGATCCCAATCGAGATCGCTGCGGGCTGTTCTTGATATAAACCCTGACCGATCACGGGCACTTGCAAGCGGGCATCCTACTTGGATTTATTATAGGCACACTTTGCTGAAAATCAACTTAGAATCAAATTAAAATAGCTCAACTGATTTCCTTCATCGGTGTGAGCGGCGTAGGAAAGACAACAGTGGTGCACGTCCTGGCGCGGCACGGCGATTTCGCTCTTGGGCTGGAAAGCCACCAAGAACGTCCGTTCCAGGCTCAGTTCAAACACGATCCGCGCTATGCTCTGGCCAATCAATTGGACTATCTGCTGTATCGAGCGGAGCAGGAACGTTTGCTGCGGGCCGATCCTCGGCCGGCATTGGTAGAGGGCGGTTTGGATTTGGATTTTCACGGATTCACGCGCCTGTTCCACGCCCGAGGCTGGTTGACCGATCCCGAGCTGGACCTGCTACGGCGGTTCTACACCTGGACCCGAAGCCTGCTTCCCCTACCCGATCGGATCGTCTATCTCACGGCATCCGAGGAAGCGATCCGCGCGCGATTGGCGTCGCGCCACCGTATTAACATTGCGACCGCCGAGGACATTTCTCTCCTGAAACGTTTCCTGGATGAATGGGTGGATTCTCTACCGGCCGATCGAGTGCTGCGCTTGGATGTGAGTAAGGAGACAGTTGAGTTTGAGCGGTGTGTTGAGGAGGTGGTTGGGTGGTTGAGAGGGTGAGCAAGAGAGATATTGTACTTATGGCCCGTTTGTGATGAACACGATAGAGGAGCTCCAACCAGATCGAGTTGCACAACGGGACATTTATAACGTGGAGTAGACGATGACCCAGGTTTTGTACGGCGAACGAATGGGCCGGCAAGGATTGCTTGCCGTCGGATGTACAGCGGCTATCCTCAACCAGGCCGGCCAAGTTCTGCTCACGAAGCGGAACGACAACGGTTTGTGGTGCCTGCCGGGAGGGATGATGAACCCAGGCGAGAGCGTGGAAGAGGCGTGTTTGCGCGAGGTGTGTGAAGAAACCGGCCTGCGCGTTCACCTAAAACGCCTGGTCGGTGTATATAGCGACCCCAACCAACTGGTGATCTACGACGACGGCAGCCGCTTCCAGTTCGTGGCTATCCACTTTGAAGCCGAGGTGATCGAAGGAGTCCCTGGCTTGAGCAACGAGACAATAGATGTAGGTTGGTTCTGGCCAGATGACCTAGAACGTTTAGAAATTCTGGGCAATCATAAAAGGCGAATCGAAGATACGCTGTTGCGCCAAGCACAGGCCGTGTTTCGCTAGAGGAGATGCTCTGGGCCGGCAGAGGCGCCCTCCTCAAGCACTACCTATCCGAACGAGCGAAGATGGCCTCTGTGTCTTCTTGCAAGACCGTGTAGCGGCGAAGCGCCTGCGGCCGGCGCCGATCAGATTTGATATAATTGCCCCACTCCAATCGATCGATCCTGCCTATGCTTTCTCCATCTGCCCAGAAGATCCAAAACCTACTGCGAGAACAGGGATACCCCTACACGGTTATCGAGTATGCCGAGTCAACGCGCACAGCCCAAGAGGCCGCCGAGCGTGCAGGATGCGCCTTAGGCCAAATCGTCAAGTCTTTGATCTTCAAAGGACGCGACAGCGGAAGGCCTATCCTGGTTCTGACCAGCGGTGCCAATCGGGTCAACGAGAAACGGATTGCCGAATATGTTGGCGAGCCGATTGTTCGCGCCGACGCTGAGTTTGTGCGCAACGTGACGGGCTTTGCCATCGGCGGCGTGCCGCCCATTGGGCACTGGCGAAAAATAGAAACGTTCATAGACGAAGATTTTTTGCAATACCCAACCGTGTGGGCCGCCGCCGGTACACCGAACGCCATCTTTGAACTCAAGACCGAAGACTTGCAGAAGATGACCGGCGGGAAGATCGTCTCGATCAAGTGAGCCGGCCAGCCAAAAAAGGGGGAAGTTAGGAGCCAGGCATGTTGTCTGGCTTGCCACAGCACCTTGCTCTGGTGCGCACAGACAATCATCCAAATATTCTCCTAGCTTAACAGGTTTTTGCAAGGGCGTTTTTCCTTTTGTGTTGTATAATGTCTAAGAGGCGCTCATACTACCATCCACGCTCATCGCAGACCTCGCCACAGGAACGCCAGGAACTGCCGTATTCTATTCCTCGTCTAGCTTTCATAGAGTTGGTATGACCAACGAACTCGGCGCCCAGAACAATTTATACGATGAGTACGTCTTCCGGCTTTTGCTGGAGCATGAAGTGGCCTATGCGCAACGCTATCCCACACCGCTCTCCCTGCTGCATATTGGCTTAGCGCTGATCAACCCCACGCAAGCCGAACGAGAAAATGCACCGATAGCCCTGGCTAAGATCCTAAACTCGCGCTTGCGCCGCGCCGACATTCCAGCGCGCATCGGGAGTGACTTTCTGGTCCTCATGCCAAACACCGATGAAAAGGGGCCGCGCGCCGTATGCGAACGGCTCCTGCGCACGACTCTGGGCACACAACAGATAGAACCGGGGTTCGCCACTCGCGTCACCATCTGCATTGGCATGGCCAGCCACCCTGGCGGACCTACCTTGAGCGCCGAACGATTGATGCACGAAGCCAAGATGGCCTTGAAACAAGCTCTCGCCCTAGGCCCCCAGACCTACCATGCTTATGGCGATACGCTCATACGTCAACCTGACTGATCGATCATCATGATAAAACGTCTCCTCACCTCTTCTCTAGGCTTTTTGTTCGTTCTATCGGCTTGCAATTTACCTGGTTCGATCCAAGCGTCGCCTCCTCCATTTGACAACCAGGTCGCTACGGTGGTGGCCCAAACCTTAGCCGCTCTGAGCACCCCTGGCGATCATCCTACTCCCACCATGCCGGTTGCCGCCACGCCCACCTCGCCCATCGAGACCCCTCTAGCCATTTCTCCCTCACCGGCGGCCGGCCTCGCGGCCACCGGCACTCCACAAGCCACCATCTTAACCGTCGACTCGAACACCAACTGCCGTGAAGGCCCAGGCACCAACTACTCGATCGTGATCACTCTCGTGCCCGGCACGATCTACCAGATCGTCGCCCGCTCCGCCGACGACCGCTACTGGGTCGTGACCGACGGCCGCAACAAACCCTGCTGGGTGTTGGCCGAGTACTCGAATGCTTTCGGGAACGTCGCCCTCTTGCCGGTGATCACCCCCTTGGCAGCCACCTTGGCCCCTGGCGGATTGCAGGCGCCGACCAGCCTGCGCTACCAGTTCTTCTGTCGGTTTGTCGGCCCAGGGACCGAGATCACCGTGACCCTGACCTGGACCGATCGCTCCACCAACGAAACCGGTTTTCGGGTCTACCGCAACGGTGTGGCCGTGGCCCAAGTGCCGGCCAACACCACTACTTACACCGATGTCTTCACTGGCAGCGCAACAGTCACCTACACGTATCGCATTGGGGCGTTCAACGCCGCCGGCGAGGCCTTGGGCAATCCGATCTCGTTCTCCTGCCAGGGATAACCCCTCATCCCAGAATCGAAAGTGCCCTCCTGGAGGAGGGCACTCTTGAGCGTTTCGACTTGGCCTTGGCGCGGCCGGCCTTAGCCATCTTGCGGGTTGTCGTCTTGGCGGCCGACTTCTTGGCTGTTATCTTTTGCCCTTTTTTTGGTCTTCTTTGCCATTGCCTTGGCCGAGGCTGGCTCACTACCTTCCTGCAGCGGGTACTTCAATGCTGCATGGGCCGCTGCCAATCGGGCGATCGGCACGCGGAAAGGCGAACAAGAGACATAATCGTTGCCGATCAGATGGCACCATTCGATCGATTCGGGATCGCCGCCATGTTCGCCGCAGATGCCCACCTCGAGATCAGGACGCGTCTTGCGCCCCTCTTCGATCGCCCATTTCATCAACATCCCAACTCCCTCTCGATCGAGGGTCTGGAACGGATTCTTTGGCAAGATGCCCTGTTCAACGTAGGTGATCAAGAAATTGCGCTCGGCGTCATCGCGCGAATAACCAAACGTCATCTGGGTCAGATCATTGGTCCCAAAGGAGAAGAACTGAGCTATGCGAGCGATCTCGCCGGCGGTCACAGCTGCGCGCGGGATCTCGATCATCGTCCCAAACTTGTAGTCAAAGCTCACGCCCTTCTCCTCCATGACCGTCTTCGCAATGCGCTCCAAGCGGGGTTGGATCCACTCCAATTCCTTCACCGTACCGGTAAGCGGGATCATCACTTCGGGCTTGACCACCACCCCACGCAAGGCGCAATTGGCCGCTGCTTCAAAGATGGCCTGCACCTGCATCTCCACGATCTCCGGCATCACGATGCTCAGGCGAACGCCGCGCAAACCCATCATCGGGTTGGCTTCGTGCATCGAGCGTATAGCGGCCAAGAGCTTCTCCTTCTGGGCCAGGCCCTCGGTCTCGCCCTTAACACGCAGGGTGATCACTTCCTCGAGGAGCTTCTCCTCATCGGGCATGAACTCGTGGAGCGGCGGGTCGATCAAGCGGATGATCACCGGATAACCATCCATCGCCTCAAACAGCCCCTCAAAGTCCTGGCGCTGATAGGGCAACAACTGGTCTAGGGCGGCCTTGCGCTTCTCTACCGTATCGGCCAGGATCATCTCCTGAACAATCGGCAAGCGCTCTGGTTCGAAGAACATGTGCTCGGTTCGACACAGGCCAATGCCCTTGGCTCCATAGGCGCGGGCACGGCGGGCATCCTTGGGATAGTCTGCATTGGCCCAGACCTGCAGCCGAGCGATCTGATCGGCCCATTCCAGCAAGGTCATCAGCTCGGTCTGCTCTTCTAACGACGGCGTGACCGTGGGGATCTTGCCCAAAAAGACCTCGCCGGTGGAACCATCTAACGAGAGCCATTCTCCTTCTCGGATCACACGCCCATTGACGGTCATCTGACGGTTTTCAAGATCGATTTTGAGGGTTGAAGCGCCAACGACAGCCGGGATGCCAAACTGGCGCGCCACCACCGCAGCGTGAGAGGTCGCTCCCCCTTCACTGGTCAAAATGCCCTTAGACGCAATCATGCCATGCACATCGTCGGGTTTGGTGAAAGGTCGCACCATGATCACATCTTGTTTGTGTTCTTTGGCCATGCGTTCGGCTGTATCAGCATCAAAATAAATCTGTCCTACCGCAGCGCCTGGCGAAGCATTTACGCCGCGAGCGATCCCTTCGGCATGTTTGCGAGCATCTTCATCGAATTGAGGGTGCAGCAAGGTGTCCACGTCGTTCGGCGAGATGCGGCGCACCGCTTCTTCACGGGTGATCAGTCCTTCGTTGGCCATATCCACGGCGATCTTGACCGCGGCTCGGGCGGTTCGTTTCCCGCTGCGGGTCTGCAACATCCATAGCTTGCCGCGCTCGATAGTAAATTCCACATCCTGCATGTCTTTGTAATGCTTCTCGAGGCGATTGGCGATCTGAATGAATTCCTGATAGGCCTGAGGCAGTTCTTCTTTGAGCTTTTCAATCGGTTCGGCGTTGCGAATACCCGCTACCACGTCTTCGCCCTGAGCGTTGAGTAGATACTCGCCAAAGATCCTCTTCTCTCCAGTGGAAGGATCGCGAGTGAAGGCCACACCGGTACCCGAGTCGAAGCCCATATTGCCGAAGACCATGGTGACAATGTTAACTGCCGTCCCCAGGTCGTCAGGAATGTTGGTGGCGCGGCGATAGTCCACAGCACGCTTGCCCATCCAGGACTCAAACACGGCTTTGGTCGCCAGCTCGAGTTGGGTGTAAACATCTTGAGGAAATTCTTGGCCGATATGGCGCCGATAGCGCTCCTTGAAGAGGGAGACCAAGGCCTTCCAGTCTTCGGCGGTCATTTCGGTGTCCACGTTGTAGCCGCGTTGTTCTTTGTATTCTGCCAGGGGATGCTCAAACACCTCATCGGGCAAGCCGTAGACCGTGGTGCCAAACATCTCGATCAGGCGGCGGTAGGAATCCCAGGCAAAGCGTGGGTTGTCGGTTAGGCGGCTCAGACCTTCAACTACTTCGTCGTTTAGGCCGATGTTCAGGATGGTATCCATCATTCCTGGCATAGAGAATTTGGCGCCCGATCGGCAAGAGACCAGCAACGGGTTCGCAGGATCGCCGAATTTCTTTTTGGTCTTTCTCTCGATCTTCTTCATGGCCGCCAACACCTGGTCCCACATGCCAGGCGGAAATTCGCCGGTCTTGCGATACTCGTTGCAAGCCTCGGTGGTGACGGTGAAGCCGGGTGGGACTGGAACGCCAGCACGGGTCATATCGAACAAGCCGGCCCCCTTGCCCCCCAACAGAGCTTTGATCGCATCCCACGAACCACCGGTCGCCTTTTCAACCGCAGCAAATTCATCGAACAAATAGACCCAATGTTTCATGATAAACCTCCAAACATGGGAAAAGTGGTTGCATTTCTAGAGAAAGAGTGGATAGCGAGGCTACAAAAACCCATCGCAAACCATCGAGAGACGTTCCATGTGTTCCCCGATTTTTGTCTGCGAACGGTAATCCCTTCGTGAAAATTACACGGGCGATAGTGTACCATAGGAGTAGCAATCATAGGAAAGCACAGCGGACTCCAAATGCCACTATTTTCCCCTACAAATGTCATCTTCTACCAACATATGGACGTCGTCAACGCTAGGAATGCCGAGACAAAACAAGGATTTATGAAGGGTGTATCAACTGCGGCATTATCTGTAAACCATCTGCAAAGTATAGAACGCCAAGGATCGAGCATAATAAAATCATGATGACTATCCTTTGCGTAGACGATGACCCGGCTACCACTGAACTGATTGCGCTGTTGCTAAAACCCTATGGCTTCCAGGTGTTGACAACCACCCAACCCCAGGAGGTCGTACCGCTCATCCTGAAACATCCGCTCCAAGCGATAGTGCTGGATCTGATGATGCCGGAGATGGATGGGTGTCAGGTTTGTCAAGCAGTGCGCCAGGTGAGCAACATTCCCATCTTGATCCTCTCGGCCTTAAACGACCCACAGACGATCGCAGCTGCTTTGGATAGCGGCGCTGACGATTACCTAACCAAACCGGTTGCCGGCAATATTTTAGCCGCCCATTTGAGCCGCCTGATCAAGAGACAGGAGAGCAGCTCGATCAACAACAGAGATGTTCTTCCCTCCAAGTTGCTGCTCAAGCCTTCTATCTCTTCCGCACCTACGGAAGGTTCTTGAGGGAATGTCTGATGTGGGAAGGCGGCTAGAGCAGGGCAGCACGCGCACCGCCCTGCTTTATCTTCTTGAGCGCTTCGGCCACCGCCTGAGGGAACTCCATCATCGGCATGTGACCGCCCTGTGGCAATTCCACCGAATGGGCGTGAGGGACGGCAGCTTTGATCTCGCGCGCTCGGTCGATCGGGATCAGAGCGTCGGCCTGGCCATGGATGACGACCACGGGAAACTTCACCTGGGGCAACAGGCTGAGGGTTTCACGGCGTTCGGCAATGGCGCGCAGGGCGCCGATGAAGGCCGCCGGTCGCTGCTTTTTCATCAGGTCGTGAAGCGTCTTGCGCAAGTCCTCATTCGGGGTGAGTTTCTCGGTCATGAACGCGACGATGTCGCCGATGCCCTCTTCTTCGATCTGCCGGATCTGGGCATACCGTCCAGCGCGTCGTTCAGGGGTATCGGCTGCCGCCTGGGAGGCCACCAACCCCAAGCCGCGCAGCCGTTGGGGATAGGCCGCCAGGAAGGCTAGAGAAATGTAGCCGCCCATCGAGTGGCCGGCCAGGAAAGCTGACTCTAGACCGAGATGATCGAGCAGGGCTGCCACATCACTGGCCAGGTCATCCATGGTGAACGGCATCTCTACCGCTTGGCTCTGACCAAACCCGCGCACATCGGGCAGGATCAGATCAAAGTCATCCTCAAGCAGGAGGACCACGCTATCCCAGATGGTGTGATCGAGGGGAAAGCCGTGGATCAAAACCAGCGGTTCGCCGCGGCCACGACGTTCGTAGGCCAAAACTCGTTGCTCAACGGTAAAGGTCTGCATGGATTCACCTCCTATCTAACCATAGCGCCAGTTGACAGGCGCTTTCAGCTTGCTGCCTAATTTGGAGTAATAGTAGACAAAGCCATGGTCGCGCCCGAACTCGTATAGGCGACGGGTGATGTCCACATCGCTCTTGCAATACTCGGCCACCTTGTCCAGCTCACCGCGCCGAAACCACTCAACACTTTGCAGGCCATCGCCGGTTTTCGAGATGCCCAGGGTGGCCCGAGCTAGCGAATCGAGGCGGAGGCGGAAGCCCAGGGTTCGGGTGAGATCGACCAGCATGTCGGTGGTGGGAATGCGAGCGAGGATCCCGCTCGGGGCGTAGGGGCGAAGGACTTCGTAGTCGAAGGCCAATAGGTTAAAGCCGATCACACGGTCGGCGGTTTGCAGTTCGGCAATCAGGGCTGGGACGTCGGATTCCCAATACACGGCGAAATCATTGCGCGCCGTGGACCAGGTGACGCCACAAGCCAACCGCAAGGAGGCCGGGTGATGGTCACCGATTTCTTTGAAGGTGTATTGCGTCTCTAGGTCGAAGTACACCAGGTTCATTCGGTCTGTTGCTCCTGGAGCCAGCGGCGGGCAAAGGCAATGGCCTCCTCTGCCGTGTTCACTTGACCTACCGCTTGGGCCTCGCGGATGACTTCGAGCAGTTTGCCTATCAATGGGCCGGCCGATAGGTGCAGGGCTTGCATGAGTTGATGGCCGTCGAGCAGGCGCGGGGGAGAAACCACCTCGTGAGGGCGCTCCCAGTAGTTTTCGAGGAAGAGGCGACACACGTCTAAAGCGGCGGCCCAGGTTCCTTGTTTGAGGTGGAGGCCGTGGGTGGCGCGCAGATCGGCCAGGCCGAGCAGGATCAGGTCGGGGCCGGCCAGGCCGGCATCGCGGAAGAAGCGGTAAATGGCGCGGCGCGAGGGATCCTTGTCTTCGCTATCTTTGCGACTGAAGTGGTAGTGCAAGCGCATGTGATGGCGGATGATGGTGACCAGGCGCTCGATCTCATCGTTGCTAAACGCCAAGGCGCGCGCCCGCGCTTCGGCCATCTCGGCGCCTTTGAGGTCGTGGCCCCAAAAGCGAATGTGGCCGGTCTCGTCTTTTGAGACGGTGAGCGGTTTGGCCACGTCGTGGTATAGGGCGGCAAAGAACAACAGGCTACGTAGCGAGCGATCTACGGTCAGGGATTGGGCCAAGTGTTGGCCGTAGTGCTGACGATAGCGACCTAGCCGCAAGACGAGCAGACCGGTAAACAGGTCGCCGGTGTCGTCTGGGTTGTAGTCGGGGGCCAGGGCGGCTAGCAGATGTTCTAGCTCGTCGAGCACGTGCAGGGTGTGTTCCCAGACGTCGTAGATGTGAGGGGCCGGCTGCTCCACTCCTTTTAAGGCGCTGAGTTCAGGCAGGATCACCGCTAGGACGCCGAGCCAATCCAAGGCGCGCAGCGAGGCAGCGATCTGGTTGCCCTCTAGAATGCGCATCAGTTCATCGCGCACTCGCTCGGCAGAGACATGGGCCAAGAGGGGAGCTGCCTGACGCATGGCGCGCCGGGTTTCGGCCTCGATGGTGAAGCCCAGGGATGCCGCCAGGCGAACCCCGCGCAGGACGCGCAGCGGATCGTCGTGCATGGCGTTGGGGGTGCAGGCGCGCAGGACGTTGGCGCGCAGGTCAGCTGCGCCGTCCAGCGGATCGAATAGGGACAAGGTGCGCAGGTCCAGCGCTAGGGCATTGATGGTGAAGTCGCGCATGCGCAGATCGTCTTCGAGGGTGAGGCCACGGTAGGTGGCAATGTCTATTTTCTGGCGCTGGCCGTCAGGGAGGGTGAGGATGACTCGGCCGGTGTCGCGCTCGGGGTCGAGGGAAAAGACATCGGCTGATAGGGCTTTGGCTAGGCGTCGGGCGAGGGAGATGCCCTGGGCCGGCGCGGCAAGATCGAGGTCGAGGGAGATTCGGCCGAGCAGGGCATCGCGCACTGCGCCGCCGACTAGGTAGAGTTCGGTATCGGGCAGGGCGGTCCGTATTGTTTCTAGAATAGGGGAAAGGGCGAGCGGGGCGGCGGGAGGCATATAAACGATTTCGGGGTTTTCTTTGAAGCGGCCAGCCTGGGCGGCGCGCAGGGCTTGTTCGGGCGTGCCGCCTTGGGCAACGATCTGCCCGCGCACACGCGCAACCCAGCGACCAGCATAGGGAGAAGCAGACGGCTCAGAGGCGCACACGTCCAGATTATTCCGGTTGATATTTCTCTAGGTCTACCACGCCGATAAAGGGCAGATTGCGGTAGTACTCGTCGATGTCTAGGCCATAGCCGAAGACGAATTTGTTGGGGATGACAAAGCCGCGGTAGTGGATGGGCACGTTGGCTTCGCGCCGCTCAACCTTATCGAGCAAGGCACACACTTTCAGGCTACGGGGTTGGCGCGTTTGGAGCAGCTCGATCACCGAAGCAATCGTGTAGCCGCTGTCGATGATGTCTTCTACGATCAGGACGTCTTTGCCGCGGATGTTGGTGGAGAGGTCCATGGTCAGGCGGACGTTGCCGTTGGACTCGCGCTTGCCCACGCCGTAAGAGGAAATGGCCATGAAATCGAGCATGTGGGGTATGGTGATATGACGCATCAGGTCAACCAAGAAGACCACGCCGCCTCGCAAGATGCACAGGAGGATCAGGTTGCCGCCCGAGTCGGCGTAGTCGCGGCTGATCTCGGCGCCCAGCTCGGCAATGCGGGCTTGCAAGGTGTGGGGGTCGATCAGGATCTCTTGCAGAAACTCACGATAGTCACGCATGGTTTCCTTCTCCAACGAATGCAAGAGGCGGGAAGAGAAATGCAGGGAAGGCTGTTGTCTTTCTCGCTCTCTTTGGCCTTTGGTTTCAGCGGGGCACTTCGTGGTGGCGCCGGCAACGCGCTTCGTACATCTCTGAGGCGCCGACGATGACGATCGGGTCGTCGTAGCGGGCCGGCTTGCCGTTCACCAGGCGTTGGGTGCGCGAGGCTTCTTCGCCGCAGACCATGCAGATGGCATGCAGTTTGTCCACGCGCTCGGCTTGGGCCATGAGGATCGGCATCGACCCAAAGGGTTCGCCGCGGAAATCCATATCTAGGCCGGCGACGATCACCCGAATGCCGCGCTCGACCAAGCGGCACACCACGTCCACCACCGGCGGATCGAGGAACTGGGCTTCGTCAATGCCGACCACAGTGGTTTCGGAGTCGAGGTGAGTCAAGATGTCTTGTGCCCGTTCCACTGGAATGGCATCGAAGGTGGCGCCGGTGTGAGAGGTGACTTTTTCGATGGCATAGCGCGCATCAATGGCCGGCTTGAAGACTTGTACCTTTTGCCGGGCGATTACCGCCCGCACCAAGCGACGGATCAGTTCCTCAGTCTTGCCGCTGAACATAGATCCACAGATGACCTCAACCAAACCATGATTATGACGCATGAAGGTTCCTCCACGCCCCTCCCCGTCCTATCTAGCGCTCGTCGGGCCGGGCAAGAATTACGGGCAGATGTTGATCACACCTGCCCGTAAGTTTACACGAGATCGCAAGGAGTGGCAACGCTACTCGGCCTGGGAGACCACAGGGAGTTCATACCCCAAGGCGCGCAGCCGTTTCTTGGCATCGATCAGGGCTTTGCGGCCGAAGCCATCGATGGTCAAGACCACTTCTTCGCCCTCGGCCAATTTGGCCAAGAATTGAGGGATGGTCTGGATGCCGGCCTTGATCAGGGCGTTGGTGGCGCGGTCGCTCAGTTCCAACTCAGCGATTGGGCGTTCCAGTTTGGCCGCCTCGCGTGCCTTCTTTTGCTCCAGATGCTCTTGAGCGGCTTTCACTTTGCGGAAGAAGCGATCCACCTGCCCTTCGGTGTCGATGATGCGGCTCTGCTCACCGGTAAAGAACGGATGGCAGTTGGAGCAGATATCTACACGAATCTCCTTCTTGGTGGAGCCGGTGGTCCAAGTAGCGCCACAGGAACCGCAGATCACCCTAGCATCGGGATAGTATTTGGGATGGATATCGGGTTTCATAGATTACTCCACCACCGGCAAGACGTTCACGCGCTTGCGGCCGCGCACCGTATCGAACATCACCATGCCATCCACAGTGGCAAACAGGGTATCGTCCCTGCCGACGCCCACGTTCAAGCCGGGTTTGATGCGGGTTCCGCGCTGACGCACCAGGATATGGCCGGCCAACACAAACTGGCCGGCATAGCGCTTCACGCCCAACCGTTTAGAATTGCTATCACGTCCGTTGCGGCTGGAGCCGCCGCCTTTTTTGTGTGCCATGGCTACGCCTCCTTCTTTGCGGGTCGGGCTCGGCGTCCGCCTTTGAGCTCCGCCTGCAATGCTTCAAAACCTTGCCAATCGCCTTGTGCGGCCAATTGGGCCTGTTCGATCCAACCTTCGGGGTTCATCATCTTCAGGCCGGCTTGGGTGAGGATCTGACGCACAGACTCCACATCGGCCTCGGCCAACTGAGCGAATGTCTGTATGCCGGCCGCCTGCAATGCCTCGGCCACCTTGGGGCCGATCCCCTCGATGCGGGTTAGATCATCCGCCTCCTGCGCACCCGCTGCGGGCTGCGTCACCTCTGGCGCTTCCTCGGCTCGAGCGACCATCTCCGCCATTGGCCCGATGAACTCGACCTTCAAGCGAGTGTAATGCTGGCGATGACCACGTCGAACGCGGATGCGCTTTTTGGGGCGATAGCGAAACGCCAGCACCTTCTCGCCCCGAATATGTTCGATCACCGAGGCTTGGGCCGCGATCCCATCAACCCAGGGCGTCCCGATCCAGTAGTGATCATCCTCGGCCAACAGTAGAACGCGAGCTAAAGTGATCCGTTCGCCGGGGTTCACTGGCAGGCGATCGACGTCCAAAATATCGCCTTCGGCGACGCGATATTGTTTGCCGCCGCTTTCTACGATTGCATATTTCATGATCTCACTCCACGGTTTCACTTCGCCTTGGTCCCTGCGATTGGCGCAGACAGCAATGAGAACCCGCTGAGGCCAAGGGGAAGCCGGTATGCACACATCCGCCCCGGCTACAGAAACGCCAGGGCAGAGGCAATCGAAAATTATAATGGTAGAACGGCTAAATTGTCAACCAAAATAGGGCTTGTTCAATAAGTCTCTTTGGACGGTACGAACTGTCTCTAGAAGAGCCACAAGAAGGCCGTTTGACCCTTGAATCGGTGGCTGATTCTATCGCTGATCCCTTCCCATGCCCGCTCTACCGGGCTCTCCTTTTGCGCCAAGAGTACTTATTGAACAAGCCCAACTCTCTGGGGCTTGTTCGATAATTCTCTTTAGACGGCACGAACTGTCTCTATGGGTCTGGCCAATCAAGGTCCTCCTCAAAGCGTCTTGACATATAATATCTCATACATCTGCAAGGAGGAGTCCTATGAGCGAGGCATTCTCATTTGGCGGTGAGATCGTCTGGCGTCCAACGCAGGAACACATCGAACGTGCTCACCTGACAGCCTTTATGCGCCGCCATGACATAGCCACGTTCGACGAACTTATGCGGCGCTCTACGGAGGATATCGCCTGGTTCACTGAGGCAGTCCTGGAATATCTCGATATTCGCTTTTTTAAGCCATATCGCCAGGTGGTAGATATAAGTCGCGGCATCCAATTTCCCACGTGGTGTGTGGACGGGGTGATGAACATCGTTTACAACTGCGTGGAAAAATGGGTTGACACCGCCGGCCCAACCTCGCTTGCCGACCGCCCAGCCATCCTGTGGGAAGGCGAAGAAGGGACTAGCCGCTCGATGACCTACAGCGAGCTTCATCGGCAAGTAAATTGCGCTGCCAACGCCTTGCGCGCCCTGGGCATTCAAAAAGGGGATGCAGTAGGCCTGTTCATGCCAATGACCCCAGAAATTGTCATCGCCCTGCTGGCAATTGCCAAAATTGGCGGAATCATCCTGCCCCTGTTTTCCGGCTTCGGGACCGGCGCCGTGATCGGCCGCATGAACGATGCCGGTGCCAAAGCCCTGTTCGCTGCCGATGGTGCCTTCCGGCGCAGCAGGGCAATCGAGATGAAATCAGTAGCTGACGAGGCTGCCGCCAACATCCCCACCCTGCAACATCTGATCGTTTTGAAACGCACCGGTCAACCCATTCCCATGCGACCGGACCGCGATCACTGGTGGCACGAGTTGGTGGACTCCCAACCCGATCAGGCCGAAACCGAACCCACTTTGGCCGAAGATCCGTTGATGATCATCTACACCTCGGGAACTACCGGCCGGCCCAAAGGAGCCTTGCACACCCACTGTGGCTTCCCGATCAAAGCTGCGCAAGACATGGCCTTCGGCGCCGATGTCCATGCCGGCGATGTCATCCACTGGGTGACCGACATGGGCTGGATGATGGGGCCATGGCTGGTGTTCGGCGCCCTCTTGCTCGGCGCCACCATGTTCCTCTACGATGGCGCGCCCGATTATCCTGGCCCCGATCGACTCTGGGCGCTGGTCGAGCGGCACCGCATCACCCACCTGGGCATCTCCCCCACCCTGATTCGCTCGCTCATCCCCCATGGCGAGCAACACGCCCATAAACACGACTTATCTTCGCTGCGCTACTTTGCCTCCACCGGCGAACCCTGGAACCCCGAACCCTGGAAATGGCTCTTCGAAAAAGTAGGAGGCGGCACGCGACCGATCATCAACTACTCCGGGGGCACCGAGATCTCCGGCGGCATCGTCATGGGCAACCCTCTGCTCCCGCTCAAACCCTGCGCCTTCTCTGCTCCCTGCCCCGGCATGGCGGCCGATGTGTTCGACGAGAACGGTCAACCAATTCGCAATGCCGTAGGCGAATTGGTGATCAAAGCTCCCTGGATCGGCATGACGCGCGGCTTCTGGAAAGATCCCCAACGCTACCTGGAGACCTACTGGTCGCGCTGGCCCAACGTCTGGATGCATGGCGACTTCGCCGCCATCGACTCAGACGGGATGTGGTACATCCTTGGCCGCTCTGACGACACGATCAAAATTGCCGGCAAACGACTCGGGCCGGCAGAAGTCGAATCGATCCTCACCCGCCACCCAGCCGTGGTCGAATCGGCCGCCATCGGCATTCCCCATGACGTCAAGGGCAACGAGCTGGTCATCTTCGTTGTGCTCAAGCCCACCATTGCTCCGTCCGAAGAACTGCGCCAGGAACTGCATGACCTGCTCGTTGCCGAAATGGGCAAGCCCTTGGCGCCGCAAGCCGTGCTCTTCGTGAGCGACCTGCCCAAAACCCGCAACGCTAAAGTGATGCGACGCGTGATTCGGGCCGCCTATTTGGGCCAAGACCCTGGAGACACTTCCTCCTTGGTCAACCCCGAAGCGGTCGAAGAGATAAAGCGAGCGAGGTAACCATGGAGTGGCTGTTGCCGATCCTGCTGGCGCTGCTCGGAGGCGCCGCTGTGACCCTGCAAGGACAATTCATGGGCTTAATGGATCAAACCCTAGGCACCCGTGAGAGCGTCTTCATCACCTATGGGAGCGGCGGGCTGGTCATCACCCTGGTGATGCTGATCCTCCAAGGCGGAAACCTGCGTGCTGCATCCTCTGTCCCTTGGTATGCCTTCAGCGCCGGCCTGGTCGGCCTGTTGATTGTGGGCATTATCGGTTTCACCGTGCCGCGCCTGGGCTTGACCAGCGCTCTCACCCTGGTGGTGGCCGGCCAATTCCTGACCTCGCTGCTTATCGAACAATTTGGCTGGTTCCAATCCCCTGTTCGCCCCGCAGACGGGACGCGCCTGATAGGCATTCTCCTGCTCGTGCTGAGCGTGTGGCTGATCACCCGGCGTTGACCCCGCTATTAACCCCAGCTAAATCACTCGACAAACGGGACGGGTATATTCCCCCACAGTGGATCTCCCCCTCCACTGTAGGAGAATCTCATGACTCTGTGGCAACGTTTGCTGACCATCGGCGGGATCGGTCTGCTCGTGTTGGCTGTAGCTGATCTTACGACCGTTGAACGAGTAAGCCATTTGCGTCCTCATCGCTGGCTTTCAACCGCCACAAATCACCTCCTCGTCACTACTGAGACGTTCGAAGTGGAGTTCTGTCTACAAGGACCAAAATACCTCTGTGGGTGCTCTATAATAAATGTCAAACCAAACATACCCATCCCCCTTCGCTGCGGAGACGCTTCCATGAGACACCTGCTGTGGTTCATCGTCATCCTACTCACCTTGGGCTTAAGCGCTTGCGTGCCCGTCTTTGTGCCTGTGCCTACCGCTTCTCCAACAGTCACCCCATCGCCGAGGATCACGGCATCTCCCCCGATTGGCTCTCCCACTCAAATCACCCTCGCCGCCTTTACCCCCAAACCCTCCCATACACCCATTCCCTTGGCGCCCACCTGCAGCGTTGACCCTCTGATAGAAGCCTGTACCCTCCCTCAAGCGGCAACCCTCAGCCGCACCTGCGTCAAAAAAGTGCCCTACGTGTTGATCGGCCTCTCTCCCGGCTCCACCCTAGAAATTCTAGATAGCGGTCTAACCTGTCGCGATGAAAAAGTGCGCGGCAAATGGCATCAATACAGTTGCACTGGTCAACAGCTGTACTCCTACCGCGTCAAGGTGTGCTCTCCTGCCTGCTCTAGCCTCCTGACTGCTGATGAGCGCTGTCCCGATGGTAGCGGTTTCTACAACAATGGCGCATGTTGTTGGCCCCTTCCGGCCCCAAATGCTGGCTGTGTTGTGTACACGGTGAACGTTGGCGCCTGTCCATGACGTAGCGATCAAAAAGCGGCCGGTGCTCCCGGCCGCTCACTCTCTCCCGTGGAAAGAGTGGATTAGAACAGCCCGACCACCCGGCCGGTCTCCAAGTCCAGGTCCACATCATAGAAAGCCGGACGTGTGGGCAAGCCAGGCATTGTGCGCATCGAGCCAAGCAACGGATAGAGGAAGCCAGCACCGACGCTAGCTCGAATATCGGTGACAGTCACGCGGAAGCCGCGCGGTGCGCCCTTGATATCCGGCTTATCGGTAAACGAGAGATGGGTTTTGGCCATGCAGATCGGCAGTTGGTCAAACCCGAGGCGGGTGAATTGCTCGATCTTGGCTTCGGCCTCCGGTGTGTAATCCACGCCATCGGCGCGATAGATCTCTCGAGCGATGATCTCGATCTTGTCCTTGATCGGAATGTCTAGCGGATAGAGGAAGCGGAAGTTGCTGGGCATCTCGCAGGCGCGAACCACGGCCTCCGCCAATTTCACCGCTCCCTTGCCGCCGTCCATCCAGTGCGTCGAAACCACGGCGTCCACGGCGCCGGCCTCCAACGCCGCCTGCCGAACCAGCTCGATCTCGGCGGGCGTATCGGTGGCAAAGGAGTTGATGGCCGCTACCACGTTCACGCCGAATTTACGAGCGTTCTCAATATGCTGGATCATGTTCGGCAGACCGTTGCGCAGCAATTCCAAGTTTTCCTCGGTGTAGGCATGAGGCAGCGGCTTTCCAGCCACCACCTTCGGGCCGCCTCCATGCATCTTGAGGGCGCGAATCGTGACCACCAACACCACCACATGCGGAATCAGGCCGGAATAGCGGCATTTGATGTTCATGAACTTTTCCATGCCGATATCCGCGCCGAAGCCCGACTCGGTGATCACATAGTCGGCCAGTTTGAGGGCGATCTTATCGGCGATGATCGAGCTGTTGCCGTGAGCAATGTTGGCAAACGGGCCGGCATGGACAATGGCCGGTGTCCCTTCCAGAGTTTGCATCAGGTTCGGCTTAATTGCGTCCTTCATCAAGACAGTCATGGCGCCGGCCACTCCCAGGTCCTCGGCGGTCACGGCATTGCCCTCCCGATCAAGGGCGACCACCATGCGCCCTAGCCGTTCGCGCATATCCTCCAGGCTGGTTGTCAACGCCAGGATGGCCATGATCTCTGAAGCGACTGTGATGTCAAACCCCGAAGGGTGTTCAAAGCCTTGCTCTTCGGGCCCCAACCCCACTCGGATCTCGCGCAGCATGCGATCGTTAACGTCCACTACCCGACGCCACTGGACGCCGCTATAGTCAATGTTCAGACGGACAAAGCGCCGGCGCTCTTCTGGAGTCAGTTCGTTGGGATCGGTCTTGTCAATCCCAAGCTTCTTGAGCCGGCGCAACATGGTGGGGGAGAAGCGACGATTGCCAAACTTATCGGGCGGACACAGGGCATCGAACAGCTTATCGTCGTCGGGCGTCTTGGCCTCGTGCATAATGCGCGTCTCAAGCGCCGCTGCACACAAATTGTGAGCGGCCGTGATGGCGTGGATATCGCCCGTCAAATGCAGGTTGAAATCCTCCATGGGAACGATCTGGCTATACCCTCCGCCGGCTGCACCGCCCTTGATGCCAAAGGTCGGCCCCATTGAAGGCTGGCGGATCACAGCGATCACCTTCTTGCCCAGATGAGCACCCATCGCCTGCGCTAGACCGACCGTCGTTGTGGTCTTGCCCTCGCCGAGCGGCGTAGGTGTGATAGCCGTCACATCAATGTACTTGCCGTCCTTGCGATGGCCGATCCGCTCCAAGATCTCTAGCTTGATCTTCGCCTTATATGGCCCATACAATTCCAATTCACTCTCTTTGATGCCCAACTCACGCGCAATCTCGAGGATAGGCTTCATCTTAGCAGCTTGGGCGATTTCGATGTCCGGCGGCACAGGTCGCAACAATTTGAGGCGAACAGGTTTAAAGGGGAACTTCTTGGAGATCTTCTTGGTAGTCGTTTTCCCCTTGGTCGCTGCCTTCTTGGTTGCAGCTTTCCCGGCAGGCGTCTTGGCTTTTGTTGTTGCCATCTTAGCATCTCCTTGCGCTAGTCAGTGATCTTCCATCGGTTGTGTAAAAATATTAGCGAAAAAACTCACAAAAAGCAATGGACGTCCGTCACTGATTTGTCACAATGCCGCCAATTCGGTTCCCACCTCCTCCCTGCGCAGGGCGCGCAACAAATTGCCAGATTCCTCGGCCGAGAAGATGTGCGCCGTCAGGTTGGGCATCTCACCGATCAATGCAAACATCAGCTCGAGCTTAGCGGCCATGCCGCCGGTCACGTCCACCCAGGCCGAGGCCTGTGCCCGAACTGCGCCGGCCCGATAGGCGTCCAACGTGATGCGCCTCACCAGCCGCGTGCGCGCGGGAAAATCCTCCCACACCCCAGCTTCCAGGCCGGCCAACAGAATGCGCCGTGGACGGAGATGGCGCGCCAGATAGGCGAACAAGTCCTCGGTCGAGAGGATCGTCCCCCCACGCTCCTCGTCGAAGATCACATCTCCATACACCACCGGCACCAACCCCGCGTCCAGCGCTGCCCGCAGGGGTCCCAAATCCCAGCGCCAGACCCGCACCTCTCGAGACGTAACTGCCGAAATGGGCGCCAAAGCGATGGCCGGAAGGCCGGCCTGATACAGCGCATCCATCACAAAGCGGTTCAACTGCCAAGCCCGATACCACACCTCGGCAAATCCTTTCCAATAAAACCGTCGCTCATCGCCTGTTGGAGTTGGCGATAAACCTTCTCGCGTCCGATAGAGCCTAGCTGCGGCGTGTCCAAAGGAGCCGGAACCATGCCCAAGAACCAAGTGCAGGTTCGGCATCTGGGCCAGAGCCGAGGCGATTTCGTGAGCCAATTCATGCAATTTTTCCAGGCGAGGGGTATAGGGGGTTTCTTTATCGGTAATTAGCGAGCCACCTAGCTTCAGAAGAACCAATTCTGTCGTCACAGGGATGACTTTAGCACAAGAAGAGGCACCCGTCAAGCATGCTATAATGCCCAGCATGGAAGTTTCATGGATCCTTCGCCCGCTCCCCTCGATCCTGGCGGTAGTGACGCTCCTCTTTCTCATGGCCGGCCTACGTGCCCTCTCACTTGGACGAAAAACTATCTCCTTCCGACACCGCCGGCAACGCCTGCAGGCCGGCTGGTGGCTGATCGGCAGCAGCATGATCAGTGCCTTGCTGGCCATCGTCCTGGTCCGGGCGAGCCACTCGCCGTCCTTCCCCCTGCCCAACGCTTTGCCGGCCCAACCGTCACCGCTCCCTTCCCCAACAATTGCCCTGCCCACCCTCTCTATCACTCCCTCGTTAACGCCCCTTCCCTCACCCACGTTCACCCCCACCCTCTCGGTCGCTTCCAGCCCAAGCCCCAGTGCCACGCCGCGCCTGCCGCTCTCGCTGGAGATCATGATCTTGAGCGCTGTCACCCCCCTGCCGTCCGCCGCAATCTACGACGTCCGCTTCACCCAAGCCGTAGCCGGCGAATATCCGATCACCAACCGCACCGAATGGACCAACCCCATCTGGCGAATGTACGTGAATTTTGCCTACAACAACATGACCTACGGTGCGCAGTTTAGCGTGCTTTGGTTTCGCAATGGCGAGCTGGTATACTTTGAAAGCCAACCTTGGCCCTACAGCCGACGCGGCCGAGCCTCCTACAAATGGCAACCGGCCATGCATGAATGGCATCCTGGCCTATACGAAGTACAATTCTTTGTTGGCCTAGAATGGAAAGCCACCGGACGCTTCATCGTCCGCGGCGAACCGCGTCCCCCGACCTCCACCCTCACCCCCTCGCCAACCCGCACGCCGCGTCCCACCTGGACCCTGACGGTCACCTCGTCCCCCCGCCCGACGCGCACTCCAACCGTTTCACCCACCTCCACTTCGCCTCCCCTCACACTCACCCCATAACAAACGCCGGGCCTTCTCGATCGAGAAGACCCGGTCCTCGCACACCCCCACCTACACTCAAATCTGCAACGGCGTTGCACCACGCAAAATATTGGCCAAAAACTCCTCTCGCGTGGCCAAGTTCGCCCGAAACGCGCCGTGCATTGCCGAGGTTATAATGCGCGCATCATGCTTACGCACCCCGCGCATCATCATACACAAGTGCAATCCCTCGACCACCACTGCTACCCCTTGTGGCTTGAGCAGATTGCGCAGAAAGTCGGCGATCTGACGGGTCATGCGCTCCTGCACTTGAAGACGACGGGCGTACATATCCACAATACGAGGGATTTTGGAAATCCCCAACACCTTACCGCTGGGAATATAGGCCACATGCACCCGTCCCATAAACGGCAGCATGTGATGCTCACACAAGCTGTAAAACTCAATATCGCGCACGATCACCATCTCATCGTACTGGACGTCAAAAAGGGCACCGTTGATCATGGCCACCGGGTCGATCGTATAGCCCGACAGCAATTCGGCGTACATGCGCGCTACGCGGCGAGGGGTGTTGCGCAACCCTTCGCGCTGGGGATTTTCTCCCAAAGCGTGGAGCAAGTGTACGATCGCCTCTTCGGCAGCAGGAGCGTCAATGTTTGTCGCTGCGATCTTGTCTTCGGTCAATTCGTCATCGAAATCGAGGATGTCCATTCTCCGTTGTCCCATCTTGAAACCATCGTTGCCAGCATTTGGAAATGTGTTCATCCCATTTACTGGCCCAAGACTACGCCACCTCCGGCTCAATCAGGCCATAGCTACCATTGCGTCGTCGGTAGAGCACATTGATCTTGCTGGTCTCAACATTGTAGAAGATGAAGAAGTTATCGTGGCCCAGTTCGCGCATCTGGACAATGGCCTCTTCAGGAGTCATAGGATAAATCGTAAACCTCTTGCGCTTGGCCAGCAACGGGGTGAGTTCGCCCGTTTTCTCGTCCAGGATCTGTTCCACCACCTCGGCTGCCGAGCGGCCATCGCCACGACCACGATAATGTCTGCCTTTATACCGCTCAATCTGACGATCCATCTTGTCAAGGGTAATGTCGAACGCTGCGTGCAAATCATCGGCGCGTTCCTCAGCGCGTAACAGGAGATTCTTCCCATACACCGTGATCTCGGCGTTGAACCGATCAGAAGCACTGCGGGCCGATTTCAGATAGGTCAGCTCCACGCGCACCTCGTCAATTTGCGGGAGATGACGAAACAGGCGCTTGATCCGCTTCGAGACGTACTCCCGAATTGCGTCGGTCATCTCCATGTTTCGGGTTTGGATGTCAACTTTCTTTTCGGACATACGGTCCTCCGTTCAGACAGGGGATTCGTTGGGGCGACGGGTGAGGTGCAAGATCGCCCGCGCCACAGTTAGCGCAAACACCTCTTGAGCGCCTGCTTGCACGAGCGCTTGACTGCAAGCGGCCAGGGTAGCACCCGTGGTTGCTATATCATCCACGAGCAACACGCGTTTTGTCTTCACCAGCGAGGGGTCAGCAACAAAAGCCTGGCGCACATTTTCTCGTCGCTCAGCAGCGGTCAATCCCACCTGCGAAGCGGTTTCCCGATGACGGCGGAGCGCCTTCGGTCGGTAAGGCAATCCAAGCGCCAGAGAGAAAGGATAGGCGATCAATGCAACTTGATTATACCCGCGTTCCTGGAGTCGCTTTTTAGACAATGGCACTGGAACGACGATATCCACCGACCAGTGTAACGAGTCGGTAAACTCGGCCAAATAGACAGCCAACACATCGCCCAAGCCCATATCGCGGCGGTACTTCAAGCGATGCAGGGCCGGCCGCACCGGAAAATCAAACCACGCCCACGACCGCAATCTCTGAAAGGGCGGAGTCTCCCGACGACAGGATTCACATCTTCCCGGTCGAGAGAGCACCTGTCCACACACCTCACATAACGGCCCGGTCAACAAGCGCACCTGTCGCCGGCAATCGTCACACCAGCGAATCCCTCGTCTCCCACACCCGCCACACTGGGGCGGGAACAACCAGTCGAGCCTGCTCCATGCCAATCGGTGTAGCGGATATGACCAATGGGACCTTCTCACAAAATCATGGACCTCCGCCAAAGACGCTAGGCAACACTTCCATGATCTGCAAAAGAGCCGGCGTCAACAAAATGATCATGATCGAGGGGAAGATCAAAAAAGCCATAGGAAGGATCATCTTGACCGGAGCCTTGTGGGCCTCTTCCTCGGCTCGTTGACGTCGTCGAATGCGCATCTGGTCGGATTGGATGCGTAACACTTTGGCGATGCTCACGCCCAACTGCTGGCTTTGAATAACAGCAGCCACAAAGCTGGTCATCTCGGGAATGCCCAGTCGATCGGCCATGTCGCGTAACGCCTCGCGTTGCAATTTGCCCAACTGGATCTCGCGGATCACCCGTGCAAAAGCCAACGACAATTCATTCTCCCACTTCTCGCTAACTTTCGACATAGCCGCATCGAAGCTCAGCCCGGCTTCCACACAAATGGTGAGCAAATCCAATGCATCTGGCATCGCTTTGCGCACTTCTTTCTGGCGGGCGTTAATACGGCTGGTCAGCCAGAGTTGCGGCATATAGAATCCGACGAAACCAACCAGAAGCAACACCAAGGAGAAACGAGAAAGCGGCCAGGGCGCCGCAGACAAACTATTAATTAAGATCATGAAACCGATCAACACGACAGGGACGATCAATCGAAACGCCAGGAACGTCGTGGCATCCAGCCGACCAGGATTTCCGGCCAGTTCCAACTTGCGGTTGGTCTCCAGGATCACCTTCTGGGGCGTAAAACGGGCCGAGAATTCGCCAATTTTCCGCAGAATCGGGATGATCACTCGTTCACTAAACGGCTGCGATAGCTCCAACTGCTCTAAAGAAACCACTTCACCACGTTCGCTGAACTCGGCCAAACGTGCTAACAGGGGATCCTCTTTTTCGTCTCGTTCGGCGATAGCCCGTTGGCCAAGCACCACCAACGTCACCGCCCCACCGAGCAGCAAGATCAGCAAGAGAATACCCACTACCAGTTGCATCTCACACCTCGATGTTTGCGATCCGCATCATAATCATATAACCGATGATAACCAGGGCTGCAGCCAATCCCAGTGCTGCCAGCCCACAGACCAGGCCGCGCAAAAAGAACGAATTCATGTAATCCGGGTTCAAGAACCACAAGAAGACCGTCAAGAACACCGGGATCAAGGCCATGATCGTTCCCGAAGTGCGCACTTGGGCGGTAAGCACGCGAATCTCGCCCTTGATGCGAATCCGCTCGCGGATGGTAAACGAAATTGTTTCCAGAATCTCCGACAGATTCCCACCCACCTCGCGTTGCACATTGATGGCCGTGATCACAAAGTCCAGGTCATCACTGGGGATCCGACGATAGAGATTCTCCAGCGCTTTTTCTATCGGAACACCCAATTGGATCTCCTGGACGACCCGTCGAAACTCATCCGAGATTGGTGGAGGCATCTCCCGACTCACGGCTTCCAGGGCCTGCAAAGTAGAGTAACCGGCGCGCAGACCATTAACCATCAGGTTGAGCATATCCGGCAACTGATCGTTAAATCGGCGCAGGCGATTGGCTTGCTGAGAATGCACGTAGAATTGAGGCAAAAAGAATCCAACCACTGCCCCACCCATAGCGCTGATCAAACCTCTCAGATGGAGACCAGCGCCCGAGAGCAGCCAAAACAGCAGCCCAACCCCAAGCGCCGAGACAACAATCAGAGTCAAATATTCTCCGACCTTTAGCTTCAAGTCGGCGCGCGCCAGTTGACGGGCGATGTTCTCCCCAAGCGAAGATTTACGAACCCGTTTTTCTACCCATTCGATCACCACCGAGCGCTCTTCTTTGCGTTCGGTGGCTGCGGCTTCATCTTGCATGTAGCGGCCGAGCCGGCGCTCAAGCTGAGTGCGCTCGCTGCGGACCGAGATGAAAACGCCCACCCCAAGCAAGATCACCAGGAACAAACAACCAACCGTGAGGAGGATGAGCATGATTGGGCTCATAGCGTATATTGACTTTCTGACTAGAATCGCGTTCGCTGTCCGACACCGAAAATCGATGGCGGCAGATAAATGCCGGCGGCTTCGATTTTATGCATAAACTTCGGTCGTAAGCCGGTCGGTCGCAAACGTCCGATCACCCGACCATTTTCGTATCCGGTCTGTTCAAATACAAATAGATCGGTTAGGGTGATCACATCGCCCTCCATGCCACTAACCTCGGTAATGTTCACCACTTTACGCGTACCATCGCGCATACGCTCTTGATGGATGATTAGGTCGATCGCCGAAGCAATTTGCTCGCGGATGGCGCGCGCCGGCAGTTCCATGCCGGCCATCATGGTCATCGTCTCCAAACGGGCCAGAGTATCCCGTGGGCTGTTCGAGTGCAGAGTGGTCATCGAGCCATCGTGACCGGTGTTCATGGCTTGCAACATATCCAAGGCGGCCTCATCGCGAATTTCGCCGACGATGATGCGATCTGGGCGCATACGCAAGGCATTGATGACCAGCTGGCGAATCGTGATCTCGCCGCGGCCCTCAATGTTCGGGGGACGCGACTCCAGTGTGACCACATGTTCTTGGCGGAGCTGCAACTCGGCGGCATTCTCAATCGTGATAATGCGCTCATCCGCTGGGACAAAGCTCGATAGAACGTTCAACAGAGTCGTTTTACCAGACCCTGTGCCGCCCGAGATCACAATGTTCAACCGCGCTTCTACACAGGCTTTCAAAAATTGTAAAGCTTCCTGTGTGATCGTACCAAACTGAATCAGCTGCTCCACCGTGATCGGGTTTTTGGCAAACTTACGGATGGTTAACACCGGTCCAACCAACGAGATGGGAGGAATAACGGCGTTCACGCGCGAACCATCGGGCAAGCGAGCATCCACATACGGGCTGGCTTCGTCAATGCGCCGCCCTAGAGGAGCAACGATTCGGTCAATAATACGCATCACATGCTCGTTGTTCTCAAAGGTGATCGGCACGCGATGGATCTTTCCTTTGCGCTCCACATACACGTTCTTTGGGCCGTTGACCATGATCTCGGTGATGGTGTCGTCTTCCAGCAATGGCTGGAGCGGGCCGTAACCGAGGATCTCAGCTGCGATCTGCTCAAACAGGCGAGCACGCTCTGGCCGAGAGAGCACAATACTCTCTTCATCCAGGATCTGCTCGAAGAGCTCTTGTATCATACGGCGCACCTCGTCCGTCTTCGATACATCCATGGTCGGATCGAGTTCGGCCAGGAGGCGACTCTGAACGCGCGTTTTCAGATCGAAGTACGAACTTGCCTGCGGAGCGGTTGTCGGCGCAGTGGTACGCCGGGTCTGCACTGAAGTCAGTCGAGATCCGTCGCTGCTACTGCTTCCGGATTTGCCAGCACCCAGTGCAGGAGGGGGAGATGACGGACCCGAAGGTGGAGAACCTGTAGGACTGCTTTGGCCCTGTTCAATTCGTTTCAAAAGCGACATAGCTCAACTCCTTCCACGCGACTCACCGTTTGGCGGCACGTTCGGCGGCACTTTTTTCTACGGTCGCCACACGGCTGCGCACACTTTCCGCTAAACCAAGCATCGCCCGCCCAATCGGCTGGGCTTTGTGCTCAATCATAAATGGCACACCCCGATTGACAGCTGGGATCACCACCCGTTCGTCAAACGGCAACACCGCAGCCACTTCCTGCTTGAGATTCTCGCCCACCCGTTCGGGGGTGATCGGGATACGCTTGTCGAAGCGATTCATCACAAAGCATATCCGCTCGCGATCGACATGGAGACTCTGCAAAAGGTCCAAGAAGGTACGAGTATTCTTAATGGCAGGGATGTCTTGCGTAGTGACCAACACAATTACATCCGAGAGGTCAAAGAGACCGACTGTGAAGTCGTTGACGTAGTTGTCAGTATCCACAACCACATAGGCATACATCTGGCAGAGGAATTTGACAATCTTTGTCACCTGGGTCGGCGTCACCTGTTCAACAGCCTCCGGACGAGAAGGGGATGCCAGAATGCGCACACCGCTCGCCCCATGTTTGATCAGAATCCCATTCATCACCTCCGGGTCCAGTTCATCGGCCATGGGAGCAATCGAGGTCAGGTTGTTCTTCCCTTGCTCGTTAAAGAAGACCGCTACGTCGCCATATTGCAGGTCAGCATCGACAATGACCGTCGGCGTATCATCGTTGTGAAGCGCCACAGCCAGATTGACGGCTACTGTGGTACAGCCAGTTCCTCCCTTGGGGCTGTAGACGGTTACCACTTTGCCGCGCGTGACAGCTAGGCCCGGCGCCGGGATCATCCCCCCGCTGGTGGAAGCAACGATCGGTGTTTGCAAGGCGGACATCTTGGCACGCTCTAGGTGGGCCATCTGGCCGGCTCGCCGCAAAGCTGAAATCAGATCGTCGGCCATAGGTGGCTTGGTCAAGTAATCACGCGCCCCAGCCAACATGGCCCGCCGCATGTAGTTCGGATCGCCTTGCACTGAGAGAATCACCACTTGAACATGCGGCATTTTTTGACGGATGGCCTCGGTAGCCGTGATCCCATCAATATCCGACATGTTGATGTCCATCAAGACCACATCCGGATCCAGTTCTTGAGTCAACTGAATCCCTTCTTTGCCCGAGCGCGCTGCACCTACCACCTCCATGTCGCTCTCAAACTGGAGCAGCTTGCGAACGTTCTCGCGCGTTTCAGCAACATCATCAACAATCAAAATCCGAAATCTTTGTTCGGCCATACCTCGATGCACCTGGATTGGATTATCACTCCGATGGAGAAATCGTCACCACATCGTTCGGCAACAAGGGCAAACTAAGCGAGTCGATGCGCGGCGTAAGCGAGAACGCAAGCTTGACCGGAGGCGTGATGTTATACTGGCTGAGCAAGAACTGCAGTGTTGCAGCCTCGGTCACCTGGCGCAGCGTATCCTGGGTGTTTCGCAAAGTGAGGTAAATAGGAGTGTTGGTGTAGACCAAATACGTTAGCACCACAGCTTCTTGAGGGGAGACAATCAGGGTCACAATGTCTGGGAAAGGCGTAGGTTGTGAAGACGGGGCCGGCGTGGGCGTCGGCTGATTGGGATCCACCGGCTGAGCCGTTTGACTCACCGGAAAGTTCCCCAATTTCAAGACCACCACATCTTGCATGATCATCTGACAAACCGGGCGCGGACGTTGCGACTCCGAAGGAATCACATAAATTCCTCGATTAAACGAAGGCTCCAGTTCGGTACGGCCTTGATAATGAGGGATACCGGAGGGATTACTGAGGGCAACTGTAACGCCGGGCATCTCGCTGGGGGGTGCCCCAGTAGCCGGGCCAACCAGCGTCCCTACTTGATTGGGGAGAACCGTCTGAAATGATGGATCGACATCCACCAACAACATGCAGGTGATCACATTCACATGCGCGCCGTCCGCCACCCCATAGCCTACCGCAGCCAGCCGCGCAATAGGAATGGTGATGGCCGTTTTACCGGCAGCGATCAAGTTGGCCCAAGGGGGACCACCCACTTCCAGGCCCTGATCCGGAGGAGCCACATCCCCAGCGGTGACGATGCTCCCTTGCTCAATATCCCTTCGGGCCTTCTTGCCCAACAAATCACCCTGTTCTTCCACTGTGAACATGACCTCGGCCACCGAGGTTTCAGGCAAAACATACGTGCCTAGAAATTCCTCACTAATGATGGTGCCCTGCGGAATTCTCTGTTGAGCGAAATAAACCTGATAGGTCAGGACGACCGGCGTGGGTGTTGGAGGCGTTAGCAAGGGGAGAACGCGCGGTAAAGCTACCAACACGACAATCAGGCCCACGACGGCGAGGATCAGCAGGAAAAGAAGAAGTCGAGCAGCGCGCATGAACGGTTCTCCTCTCTGGAGCGATGCTGGATCAAAATGGTGTATAAAGTTATATCACAAACATTATACAAGAAAAATTGCAATCTCCTATTGGTACCAAAGGATGATCGGAACTTTTTGTGGCATACTTATTCAAAAGCATGATGTTGAACCATCCGGCGTTAGGGTTGCACGTGGCGCGACGTATTCCGAGTTTGGGCACGTTTTTCAACCCACTAAAAATGTTGCGGTGTCGCTTGAGCGGCCTCGGCTGGAATTCCCACCTGCAGGGCCAACGCACTGTAAATCATGCCGAATGGGAAGACACCTGTGAGAAGCGAGAGTTCATCCCGAACTCCCGCTCAGAACGGTCGGAGGAAGGGGAATTTCATTGGCTGGAGAGGGGCAAGGGAGGAATTCGGCCGGCTTCGGCTTGCAGGTACATCTCGACAATGGTTTCCTCAAGGTACGTTGTGATGCGCAGTTGTTCCTGGAAAGGGTTGTTGAGCGGATTATATCGGATCGGATGGCCCAGGCGCACGGTCAGCGAGGGGGGATGGACTGCAACTGGATAAAACGATAAAGATTGCTGAACCTGCTCGAAGTAGAGCTCTCCTAGACGGGCAAAGCCTTTCTTGAAAGGTGACATGCGGGTGCGGGGATCGGTTGCTCGTTTGGCATCTTCTGGGAAGATGAGCAGGAATTGGCTTGCTTTCAACCGTTCCAGGCTGATACGGAAGGTTTCCTGCATGGCATACGGCGTTTGATACACGGGAATGCAGCCCAGAGAGCGCAAAAAGGGGACGTGCAATTTGGAGATGACCCAGGCGATTGGATAGCTGAGCGGCGGAGAAATCCGCAGTTGGGGTTCAACGAAATCTTGCCGTAGATAGTCCGGCGCTCGTTGTGGATCGAGCATGTCGGCGTGGATCCAGGGATATAGCCGCACCGGTAGGGAAGCGGTGACGGCAATTGGCCCGAGCGCGCCGAGATGATTGGCGACGAAAACCCCCGGCCCACGCTCTGGCAAGTTCTCCTCACCGATCAAGTCGCCTCCCCACACCAGTTCGCGAAATACCCAAGCGATTCTCCAATAGAGCTGATCGTTCATAAAGGCTCTCCTTGGCGTCGCTGTCGACTTTTGGGTCTATTTATATGATACCAAAATTAGAGATTTTATTGTCTCCCAAACGAGGATGTTTGTATATTCCCCTTGATGACGCATGGCACTACCCGCCTTTTGCTGAATTGAACATAATCAAATAGAGAAGGATACTAATCTTGTCCAACTTCTCAAAAACGCTTTACGACGGTTTCGACGCCCGTTCGACCAGGCGAAGATGGTTTTAGCACTCTAGGTCCTTCTTTGGAGAAGCGAGTTGGCTGGTATCGGTTTTTTCGGGTGTATCTTTGCCAAGCGCAATGTGGAGGCCAGCCCCGACTGATGTTTGATAGGGGAAGCCTCCTTGTTGTTCTACGCGCCCTCCACCATCTCTGCTGGGTGTATCGTTTGAGGAAACCAGCCACCTTTCCTCTGTCACAAGGGCAAGATCGAAGCCTTGGTAGGGCATCTCTGCGGGAGAAAATTTTCTTGTAAGGAGCGCCCATGGCTGTCAAAGGTTGGATCGAAGTAAGCGACAAGTATTGCAAAGGATGTGAGTTATGTGTTGCGGCCTGTCCACAGGGAGTGTTGGAGTTGGATATGACGCGCCTAACCCCCCGGGGCTATCATCCCGCTCATGTTTACAAGGAAGGGTGCACTGGCTGTGCGGTGTGTGCGCTGGTGTGTCCCGATGCGGCCATCACCGTATATCGTGAGGTGACCAAAGCAGCCGCCTCGGTGGCCGGCTAGCTGATCCATGGGGCCATACGTTCAGACGAAATAATACCACGATGGGAGAATCGTCTATGCCCAAAGAACTGTGGAAAGGAAACGAGGCGATTGCGGAAGCGGCTGTGCGAGCCGGCTTGCAGGCCTACTTCGGCTATCCGATCACGCCGCAGAGCGAAATCCTCGAATATCTTGCACGCCGTATGCCTGAACTGGGTCGTGCCTTCGTTCAGGCAGAGAGCGAACTGGGCGCCATTAACATGGTGTACGGCGCAGCCTGCACTGGTGCGCGGGTGATGACCTCTTCCTCCAGCCCGGGCATCAGCCTGATGATGGAAGGCATATCGTATATTGCTGGGACCGAGGTGCCGGCGGTGATCGTGAATGTGATGCGCGGCGGACCGGGCTTGGGCAACATTGCCCCGTCGCAGGCAGATTACAACCAGGCAGTCCATGGCGGTGGTCACGGCGATTATCCGCGCATTGTCTTGGCCCCAGCCTCGGTTCAGGAAGCGATCGATTTGACGGCGTTGGCGTTTGATCTGGCCGAGACGTATCGCATGATCTGTATGCTCATTTTAGACGGTTCGCTGGGACAGATGATGGAGCCGGCCGAGATGCCCGAGATGAAGCCCATTGTCCAACGCGAATTTGACTGGGCGGTCACTGGCGCTATGAATCGGCCTCGACGTATTCTCTCTTCGATTTACATTGATCCAGTTGCTGAGGAAGTGGTCAACTTTCGCTTGGCCAAGCGCTGGCAGGAGGTGCAGGTCAGGGAGGTGCGCTACAAGGAATATTACCTAGACGATGCAGAGATCGTCGTCGTGGGCTTTGGCACGGCCGGGCGGATCGCTCTCTCAGCGGTTCGGGCGGCCCGAGCCGAGGGGATTAGTGTTGGTCTGCTCCGTCCCGTGACTGTGAGTCCCTATCCCTATTCGGTGATCGAAGAGCTAGCCAAACACGTGCAGGGATTCCTCGTCACCGAAATGAATATGGGTCAGATGTTTGACGACGTTCGGTTGGCTGTGCAGGGTCGGGCGCCCGTCGAGTTTTACGGACGACCGGGCGGTGTCGTGCCTTTCCCAGATGAGATTCTGGCCGAGATCCGCCGTTTGGCGTCCGGTCAGTGGTCTCCCGATCCCGACGCACGCCTTAGCTGGCAAAAACGCATGGCATCCGTGATTCAGAGGTGAAGGATGGTCACTCCAACTACGCTGGTTTACTCACGTCCTCAAGCGTTTACTGATAGCCCTACCCACTATTGTCCAGGCTGCACCCACGGCGTGGCCCATCGTCTGATCGCAGAAGTGCTGGAGGAGATGAACTTGATTTCGCGCACGATCGGCGTAGCGCCGGTGGGATGCGCTGTGTTTGCGTACAACTACTTCGACACCGATTTCGTTGAGGCGCCTCATGGCCGTGCGCCGGCCATGGCCACCGGCATCAAGCGCGTGCTTCCCGATCGGATCGTGTTTACCTACCAGGGTGATGGCGACCTGGCGTCTATTGGGATGGGAGAAATCGTGCACGCTGCGGCGCGCGGCGAAAACATTACGGTGATCTTCATCAACAACGCCAATTACGGCATGACCGGTGGACAGATGGCCCCCACCACGTTGCCCGGCATGAAGACCACCTCTTCACCGTATGGCCGCGATGTAGAAACGCAAGGTTATCCGATTCGCATGGCTGAGATGCTGGCTACGCTTGATGGCGTCGGCTACTGCGTGCGGCGTTCTCTACACGATCCCAAGAACATCCGATTGGCGAAAAAAGCCATTCGCCTAGCCTTCGAGACCCAACTGCGCGGCCTGGGGTTCTCGTTGGTGGAGCTGCTATCCACGTGCCCTACCAATTGGGGCATGTCGCCGGTGGAGGCGCTACGCTTTGTGGAGGAGCGGATGATCCCCGTCTTTCCGCTGGGCGATTATAAGGTGGCGCCTGGCGTGGCTCAAATCACCGTCCGAAACACCTAATTCGAGGAGCGACATGCAAAAGGAAATTCTGATCGCCGGATTTGGTGGACAAGGTATCCTGTTTGCCGGCCAGGTGTTGGCCTATGCGGCCATGGATGCCGGCAAGGTGGTCACCTGGATCCCTTCTTACGGCCCGGAAATGCGCGGCGGCACAGCAAATTGCACGGTGGTCATCGCCGATGAGGAGATCGGTTCACCGTGGGTGTTACATCCGATGGCAGTGATCGCCATGAATCTGCCGTCCTTCAACAAGTATGAGCCGCTGGTTCAGCCGAGGGGGGCATTGGTAGTCAATCAGAACATGGTGGATCGGCCGGCCCGGCGCACCGACTTGACTACGGTGTTCATCCCCGGCAATGAGATTGCCGAGGAGATCGGCGATCGGCGCTTGCTGAACATGGTGATGTTGGGCAGTCTGTTGGCCGTCTTCCCGGTTCTCAGGCTGGATGAGGTGAAAGCCGCCCTCCAAGCACACCTGCCCGAGAAACACAAACGCCTGCTTGCGCAGAACGTGGCCGCGCTCGAGCGGGGCTATGCCCAGGCCGCCGGCATCACCGTGCCTTAGGTTACCACAGGCGATAGACTAAAACAATTTCAATTGGCGCGAGGCGGGGAACGAGATGAGATGCGCCTCAAACGTTTCGCGATCCACGAAGGTGCGCTGAACAAAGGCGCGAACGGTCTGAAAGGGGAGCACACGCGCCCGAAAACGATCTGCCAGCGAGGGATCGCGATCGAGTTTGTATCGCAGCAGAGGTAAGCGCTCTTCGGGAAGCAGGATCACGGTTCGTTCGGGGGGAGAGGAGGAAGATAGCACGCCGGCCAGGACGGTAGACGCCTTGAGATGAAAGGCATATACCGTATCTTCGCCGCTTTCCCAGAGCAGAGCACGCTCGTGGAGCGATCGGGTGTGGTATTCTAGGCGGTCGCCGAGGTCTTGAAGGTGTTCGGCCAGTTGTTGAAGCTCAGTGCGACGCGCCGCAGGGTAGTCGGCTGGGCGCAGACTCCAACCATCGTCGGTGAGTTCGGCGTAGGAGGCCAAGATAGCCTGAACCAGGCCCCAGGACGGGGTGAGTAAAGCGGGGAAGAGGGTCGAGAGGCGACGCAGCAGATCGGGGATCGGGAGCGGCGAACGATGGATCAGCAGGTTTACTATCGCCTCCTCCACCCGATCGGGAAGCGGCATTGCCGCATCCTGCCAGGACGATAGACCCCATAGCCCCGTCTCGGGGCTTTCTCCACCCCGATAGTGGAGGAGCTGATCGTCCTCAAGCAGGGTTTGGTGGATGAGCCGCGAGACGTTGCGCAGGACGTCGTCGGCAGGCTGATTGGGGCGGATCAAGGAATGGGAGGCGATGAGGGCCGCTAGGGCGGCGGCATGGAGCGGCAGGTAAACGGTTGGCTCGCCGCGGGCGCGCAGGTGTTGGTGGATGGCGGAGCGAATGGCTGCGCGATCGGGGGCAGTGAATTGGTGGCGCAGGCGTTCGCCGCGGGTCCAGACGAGTTGGATAGGGTCGTGGACGGTGCGCATCGCCAGGCCTTGCAATCGAAAGCCGTTGGCTTCGGCGGCCGCCAGGGCCGCAGTGAGGAAGGCCGGCTCTGGCTCAGCCAGGAGAGCTAGACAGGGAGCGCCCAGCTGGATCAGGTGAGCCAGGTGGTGAAAGGCGAAGCGCAGGGCTTCGAGGTGCCAGGCCCAGTCGTAGCGGCGACGGCGCAGGACGAGGTGAAAGGGCTCGGCGGCCTTGCTGCCCCATAGCCAGCCGGCCCACAGGGCGCTGAGCGTCCAGAAGGCTTGGTTGGGGCGTGGCAGGGCGGTGATCACAGCGGCTACCGGGATATCTTTGACTCGGGTCGCCAGATTGGCCAGGCGTCCTTCGAAGAGCAGGATGCCGCCCTTGTCCTTTGGCAGTCGGGCCGGCCACAGGACCAGCGGCACCGGTGGAGCCTCGTCGGCCCAGGGTTCGACGGCAGCTTCGATGGCCAGCCATAGGTTGTGTTCTAGGAATTCGTTGGAGGTGATCAGTTGCCGCGGGCGAGGACGTTCTTGAGCGGTGCGCCAGAGAGTGGTGGCTTGATCGCAGGCGGAGAGGAACAGCGCGCTGAGCAGTCGGCGTCGTTCAGGGGTGATGCCCGGGGCGTCGAGGCGATTGTTCAGGATGGCCAAGACGTAGATGGCGCGCGGTAGGTAGACAGCCAGGGCTTCTTCGACGAACTCGCGATCGGGATCGTCGGGCCGGGCGACGCGCTCGAGCAGGCGGGCGCGGTGGAGGCCGGCCATCTCGGCAATGCGCTGGGCGCGTTCTACGTCTGAGTCAGTAGTCGGGTACTCTCCTGCGTGACCGCAGGCGGGGCACTCGTAGCGGCGGGCAAACGGCGCCGGTTCGCCTTTGCGCCACAGGAAGGCATGAGCGGGGATCTCACGGTTGCATTGGAGACAGAGGGTGAGGTAGAGCGATTGTAAGTGAGTTTCGAGGCGTTCTTCCCCTTTTTTGGAAATGGCTAGGTCGGCCAGAGCGGCTTTGAGTTCACCCAAACGCGGTGGGGCGGCGGTCATTTCAAGAAGGAAGCGGGCGATAGGGTTGTTAGCGGTGACCAGCACGCGGTAGCCGGCACGAGCGGCTTCTACGGCCGGTCGAGGGGAGGCGCCGAAGGGGTCGAGCAACCACGCGCCTCGGTCGACGCGATCCGCTAGCCAGGAGCGGAAGACTCCGTCTTCGAGGGGGGGCAGGAAACGGGCCAGGGGACCGTCGCGGGCCGGCGGTTGTCCGATCACAAAGGGTTGGTCGAAGACGCCCATAGAACCAGTATAACGCAAGTTGGAGAATGCGTTAGGGGCGTTTTCGACGGCGGGCCAATTCTCCGAGACGGATGGAGGAGAGCTGACTGGCGATCAGGCCGATAAAGAAGAAGAGCAGGCCGCTAACGATGGCCAGCATGGCGCCCACGCTCACGCCGCGCCCCATGAGCAGGATGGGCGTGCCCCATAGCAGGCCAAAGGCAAAGCACAGGGCCGAGAGGCTGAGGAAGATTTTGAGGGGGTTGAAGAGCATGACCAAGTTGAGGATTTGCATCACGGTTTCAAAGGCGGTGTAGGTGCTGATGGTGCTCTTGCCTTGGCGACGGGGATAGACGTGGATAGGATGTTCGAGGACCAGGTCTTTTTGGTTGAGGAAGGTGAGGGTGATCACGTCGCTGAAGGCCATGGAGTCGGGGCAGACGGTGAGGTAGATCTGAGCCAGTTCGGTGCGGTAGAGTTTGAAGCCGGAATTGAGGTCATGGATGGGCAGGGGCATGAGCAGGCGGGTGAAGGCGCGAATCAGGGTTTTGCCGAGGCGTCGGTAGAGGTCGCCTTGTGGGGCGGGGTCGCGGCGGCCAATCACTAAGTCGGCATCGTGTTGGAGGGTGAAGTGAAACAGGTGCAGGATGTCTTCTGGATCGTGCTGGCCATCGCCGTCAATGGTGACCACGTAGGGCGTGGTGGCGGCCAGCAGGCCGGTTTTGAGGGCGCCGCCATAGCCGCGGTTGACCTTGTGATGGAAGATGCGCACGAAGGGCAGATGGGCGTATTGTTCGAGGATGGCGCGAGTCTGGTCGCGGGAGCCATCGTTGACAAAGATGACCTGCCAGCCTTGTTGTTGGCAGAGGGGCAGCAGGCGCAGCAGGAAAGCCGGCAGGGCTTCAGCTTCGTTGTATAGCGGGACTACGACAGTCAGGGCAGGCTGGGGGGAATGGGTCATGGGGGTTTGCGGGCAAGGTACATGCGATTCAGGCCCCATTGAGTCCAAAACGGTTTGCGGACGATGTGTTGGAAGCCGGCCCGGGTCAGACGCAGACAAATCTCGTCTTCGGTCAGGAAGTAGGATTCTCCTTCTTGCATGCCGCGTTCGGAATCCATGTCCACGTTGATGCCGAGGAAGCGGTCGTAGAACCAGACGAGTTTGTGCACCAGGATTTCGACCCAGGGCAGGCCCATGGTGACGATGATCCGACCGCCGGGGCGCAGCACGCGAAAGGCTTCGGCCAGCTCAGCGTCGCGTTGGGACTCGGGGGCGTGGTTCAGGTTGGCAATGAAGGTGACGGTATCGAAGGAGTGGTCGGCGAAGGGGAGGTGGGTGAGGTCGGGAACCAGGTTTTCCTCGGTCAAGCCGGCGTAGGGGTAGACGTCAATGCCCACGCCGTGACCGCCCAGGTACTCACGGACGAAGCGGTTGCTGTAGCCACAGCCGATGTCCAGGCAGTATCCCTGCACTTCGGAGGCAACGTAGTCGAAGCGTTCGGAGGCGAGGGAGGATAGTCCCCAGCGATCGTCATGGAAAAGGATGAGGGCTCGAAGGGGAAAGGTGAGGAAGTCTTTGATCTTCTGGCGGCGGGAACGCATGGGAGCAGGGGAAAGGGTCATCTGGGGAGGGAGTAGAGGCGGTCGGAACAGGTATGCCAGGTTAGCGGAAGATGTGGGGGAGCTCACCTACATAGCAACCCGGCAGGCACCGAGCAGGGAAGCAAGGCATGCACGGCGGCAGGGTTGGGCTTGTTCAATCAGTACCCTTGACATGATAAGGAGAGCCCGCTAGAGCAGGCATGGGAGGGGATCAGCGATGGAGTCAGCCGCCGATTCAAGGGTCAAACGGCCTGCTTGTGGCTCTTCTAGAGAGAGTTCGTACCGTCCAAAGAGACTTATTGAACAAGGCCCAGAGAGTTTGACGGTTCGGCAGGATCATGATAGAATGCGTTTTGCTTTTTGCGCGGGCGCGTAGCTCAACCGGCAGAGCAGTGGCCTTTTAAGCCATTGGCTGAGAGTTCGAGTCTCTCCGCGCTCATTTTTTTTATTGGCTCTGGGCGGGAGGGCGCAGGTTGCCTTCTAAGCCCAGCTCGGGGGCGATGCGACGCATGGCCAGGATGACGTTTTGAACGTGTTCCCATAGATCCACGCCGAATTCTTGCGCAGCGCGCTCCATGTCTTCGCGATTGGTGCCGGCGGCGAAGGTTTTGTCCTTCCATTTCTTCTTGATCGAGGAGGCTTCTAGGTCGTAGAGCGAACGGGAGGGGCGCACCAAGGCGACGGCGGTGATCAGGCCGGTGATCTCATCGCAGGCATAGAGGGCTCTGCGACGCAAGGTGTTGCGCGGGATGTGGAGGTGATCGGCGTGGCTCAAGATGTCTTCGATCAGTTCTTCGCTCAGACCACGAGCGCGTAGGATGGGCGCGCCATCTTGCGGGTGTTGTTCGAGGGTGGGGTGGATCTCCCAATCGAAATCGTGCAGCAAACCGAGCAGTCCCCAGGTCTCTACGTCTTCACCAAACTTCTCGGCGTAGAAGCGCATGGCAGCTTCCACGCTAAGCATGTGACGGATCAGGTTCTCGTTTTTGACGAATTCACGAACGATAGACAGGGCTTCTTCGCGGGTCATGGTTTCTCCAGGAAGATCGGTTCGGGTTTGCCCAAGACTTGGGCGGGTTTGTGTTGCAGGAGGTCGACGATGGCTGCTAGGGTAGCGATCCACTCGCGGGTGGTCCAAACGGTACGTGAGATTTTCCGATAGTCGTTAAGGTCGGCCGAGACGCCCACGGCCGTCACGCCGAGCATGTTGCACAGGAAGAGGGCACGCGGCAGGTGAAAGCCCTGGGTGACCAAGATGGCCGATTTGACGCCGAAGATGTGGCGGGCGCGATAGCAGGTGTCGTAGGTGCGCCGGCCGGCATAGTCGAGGACAATGGCTTCGTCGGGCACGCCCAGGCTCAAGGCGTAGCGCCGCATGGATTCGGGTTCGTTGTAATAGATAAAGCGGTTGTCACCGCTCATCAGGAGTTTTTCCACCTTGCCTTCGAGGTACAGGGTCGCCGCCGTCTGCACGCGATCGGCCAGGACGGTCGTTGGGGTTCCATCACGACGTAGTCCTGCACCGAAGACGATGGCAACTCGATGCGAAGCTACATCTTTCACCGTGAAGAGGCGTGTTCGAGCATAGAGCAGGACGATCGCTCGCGCCAATAACAAGCCAATCAGGCTGACCAGACCCAAGATCAGGGCCAGGCGTGCGATTTGATGCCAGAGTTTGTTCAGCATGGCGATGATTCTACCAGCATTCGCTATGTGAGCTTAATCGGAAGTGAGAAGTTTGGCTCAGCCAGCCGGCGGCGAGGGATGATCCTGGGATCAGCGCCGCGCTTTGAGCCAGCCATGCAGGCTGATGGAGATCACGCGCTCTTGGCCTTGTACCAGGTTTTTGAGATTGGGGCGCAAAGCCCAGATCAACAAGATGCCGGCCAGCACGCCGTAGAGCACATCCACCCAGGGAAAGCCATATAGGGCGCGAACCAGGAAGATAATGGTGGCGATCATGGCCACGCTAATGGTGGTGATGGAGGCATATCCCAAGGTGAAAAAGATCAAGGCCCCCACCGGAAGGATGATCAGCAGGGACATGGGCCAAAGGCCCAGTGCACCGCCGGCCGCCGGCGCTCCACCTGCCCCGCCGCGTAGTCTCTTGAAGCGGCCATGTTCGTCAAATTCGGGCAGGAAGATCGAGTAGTTGTGGCCGACGATGGTCAGCAAAGGTGCAAAGACATGAAGCCAGTGGTTGGTTGGCAGGACGAGCTGGGCTAACCAGACGGAAGCAGCTCCCTTCAAAATGTCCAACACGGCGGTGAGCAAGCCGGCCCAAAAGCCGGCGGCGCGCATGGCGTTGGTGCCGCCGGTGCGGCCGCTGGCCACTTGGCGGATGTCGCGGCCGGTACTCAGCTTAACGATCAGCAAACCGAAGGGGATCGACCCCAACACATAGGAGGCGAGCAAGACGCCTATCCAAGCGATCCATTCGTTCACGTCTCTCTCCAGAAGAAGGGATGGAAGCTTGACACAAAAGATAACACAGAGAAAGCGAGTGCGTTGCCCAAAAGGGGCGGTTTTGATGGACTATCCAGCATAGCAACTCTACAGACGATCAGCCTTCGATGCACAGGGGAACCTCGCGGGCCTGGCCGGCCTCGATCCAGAATCCGCGGGCCTGCCAACCCTCTCGGCCGGGCGAGAGGATCACATGCACCACCGGATAGGCGGCCTCGGCAATGTCGATAGCAGAAACCACCGCCGGGCCGGCCGGATGGGAGTGGAAGATGCCCAATAGGTCTAGCCCTTGCTCGTCTATCCACTCAAAGGCGCGCAACTGTTCAAGCGGGTCCATACGGAAACGGATTGGGCTGGAGAGGGCGTTGGTCACTGGGATCACCGCCTCGACTCGCCCGTTGCGGCCGGCCAACAAACCGCAAGCCTCCAGCGGGAGATGGCGCTCGACGTGGCAGATCATCTCAGTTAGATGATGAGAAGACAAGATCAACGTCTCATTCATTAGCGCAGGACAAGGATCGCTATTCCGGCCAGGACGATAGCCAGGATCGGTTCCAAGGCGGCACGACGCCAGGATAGGTTTTCGCTCAGGTGAATAGCCAGAGACGTCAGGGCATAAAGCGGGCCAAGCAGGGCCAAGCCGTGCTGGAGGGGGCTCAGGGGCCAGTAATGGAACGCCGCGGCCAGTTGCACCGTGATCCAGGCAATTCCCAACGGCCAGAGGAATTCCCAACGTCGTAAGCGGAGGCGCAATGCCCGCACGGGGATCAGGAAGCTGGCCAGGGCGACCGCCGGCGCAAAGAAGATCAGACGCGGTCCAGCGGCGCGCAGGGCGCTCACCAGGATCAAGAAGATGGCAAACGAGAGAGCCGTCAAAAGTCCCCCAGCGACAGAGTAGGCTGGCGCCGTCGGATCGACCGTAATGTACTCAGCGAGAAAGACCACCGCCAGCAGCAGGCCGGCTAACCCCAAGGCGAGCCACCACGAGTGGCCGGCTGGCAGGATAGCCAAAGGAATGCCGAGCACCAGGGTGGTGAGCGTGGGCACCAACCAATGCTCCACCGTTTGCCGAGCATGCAGCGCTGGATGGCTGCGGATCAGCCAATCCATGCCGGTGGCTGTCACGCCGGCGGCCAACAGAGTCATCACGCCGATCAAGGTAAGCGACGAGTCCAGAAAAAAATCTCCCAACGTCAGGCGGATCGGCAGTTCCGCAGGCGGCAACACCTGCGTGAGCGCAAAGGGCAAAAGCACGGCGGCGATCAGCGTGCCCAACCGATCCGAACCGGGGAAGGAAGGAACGTGCATGCCTTTCATTTTACTGCAAAAGGGAGAGAGAACAAACCCTGGCCGGCCACAGAGCAGGGCTTTTCAAAAACTGTCGCTGCCGCCGTTTGACCCATAGCCACATCCCCCGCAGGGAACGTTTGCCATGCATCACTGCCAGTAGCAAGATCGCCAACGGGCTGAATAACGGATATTGTTGTCCCTGCTGTCCACGCGGGTCCGGAGTGGTCTTGAGCGCTTGAAGCACACTTGTCGTCTTCATTGCTTGGCCTCCTGAAATCATGCTTTTGTAAGTATGCTGCAAAGTGATATTCTTGAAAAGCCCTGGTGTGATTTCTTGCAAGGTCCCAAAGCCGGACGCATTTCGGTATAATCCGAGCGATGTTTCCTTGGTCCAAACGTGCGGTTGACCAGAATGTGCCGGCAGGAAACGCTAGGCTCTGGTTTTGGAGCGTTCTGTTGGTGGTGGTGGTTTGGGTGATGCTGAGTAGCATGGTTGCCTGTGCTCCTCCGCCGGCCCCCTCAGAACCTCACCGCGTGGCCTCGCCAACCCAAGCCCCGTCTCCCACTCCCACGGCTACCCCGCTTCCGGCGATCGCGATCGTCAACGGTGAACCAATCCCATTGGCCGAGTATCGGGCCGAGGTGGCTCGCTATCAAGCGGCGCAGGCAGCCTTGGGCAAGGAGGCCTCAGTAGAAGAAGCTGAGCGGATCGTCTTGGACGATCTCATTGATCAGACCTTGCTGGCTCAAGCGGCGCGAGCGGCCGGGTTGGGCCTCAGTGAGGCCGAGGTTCAAGCGCGAATCGACGCCTTGGCTGCCTCCATCGGAGGGAGGGAGGCTCTGCGGACTTGGCAAGCCGCCCATGGGTACGACGAGGCATCGTTTCGTATCGCTCTGAAACGGGCGGCCGAGGCCGCTCGAATGCGCGACCGAATCGCGGCCGAGATCCCCGAAGAAGTCGAACAGGTACACGCTCTCCAGATGGTCTTCAAGACCGAGGCCGAGGCCCAAGCTGTACTTACTCAACTGAGAAACGGTATTCCCTTTGACGGGCTGGCCATGCGCTACGACCCGCTCACGCGCGGCGATCTGGGATGGTTTCCGGCGGGTTATTTGCTCGAACCCGCTCTGGATGCAGCGGTTTTCGCCCTGCAGCCTGGCCAGTTCAGCGATGTCATTCCGAGCACAGTAGGGTATCATATTCTCTACGTCGTTGAACGCGGCCTGCGTCGTCTGGCTCCAGATGCGCGGCTCACCCTACAAGCGCGCGCGTTAACTGAGTGGCTTGCTCGTCAGCGTGCGCAGGCGAACATTCTTTTCCCTTGATGGAGGCGCTCATGAGCTATTCTCCCGATGCATTCGACGATTTTGAGTTTGAACGCCCTCCCTCTCCGCCCCGATTTGCTCTAAGCGTTTGGGACGTGTTCTCGATCTTGGTCTTGATCGTGACCGCTTGCCTTGGGGCGTATTATCTCTTGATCTTCATTACTCCCACTACTCCTCTCAATCCGTTCCCGCCTCAGCGCGCTCAAGCGGTCGATCTTTTGCCAACGCCAACCGCAACGCTGTTGGAAATGCCGCCCACCTGGACGCCCAGCGCCACGCCCTACATTCCTCCTACGAATACTCCTCTTCCCTCCTTCACGCCGGTGTTTACCTTTACGCCAGTGGCGCTGACTCCGCCCACAGCGACACCACGGCCCAGTCCCACCCTGCGCCCTGGCCCCACCCCCCGAGCCCCCTACTCTGCCAAGGTGGAGTACATTCCCAGCAGTAAATATCGTCCGGAATTCGGTTGTAACTGGCTGGGGGTGGCTGGCATCGTGTTGGACAAGAACGGCGCCCATCATCTTTACCTGATCATCCGCTTGAAGGGCACGCTGAACGGCGAGGCGATCAATTATGTGGTGGCCTCCGGCTTTGCCCCACTACTCTATGGTCCGTCTGGTTTTGAGATCCAACTGGGAACCACGCCGGTCGATTCTAAACAGACGTTATTCCTGCAACTACTCGATCAGGCCGGCCTGCCGCTCTCCGAGAACGTTTATATCAACACCTACAGCGATTGCGAGAAGAACATGGTTTTCGTGACGTTTCGCGAGAACCGCTGAGCCTTTTCTAACTTCTTGAGACGCTTGTGTTATTATCTAGCCAATGAACGATCCAACCGCTGCTCGCCATCGTCGCCGTCTGATCCTGGTCATGGTGATCCTCTCCACCCTTCCTTGTTACTGCCTGGGAGGTGTTCTGGTGGCCCTAGCGCCGGAACCGGAGACTCCCACCCCAACGTCCACCGCCACCGTGACCATAGCCATCCCCTCCCCGACCCTGCCCGCACTTCCTTTTTACACCCTTACGCCTACCCATCTCCCCTGGACTCATACTGCGACCCTCACCCCGACCCCGTCCCTGACTCTTACCTCAACCGTGAGCCCGACGCCCTTCCTGCCGCCCACGCGCACCTTCACCCCGACCATCACCTCGTCGCCCACGCCATCCCCAACCCCCACCCCCTCTCCCACACCGACGCTTTCACCCACGCCGTCCTTCACGCCCGCCGCAACACCCACCTGGACCTCGTCTCCTACATACACGGTCTCCCCGACGCTGACCTCAACCCCAAGCACGACCCCAAGCCCCATCCCCTCTCCCAGCGCTACTCCCTCGTCCTCTGCGACCACTACCCCCTAAGAGAGTGAGATATGGTCATTTCTCCCTTTTTGCAAGCTCTGCTCTCGTCGGCAGGTCTGGCCGGATACGAATCGCCGGTTGCGGAATTGATCCATCGAGAATGGGCGTCACTGGCCGACTCCATCCATCAGAGCCGGCTAGGATCGGTTCATGCCTTGCATCGCGGCCAGGCTGCCGAACCCCGTCCCTCGTTGCTGATCTCTGCCCATATGGATGCCATCGGCATGATGGTGGCCGGCCTGGAGCAGGGCTTCTTGCGTTTGACGCCCATCGGCGGCGTGGATCCACGCATTTTGCCTGGCCAGGCTGTGATCGTCCATGCCAAGCGTCCTCTAGCGGGGGTGATCGTGACGCGTCCACTGGACCTGCTGCCGGACGATGCCAACAAGGACCTTCCCACTTGGGATCACCTGCTGGTAGATCTAGGCCTGCCGGCCCGGCAGGTGGATCAACTGGTTCGACCAGGCCATCTGGTCTCCTTTGCCAATCCTCCCATCGAATTGGGCGATCAGCTGATCTGTGGCCACTCGCTCGACAATCGCGTCTCTGTGGCAGCGCTCACCCATGCCCTAGAACTCCTGCGCGGGCGGCAGCACGCCTGGGATGTGTGGTTTGCCGCCACCGTCCAAGAAGAAGTAACCTTTGCCGGCGCCGCAACATCCACCTTCGCTCTGCAACCCAACTTGGCGGTGATCGTGGATGTGACTCACGCTCGCTCGCCTGGTGTGCAAAGTTGGCAAGCGTTTCCACTAGGCGAGGGACCCACGCTTGGCATTGGCCCACATGTGCATCCCCATCTGTTCAAGCGTTTGCGTGCCCTGGCTGACGAACTGGAAATCCCCTACACAATTGAACCTATGCCCGTATCCTCAGGAACCGAAGCGGCTGCCGTGCAAGTGGCCCGCGAAGGAGTCCCCACGGCGGTGATCAGCATTCCCCTGCGTTATATGCACACGCCGGTCGAAGTGGTTGCCCTAACCGACGTTCAGCGCTGTGCGCGCTTGTTGGTCGAATTGGCAGTTCGCTTGGAGCCGAACACTCTGCAACAGGTGACATGGGATGACTGAAGTTGGGGTCCTGGAACGTTTGGGCAATCTGGTCGGTCGTGACTGGTGGCGCCTAGCGCTAGCGTTGGCCGGCATTTTGGTCATCGGGTTGGCAGCGCATCTGGGGAGCGGGGGCGTGTTGTTCGTGTTCTGGCGGCGCACGATGCTGGTCTTTGCAGTGGGCGGGGTTGGTCTGGCGTTGCTGGCGCTGGCCGTTTGGTTGGGCCGGCCGATCCGTCTTCCCGGCTTCTTGACCATTGTCAGGCCGCTCCTCGCCGAGCTGGTGTCCGATCGCCGCTGGCCGAGCTCTTCGGGCCGGCGTGTGCGCCTGGCGGGGATGTTATTCCTTCTCTTCATCTTCCCGCTCCTCTTCCTCGGTCCGTGGACCTCTGTCTTTCACTCCCTGTCGGTGCGCTTGCTGGTGGTCTTCGGCATCAGCCTGGCAGGGGCGTATGTACTCTCTGGTGCCGATCCATCTCGATTGTGGCGCGCCTTCCTCTTTTCAACATTGCTTTTTTCGCTCTACTATCATCTGCTCACCACTCTTCCTTCGCTTTCGACCTCTCCCTTCTCGCTCCACTGGTCGGAGGGCACGCGCTATTACCATGCCTCGCTGCTGCTCTCCGAGCGCTACTATGGCCTATCCTTGCCGCCTTTTTACCAAGACCTTAGCCGCTACGTGATCGAGGCCGTTCCTCTGCTCCTGCCTCGGCCGTCGCTCTGGCTCGTGCGCCTGTGGGAAACCTTGCTCAGCGTGCTACTGCCGGCGCTTACGGCGGCCCTCTTCCTGCGCCGCGTGACAGGTGGTCACTCGACCTCGTCTCATGCGCATCCTCCGGTCCCAGCTTCCTTTGTATTGCTAGGCTTCTTCCTGTGGGGGACACTCTACCTCCTTCAGGGGCCGGTGTACTTCTATCTGCTGTTGGCGGCCATTCCGGTGACTGCAGTCTATCGTCCCGACCGTCCTGTGGCATCCCTCCTCGCCCTGGGGGCGGCCTCCTTTTGGGCCGGCATCAGCCGCATCAACTGGTTCCCCATCCCGGCCATGCTGGCCATTGCCTTTTATCTGCTCGAGACGCCCATTGGCAATCGCTCCTTGGTGCGTTATCTAGCCTGGCCGGCGATCTACACCGTTCTCGGCTTGGGCATGGCCTTTGCTGCCCGGCAGTGGTACTTTTCCATCTCCGAAGTCTCCGCCGAGATGTTCAACGCCGCCTTCTGGCAACTCTTGCTCTGGTACCGCCTGTTTCCAAGTGCCCTGCAACCGCTGGGGATCCTGCCGGCTGGACTATTGATGGCGACTCCTCTGGCCTTGATCGCCTATCTCCATCTCCGTCAAAGACGCTGGCACTGGATTCGGATCGTCGGCCTGATCGCCATGATGATAGTGCTCCTGGTAGGCGGCTTCATCGTCAGCGCCAAGATCGGGGGAGGAAGCAACCTGCACAACCTCGACACCTATCTGACTCTCTCCCTCGCGATCGGCCTCTACCTGATCTTCGACCGCTTCGTTCCAGACCTTGGGCCGGCTGCCCCGCCCCGAGCGTTTCCTCCGCTCCTGACGACCTCGACAGTGCTGGCAACCGCCTTCTTCGTCCTCTTTTCCGCCTACCCAGGCCTACCCTCGTTGGAGCGACACGCCGACTCGCTGGCCCGCCTACAAGCCCTGGTCGATCAAGCGGTAGCGCAAGGGGGGCGTGTCCTGTTTATCTCTCAGCGTCATCTGTTGACCTTCGGCCTGATCCGGGGCGTTCCCTTGGTTCCGGAATATGACAACATTGACCTGATGGAATTTGCGATGACCAACTATCGTCCTCTAATCGACCGCTTCCGGGCCGACATTGCCGAGCATCGCTATGCCCTGATCGTGGCTCCCACTCCGCCGGGGCGTTACAAGGATCGCAATGAAGCCTTTGCCGAGGAGAGCAATGCCTGGCTACGGCGAGTGAGCATTCCACTGCTGCGTTCGTACAAGATCATCGCTGAATTTCCAGAAGGAGATTTCGTCGTCCTGACCCCTGATCGGTGAGGGCCGGCGAACAGGTGATCTCAGAATGGCTTTCCTGCGTCTTTCTCTCCATCGCTGCTTGTTGATTCTGTTGCTTGCCTTGGGCGGGTTCTTGCGCCTGATCGACATTACCGACCCGCCTCTTGATTTTCATCCTACCCGTCAACTTCGCAATGCCATTGTAGCCCGCGGCATCTACTATAAAATGCAGCCCCAAGCCGATCCGATTCAACGGGAACTGGCCCTGACGATTGCACGCATCCCAGCTCGCTACGAGCCGCCGATCGTTGAAACGCTCAGTGCGTTGACCTACCTGTGGATCGGGGGCGAGTCGATCGCAATCCCGCGCCTGTATGGGACGGTGTTCTGGCTGCTCGCTGGGCTGGCGCTGTATGATTTGGCGCGTCGAATCACTCGTTCACCGATCGCTGCTTTGCTCTCGTCGGCATATTTTCTGGTGTTGCCGTTCTCGGTGCAAGCTAGCCGTTCCTTCCAGCCGGATCCGTTGATGACGGCTTCGGCCGTGATCGGCATCTATTTTCTCTTCCGTTGGTCTGAGGCAAGAACAGCAGAAGGAGCAGAAGGCGAACGGTGGACGAGAGGCAGAATCAGCGCTTCTTGGCGTTTTGCGCTCCTAGCAGCTTTGAGCATCGGTTTTTCGGCTCTGGTCAAGATTTTCATCGCTTGGATCGTTGGAGGCGCAGCGATAGCCATGGTTCTGTTCACCCTGGGGCGCAACGCTTGGCGATCCCGTCAGATGTGGAGCATGTTGGCGGTGATGGTCACGCCGGCCTTGTTGCACTATTTCGTGTTTCATCCAGAGCGTTCGAGCGAGTATGCGGTGAATTGGTCGTTAGAGATGTTCACTCTGCTGACCAGCACCGACTTTTACACCAAGTGGTTGGCCTTTCTAGGCAGCCTTTTCGGTCAAACCTTCCTGTTTCTGAGCTTGATCGGGACAGTTTTGATGGCCCAGCGCGGTCGAGCGCTCCTGATCGGGTTGTGGACGGGCTATGTGCTCTATGGTTTGTCCGTGCCGTTTCAGATGTACACCCACTCGTACTATCACTTGCAGCTGACGCCGATCATCGCTTTGGGGTTGTGCCCGTTGATCGAGATCGGAGCCCGCCGGGCGTCTGAAGAGAAGCGGGGATGGCAAATGGCGCTGATCGGGTTGATCGTGGCCGGGATCGGGTTCCAAGCCTGGGTGGCGCGTTCGATCCTTCTTTCTGAAAATTTTCGTGGCGAGCCGGCCTACTGGGAGAGGGTAGGACAATCGATTCCGCCCAGGGCGCAGGTGATCGCCTTGACTCAGGATTTTGGGTATCGCTTGATGTATTACGGTTGGCGGCGGGTGACGCTCTGGCCGATCGCTTCGGGGCTGGCCGAAGTGCGCGGGAAGACGCTCAACGCCGAGAAGGTGTTCGCCGAATTGGCGGCCGATAAGGAGTATTTTCTGGTGACGACCTTCAATCAACTCGAGAAACAGCCCGATCTGAAGGCGATTTTGGATCAGTATGCCGTGGCGGCGCGCGGGGAAGGGTTCGTTTTGTATGATCTGCGCCGGCCAAAACCCTAAAGGTCGATCTTCGCGTCTCTCTAAATGATGTTACAATCGCTTTATCAGCCGTGGTTGGAAACGGAGGGTTATGGCGTCTCTTGAGCGCATTCTGTTGGTAGAAAGCCATCCTGACATTGCAGACGTTATTGCCGGTCAGGCGCTGAGGCCCTTGGGGTATACAGTAGAGATAGTTACCCAGGCCGGGATGGCCATTCGGCAGGCGTTGCAATCGTTGCCCGATGTGATCGTGACTAATTTGCATCTCCCCGATTTGAGCGGGAAGGATTTATTGGTGGCCTTTGTCTCTCAAGGCTTGCAAATGCCGATTATCGTGATCGCAGAGAAGGGAAACGAGCAGGAGGTGATCCAGGCCTTCCGTTTGGGGGCAGCCGATGCCTTGCTCTGGCCGGCTCGGGAGGCCGAGGTGGTGGCGGCGGTGGAGCGCGTCTTGAAGCAGGTGCGTCAGGCGCGGAGCCGCCAACGCTTGAATGAACAGCTTAAGGCCACTAATGAACGCTTACAGCGCAAGGTGAGCGAGCTGACAACGATTATTTCGATCGGCAAAGCGGTGGTTTCTATTACCGATCGGCGGCGCTTGTTGGATACGATCATCGAAGGTGCGCTGCGGGTGGCAGAAGCCGATTTGGGATGGTTGCTATTGCGCGAGGAGCGATCCAAGCAGTTCATCTTGGTCTCTCAGCGCAACCTGCCGGAGGCTTGGGCCAAGAAGATCGGCCATCCGCTGGAAGATGGCATCAGCGCGCTTGTAGCGCTTTCGGGGGCGTCGTTGTTAATCCACGGCCAGGCGTTGCAGAAATTCAAGGCATCTATGCTGGGAAAGGCGGCGGCTGTGATGCCGATCAAGGTCCAAGAAGAAGTTATCGGTTTGATGGTGGTCCTGCGCAAGGCGGATGTTCCGTTCGAGGAGGCTACGCAAACGTTGTTGGAGGCAGTGGCCGATTATGCCTCGATTTCTCTGTTGAATGAACGTTTGTTTCTCACCGTCCAGAAGGCGGCTGAAACCGCTCGGGCCGGCGAACAGCGACAGCGCGATGAGCTTTCCCGGTTGCGGGAGGCGCTCCAGAAAGAGTTGGATCAGATTCTCCACCCTATGGGCTTGTTGCTGACCGGCAGGGCCGGCCCGTTTAACGACCAACAACGGCAGGCCCTGCTTTCGATCAATGCTGCTGCCCAACGGCTCTCCGCCCTGATACGCAGCGATCGTAGCAGCAGGTTGTCATGAATCAGACTGTGATGATTCTGCTGGCCTTAGATCCATCGCCTTTTGTCGAGTTGGGGCAACGCGCTCTGCACAGCGCAGGGTATGAAACAGCCGTGGTCCATGATCGCTTGAGCCTGGAGCGCGCTCTGCATGAGGTTTCGCCCGACCTGTTGTTGATTGGGGAAAGATTGGGCGGCGAGTCAGGGTTGCAGTTGGCCGCCGAACAGCGGGAACGCTTCCCGACCTTGCCAATCCTGGTTTATGTTGAGAAGGATTCCTTGGACATCGCCAAGGAGGTCTTGCGGTTGGGGTTGAACGGCTATCTTTATCCCCCTCTGCGCACCGACGATATTGTGAGCACCATTCGGCGCAGTCTGAAACAGGCGCAGCGCCTGGGGGATTGGGTGCGTCAGGAGGTCCGGCGTAGTACGGCTGCGTTGCAACGGCAGCTTGCCGATTTTAAGGCGATCTTTCGGAACATTGATGATGGGATTATTATCCTAGATTCCAAAGGTCGAATTTTGCTAGTGAATCCTGCGGCAGAGCGAGCCTTTTCGATCGTGGCCGAAGAGGTCTTGGGCAAGCCGATTGAGGAAGCCATCCCTCACCCCGATCTACAAGCCATGTTGTTGCGCCCGCGCAGCGAGGGGGTGCCCTATCATGAGATCAACATGGATGATGGGCGCGTGTTCAACGCCTATTTGACGCTCGTTCCGAACGTTGGCTCGGCGATTGAGTTGCAGGATATTTCATATCTCAAGGAGTTGGATCGGATTAAGAGCGATTTTGTGCACACCATCTCGCACGATCTGCGATCACCGCTGACCTCGGTGTTGGGGTATGCGGAATTGATCGGACGCACCGGCCCTCTGAATGAGCATCAGCGCGAATTTATGTCGCGCTTGCAAGCCAGCATTCGCCATGTCACCACGCTGGTCAACGATCTGCTGGATTTGGGCCGTCTGGAGGCCGGCCTGGATACTCGCCGTGAAGTGGTTCATTTGGAGGACATTGTCGAGTATGTGTTGGATCTTCTCAAGCCTCAGATTGAGGCGCGTAAGCAGGTGGTTGATTTGGACGTGGAAACCGGCCTGCCTGCCTTGCGGGCCAATCCTTTGCGGTTGCGCCAGATGGTGGATAACCTGATAAACAACGCCATCAAGTACACGCCGGCCGGCGGCAAGATCGGGGTGCGCATACGCGCCGAGGACGGACAGGTGATCTTAGAGGTCAGCGACACCGGGCCGGGCGTTCCGCCGGCCGATCAACCGCGTATTTTTGAGAAATTCTACCGAGCGCAAAATGTCCCCAGCAATATACCTGGTTCGGGATTGGGCTTGGCGATCGTCAAGTCGATTGTAGATAATCATCAAGGGCGCGTTTGGGTGGAGTCAACCTTGGGGGAGGGGACAACGTTTTTTGTGGTTTTGCCGGCCCAAGCCGATTAAACAAAGCCTCCACCGGAGGAGGGCCGGCGGAGGCATTCGCCAAAGGAGGAGACTTTGAGGAGCTTGTTGAGATAGCTGGGTTGCGTCTCTGTTGGGCATCCTACCACACTTTAATTATGTCTGACAATTCTGAACGTCACCGAACTCTTGTGATGTTTATCACATCTTTTTCGGAGGTTGATGACGCAAACGGGAGAGGATGGACGAATGACCAGGCGGCAAGGTGGGTTTTGCGCCTTTCTCGCCGCTGCGCGCGCTTTCCAGTTCCGTGCTGAAGCGAAGCCAGTCCTCCACCACGAGCACCAAGTGGGGAGTATGGTCTTTGAAAAAGAGCGGCGAGAGGAACCAGCGCAGCACGGTGGGCGCCATTGGCCAGCCGTTCAACTCCAACACGATGGCCGTGCGACCGGCGAGCGATGCGATCACTTCGCGCTTCCAGCCGCGCAGTTGGCTGGGGGGGAACAGGGCCTGTACCTCGGCAGTAACGGTGCGACGGATGCGTTTGCGTGAAATGTGAACGCGCAGAAATGGAGTCACCAACTTGAGGTAGGTGGGGAAGACTTGAACATATGCCAGCTTGCGCAGAGCCAAGAGAAACAAGGCTCCCCCGATCACGATGACCCCCAGGGCGATCATGCCCTGCCAACGCCAAGGTTCGTCGTGCTGGCTTTGTTGATAGAGCGGCCAGGCAAGGGTCAACAGAGCGAAACCTAGGAACAGGATCGACGGCCACCAACGATCCACCACAGCGCGATAGATCAAGAGCCGATAGCGCCGACCCCCACGCACCATGGGTCATGGCTCCTTGGAGACGAACGATGATGGGTGTGAGGGATCGGGCTGGGATGGACCGTTCAGGCGCTGGATCAGGCCGGCGATGGCTTGTTCGAGATGTTGACCGCGTAGGCTAAACGTAATGTCTCCGCGAGTTTTCTCGATGGTGCTGCGTGCTAGATCAGTCTGCCGGCGCAGTCCATTGGTAATGGCGTCGGGGTAGTCCATTGTCACTAGGATGCTATAGATGTCATCCATGGCGTTGAGCAGACGTTCGGCCTCTTCGGAGTAGCCATGACGGAGAATATCCAAAGTGCGCCGACGTAGCTCACCCACGCTCTCAGCCAGGCCATTTAGGTAAGTAGCGCTGTCAACCTTCAGTTCCTCTGGCGTGGGTAGAGGGTGATTTTGGATCAGGGCACAAGTTGCGCTGGCTTCGACGAATTCCTTGAGAGCGTCTTGGGTGTAGCCGGCATAGTACAGGTCGGGATAGGGCTCAAGATCGGTGCGTAGTTCTTCAGCGAGGGATTGCGCTTTGATCAGGAGCTGATTCATTTCCTCCTGGTCTGCAGAGGGCGGGGAGAGGGGGAGATTGTTGGGAAGGCGATGTGCAGCGCGGATGGCCAGGGAGCAGGCGCGAGTCAGTTCGCGAGCCACGGCCAGAGCCCGATCGCGCATGGTCGTGCGGGTTTCTAAGTCTTTGCGGAGGCGTTCTGCAATTTCGTCCAGGCGTTGCATGTCATTCGTTTTTGTCACCAGGGGGCTCAGGGGGTTGTTGATAGGGCCGAAAGAGCTGATCGGCTAAGGATTGATTGCTGGGGATCACGATCTCACCGAACGCCGCCTCGTAACGCGCCAGATTTTCCCCCAAGGCGCGATAAAACAGCTTGGCGCTCAACGGTGACATCACCAGGCGGACTTGAACGCGGGCATTGCCCTCTCCCGGCAAGACATGGGCGAAATCTAGCACGAGATCGGCTGGGGAGTGGGAGATGCGCACTAGGTTGGAGTAAACCGGCTGCAGATCGGGAGGGACGTCGAGCTGCGGGGGGAGAGGGCGCACAGAGGCGGTCATTGATGGTTCTCCAGGCTAGAAGGGAATGTTGTCCTCCGAGGGCGCAATCACATCTCCGGCATCCATGTCCATCAGACTCACTTCGCCGCCTTCTTGGCGAGGGGAGAGGAAGCGCACGGTGTTGGCGGTAACTTCATACGATGCACCAACGGTACCGTCCTGTTTGGTCCAGATGCGAGGGCCACCGGTGTTCCGATCTGGGGCTAGTCGTCCTTCTACCAGCACTTTGGTGCCTTTTTTCAGATATTGGTTGCAGATCTCGGCCATCTTGCCCCAGGTGGTGACGCGGAACCAAATGGTTTCTTTCACCTGTTCACCGTTGGAAGCGGTATATTGGCGGTTGGTGGCTACGGAGAATGAGGTCACTGCCTGACCGCTAGGGGTGTAGCGCATTTCGGGATCGCGCCCAACATTACCCACAATAATAATGGTGTGATACATATGGCTGTTTCTCCGACAAAAGGAGTATGGGTTGCAGTGAGTCCGGAACGGATAAGCATATTTTACACGATAAGGCCACGGTAGGCTATTTTTTGCTGTTTTTAGAAGATGTCTCAGACCATCGGTTGAGCAGGGCTAGCAAGTTGCGCTGGTGCAGCGTCTCTGCCAAGCCTCCTAGATAGACGCCGCTCTTGCCGCAGTCTTCGATCGAGACGGTTTCAAGGACCTCATAGGGATTGCGGCGACGCATGGCGCTCTTGACGATCTTTTTCAGGTTGGTCAGGTAGGTGAGGTTTTCTTTGACGGCAGCATCGATCTCACCGCGCAAGATAATATCGCCGTGACCCTGGATGATGTTCTCTAGGCCCATGCGAGCGATCTTGCGAATCGAGGTGGTGATGTCGTCGATGTCTCCGTCCACGACATACGGGAGTGGCATGAAGGCGTCGCCAGCGAAGAGCACTCGATCTTCTTCGACGAGGACAGAGATGCCATCGGGGCTGTGGCCGGGGGTCGGAAAGAGGATCAGGTTCTTCTTCCCCACACGCAAGGTGAGCTCGCCGGAGGCGAAGGTGATGTGGGGAAGGACGATCTTGACCTGGCGCAGCAGGTTGTTCTGTTGACGAGCCGTCTCTAACGAAGGGATACCGCGCTCTTCGAGGAGTTCGTGACAGCGGGCGTGGGCAATCACCGTGGCCCCCGGGAAGAAGCAGTTTCCCCAGGTATGATCGGCATGGTAGTGAGTGTTGATTATGTACCGCACCGGTACACTTAGGTCGCGCTCGATGAAATCGCGCATGCTCATGGTTTCTTCGGGCAAGGCCAGGGTATCAATTACAACCGCCCATTGGGGGCCGACCACGACGCCGGCCGTGACTTGCGCATAGACATCGCTTTGAAACCAGTACACGTTTTCAGAGACGCGTTCACGTTGCATACAAGCATCCTTGAGAGAGTTCTGTCTCCCGCTAGCGCGCTGCTTCATTTTCTATCGATCGTTGCAGCCGAGCAGGGAATTCACCTAACCATAGCACGAACGAGCGCCAAAGTCAAGTTGTATATACAAATATTGAGGCGTCGCCGGCCCAATTCCCTCCCTCCTTCAATTGCCAACCGTCGCTAGCTGTGCTCGGGGCGAGTTTCGCCCAATAGCAAGGGTCCGACCTGAGCCGTGGAATCCAGGATGAGATCGGCTCCAGTGCGGCGCAATTCATCTTCTTCGCCAAAGCCGCACAGGACGCCGATGGTCTGTGCGCCGGCCGCTTTTCCAGCACGCATATCCATAGTGGTATCGCCGATCATGACGCAGGCTTCGGGCGAAACGCCCATCTGCTGGGCGGCATAGATGACCGGATCGGGGTAGGGTTTGGTGTGTTCCACCGTATGGGCGGTGACGATGACGTCGAAGTAGGACGTCAGTTGAAAGTAATCGAGGAAAGCGCGGGTGCCTTGCTCATTGCGGGCCGAGACCACGGCCATCGGGAAGTGCCCATAGAGCCTGGCCAACATGGCGTCTACACCTGGGACGAGCAGCAAGGTTTTCCAGCGTTTGCGCCGGCGGCGGTACATCCAGTTGACTAAGGCGGCTAGTTCCTTGTCCAGGCCGAAGCGGTCGGGGAGAGCCATCAGGGCGTTGCCCGGCGATTCGATCCACATCACCAATCGGCGCGCCGCCCGCGTCGGATCGCGAACCAGGAGGCGCGGTAGGAAGCGCGCCAATCGGCTGACGTAGAGATCATCGGTGTCACTCAGTGTGCCGTCTACGTCAAAGCACAGGGCGCGAATTCGGGAGAGCTCGAGGGGCATATGGGCATTTTACCGCATTGGGGCGAATGTGCTATACTTTGCTAGGGAGCGCCCTATGGTTCAGACCATGTCTTCTGGAAACGATCGCATGCGCTTGCGGCTGGAGCTGCTTTATCATGTCAGTCGCGAGGTGGCCGCCGCTCTTGATCTGCGGACCGTGTTGCAACGGGTCTTGCTGGCTGCGATCCGCAATGTGGGCGGTGAACGGGCCAGCATTATTGTGTTGGACGATGCGCAGAAGCCGTTGGAGGCCACCATCGTTTACGGTCAGCAATTCCACGAGCATACTACCCAACAGCTGCGAGAGACTGTGGAGCGCGGCCTAGCCGGCTGGGTGATCCAACATCGCCAGGCGGCGCTGCTTTCCGACACCTCTCGTGATGAGCGTTGGCTAAAACGTCCCGACGATCAGGGGAAGACGGGGGCGAAATCGGCTCTTTGTGTTCCTTTGCTGGTGCGAGATCGATTGGTCGGGGTGCTGACGCTGGTGCACCCCATGCCCAACGCGTTCACCCAAGAACATCTGGAGTTGATGCAGGCGATTGCCGATCAGGCCGGGGTGGCGGTCCTAAACGCTCGGCTGTACTCGGAGAGTCGACGCCAGGCGCAGGTGATGACCGCCTTGGTGGAGAGCGCGATGGTGATCAACACCTCGTTGCACATGGACAAGGTGCTGCAGCGTATTTTGCAACAGGCCATGCAGGCGCTGCAAGTGGAGATGGCCGCTATCGGCCTGTTGGATCTGCAAACCAATGAGGTGGCGTTTCGAGCGGCGACCGGCCAGCACGCCGATCGCCTGCTTCATTCCCGCCTGCCTGCCGATACAGGGGTGGTTGGTAACGTCTTGCGGGAACGACGGGGCGAGATTATCGCCGGCCCCGAAGGAGAGAAGCACCTGCGCCAAATGGACTGCCTGAAAGATCTCCAGGCGCAGGCGGTGGCCATTGCCCCCTTGCCCGGCCAAGATGGCCCGATTGGCGTGATCCAGGCTGTTCGCTTCTCCAGCGCCTCCTTTGAACCGGATGCGCTGTCAGTGCTGATTGGTCTGGGAAATCTGGCCGGTATTGCCATTCAAAACGCTCAGTTCTATGAGCGGATGGAGGCCGCTCAACGCCGCTATCAAGAACTCTTCCAAGACAGCATCGATCCCATTTTGATCACCGACTGGCAGGGGAATATCTTAGAGATTAACCGTCAGGCAGAATGGCTGATCGGGCTGAACCAGGACGAATTGCGGTTGCACACCATTGACTCCTTGCATCCGGTCGATTGGGATTGCATTGGTCGGCAGTTCGAGATGTTGCGCAACAACCAGGCCTGTCGCTACGAGTCGTCTCTGCGCCGACGCGATGGGACCCAAAGACATATTGAGGTCTACGTGCGGCGTGTGGACTTTGGACCGTCGGGGGTGTTGCAGTGGATTTTGCGCGACATTACCGCTCGCAAGGAGCTGGACATCCTGCGCGAGGACCTGATCTCAATGATCTACCACGATCTGCGCTCTCCACTCTCCAACATCGTCTCCAGCCTAGAGATGTTGCGCATCTTGCTGGATACCTCAGACGATCAGGTGCGCACAATTTTGACCATCGCCTCCAGCTCTGCGGCTCGCTTGGAACGGCTGGTCGTCTCCCTGCTGGATCTGAACCGCTTGGAAGTCGGCCAGTCGGTGGTGGATCAAAAGGTGATCGATCTGAAGAGCCTGATCGAGCAGGCCGTGCACGACGTCGGGCCGGCTGTGGAGAACCGCCGGCATCGCCTGGTCACCGTTCTGCCGGAGGACCTGCCGCCAGTGTGGGTGGATCCCAGCATGATCCTGCGTGTGATCATCAATCTACTAGAAAACGCTGTCAAATTTACGCCGTCGGGAGGCTACATCGAGGTCGGCGCTCGACCCAACGGCGAGTCTGTAGAATGCTGGGTGCGGGATAGTGGTCCGGGGATTCCTCCCTCTGATCGCGAGCGCGTCTTTGATAAATTCAGCCGCCTGCGTCAGAAGGACAAACCCGCCGGACTAGGGATCGGCTTGGCCTTCTGTCGTCTAGCAGTACAGGCTCATGGTGGTCATATTTGGATCGAAGATCCGCCCGGCGGTGGAGCTTCGTTCCATTTCACCCTGCCTTGCGCTACGCAAGAGCAGCGGAAAGGGTGAGCCCGCAGGTGCCGGCCGCACAAGCGAGCGGTCTTTTGTCCTTTTTTGGCCCTGTGCGGTCGCAATAACCCATCCTTGCTCGAGGTACATCCATAGGCGGAGTAAGTCGAATGGAAGTCATTGCCGAAAAAGTGTATATTGAGAACAATTTCCCCGGAGTCACGCTGGGGTTGATCGCCGCTCCGCGCGGGCCGGTGTTCATTGATGCGCCTCCCTCGGCAGACGATAGCCGAAGCTGGCGCGCGGCCGTCATGGACTTGAGCTCAGGCCCCGATCGGGTGTTGATCCATCTCGATTCCCATCCCGATCGCACGATCGGGGCGCGGGCGATGGATTGTCCGGTGATCGCTCACGAGAAGATCGTCCAAGCCTTTCGCAATCGGCCCACCATCTTCAAGGCTCAGGGAGATGAGACCGGCGCCGGCTGGGAGGGCGTTGCCAGCCTCGGCACGGTTCGCTGGGTGTCGCCCGAAATCTCGTTCACCGAGAAGCTCACCTTGCATTGGGGAGGGAATCCAATTCAGCTCGAACATCACCCTGGGCCGACTGCCGATGCGATCTGGGTGATCCTGCCTGAGGAGAAGGTGATCTTTGTGGGCGACCTGGTCGTCAAGCAACAGCCGCCGTTTCTGGCCCAGGCAAACCTGCTCTCCTGGGTCGAAGCGCTCAAAGAGTTGATGAGCCCCATCTATCGCAGGTTTACCATTGTCAGCGGGCGTGGAGGTGTGGTTGCTCCCCAAACGGTGAAAGCTCAACTGGAGCTCATCGAGGCGATTCACGATCGCCTGGAGCGCCTGGCGGCTCGTGAAGCTGCTCCGGAAGCCACCGAAAAATTGGTCAGTCACTTTCTAGAACACTATCGGGCGCCAGCCATCCGCATAAAACACTACGAACAGCGTTTGCGCTACGGCCTCTACCATTACTACATCCGTCACTATCGTCCCTCTCAGCGAGCTGTGCCGAATGAAGGATGATTCGTTCGTTCCTCTGTTGGAATTGCAGCGTGGTTCGATCGTCGAGTCGATCCACGTTGGTGCGCTGGTCGTGGTCAATGCCCAAGGCCGGCAGATCGCTTCGCTGGGCAACCCCTACCAGGTCGCCTTTTTGCGCTCTTCGGCCAAACCCTTTCAACTCTTGCCGTTTGTAGAACGCGGTGGTCCAGAGCATTTTGACCTGACGCAGCAGGATCTGGCTATCGCCTGCGCCTCTCACGAGACCTCTCGCAGGCATCTAGAAGTGGTGGCTGCTTTTCAAGCCAAGGTTGGCATCAGCGAGGCCGATCTACAGTGTGGCCCTCACCTGCCTGGCGATCCTGAGATGTTGCGCTACGTGTTGTGTAACCGAATCTCGCCTACACCGAATTTTAACAACTGTTCAGGAAAGCACACTGCCATGCTAGCCCATGCCAAGATGCGTGGTTTGCCCCTCGAGAGCTACCTTTCCCCCGATCACCCGGTTCAACGCGACCTCCTGGCCTGTTTGGCCGAAATGAGCGATCTCTCCCCCCAGGAGATTGCTATTGGCATAGATGGTTGCTCTGCGCCCAACTTTGCTATGCCACTCTACCATACGGCGCTGGCCATGGCGCGCCTGTGTGATCCACGTGACCTACCCGAGCCGCGAGCCCGGGCGTGCCACACGATCACTACCGCTATGACCACCCATCCGGAGATGATCAGCGGCCCTGGCGAGTTTGATTGTGAGCTAATGAAGATCGGTCGGGGCCGGCTGATCGCCAAACGGGGTGCGGAGGGGTTCCAGGTGGTTGGGCTGCTGCCGGGGGTGATCGACGAATACGGGGTGGGGATCGCCCTGAAAGTCGCTGATGGCGATCTCTCCACCCGAGACGATCGTCTTTTCCCCCGCTCGCGCGTCCGGCCGGCGGTGATCCTGGAAGTGTTGCGCCAGCTCGGTGCACTTGACCGGGAGCGGATGAGCCAACTGGAAGCGTTTGGCCCGCAGCGCATCCTGCGAAATCACGCCGGCCTGGTCATCGGTCGGTCCTATCCGGTCTTTTCGCTGGCTTCTCATCCTATCTCCTATCCTGTATCCTCCAATCTTTGATATGCCATCTCACCCTGCTGTCTCTTTGCTGGCTGAGTTGGCCCAGCGCGCGCTTCAGATCCATCAGCGGTTGCTTGAGGTGTACGGAGAGCCGACCTGGCGTCATCCCCTGCCGCCCTTGGACGAGCTGATCTCGACCATCCTCTCCCAGAACACCAACGACACCAACCGCGATCGGGCCTTCGAAGCCTTGCGGGCTCGCTTTCTCACTTGGGAAGCGGTGCGCGAGGCCGATCCGAACGATGTGATCTCTGCCATTCGCTCGGCCGGCCTGGCCAATCAAAAGGGACCGCGCATCCAGCAGGTATTACGCGCCATCACGGCCGAGCGCGGCGACCTGAATTTGGATTTCCTGCTCAGCTTCTCGGCGGACGAAGCGCGTCGCTGGCTGATGAAGTTTCCAGGGGTCGGGCCGAAGACAGCCGCCATCGTGTTGTGTTTTTCCCTGGGGCTTCCGGCGTTTCCGGTGGACACCCATATCTATCGGGTCACCGGTCGCATCGGCCTGAGGCCGGCCAAGATGACGGTGGAGCAAGCGCACGCCCATCTGGAGGCCCTCTTCCCGCCGGAAACCTATTCCGCCGCTCACCTGAACTTGATCCGCTTGGGCCGAGAGGTATGCCAAGCGCGCAAACCGAATTGTCCGGCGTGCCCGATTCAATCGTTGTGCGATTTTGGGCGAGCTAAACAGGAGACGTTGAGCGCTCCGCAAACCTAGTCGCTCAAGAATACTTGCGAAAGACCAAGACGGCGTTGTGGCCCCCGAAGCCGAAGGCATTGCTGATTGCTACCTGGATTTTGGCTTGGCGCGCCTGATTGGGGATGTAATCCAGATCGCATTCTGGATCGGGGGTTTGGTAGTGAATGGTGGGGGGCAAAATTCCCTCCTGCAGCGCCTGCACGCAGAACAGCGCTTCTAGGGCGCCGGTGGCTCCCATCATGTGGCCGGTCATGGATTTGGTGGACGAGATGGGAATGCGATAGGCCAGTGGCCCGAAAGCCGCCTTGATGGCTTTGGTCTCGGCGAGATCGTTGAGCGGTGTGCCGGTGCCATGAGCGTTGATGTAGCCCACTTCTTCGGGCAGGACGCCGGCCGCCTCCAATGCCAGACGGATAGCCATTGCGCCGCCGGCCCCCTCATCGTGGGGCGCAGTGATATGGAAGGCATCGCTGGTGGCGGCGTAGCCGGCCAGTTCGGCCAAGATGACCGTCCCGCGCGCCCGAGCGTGGGATTCGGTTTCCAGCACCAACACCGCCGCCCCTTCGCCCATCACCAGCCCGTCGCGGTTCTTGTCGAACGGTTGAGGGGTCATCGAGTAATCGGTGCGGCGCGACATGGCTCCGATGCGGTCGAAAGCTGCGATTGCTGTCTGGCAGATGGGCGCTTCGGAGGCGCCGGCGATCACCGCGTCCAGCACGCCGGCCCGCAGCAGCAGCCAGGCCATGCCGATGCCATCGGCGCCCGAAGCGCACGCCGACGCGATCGAGAGACCAGGGCCCTTGATGCCGTGCTCGATCGAGGCCAGGCCGGCCGCTCCGTTGGGCATCAGCATGGGGATCAGGAAGGGACTAATGCGGCGCGGCCCCGAATCGCGCACGGTGAAGATCGCCTCTTCGAGCGATTGCAGGCCGCCGATGGCCGCCGAGATGATCACCCCGATTCGGCTACTGTTCTGCTCGGTGATCGACAGTCCCGATTGGGTCAGGGCCTCTTGAACCGCCGCTGCAGCGAAGTGTTCGTAGCGGTCGCGGCGACGCACTTCCTTCAGGTCCATATAGCGCTCGGGGACGAAGTTCTTGACTTCACAAGCAATCTGAACAGGGTAGTTGCTGGTATCAAATTGGGTGATCGGTCCCACGCCAGAGACGCCGTGGATAGCGTTTTGCCAGGTTTCAGCCACCGAAAGCCCCAGCGGGTTGACCGTTCCCATACCGGTGACGACCACTTTTTCCATGGATAAGCCTCCATCATGAAAAAAACAGCCTTTCGGCTGCTTGCGTATTTTTATAACCCAGATGTGGAACGTAGGTCACGCATCAGGATCACCTATTCTCCTGGGCGGGGAAAGTATTCGCCTTCCACCCATTCCTCCCCATCGGGGCCAACTTCTTTCTTCCAGATAGGCACGATTTCCTTCAAGCGATCAATCCCATAGCGCGCGGCGTCGAACACGCCGGTATTGCGATGGGCGGCGGTACAGGCGATCAGCACAGTGGGCGTGCGCGGGTAGAGGCGTCCGATGCGCTGTACGATGGCAATCCCTTGAATGCTCGGCCAGCGGGCGCGAATCTCCTCGGCCACTTGTTTCATCTTAGCTTCGGCCATCGGCCGATAGGCCTCGTACTCGAGGTAGAGGGTTTGGTGGGCTTGGCCGCTCTCGGTATAACCGCGCACCATGCCGGTGAAGATGGCCGCTGCGCCGGTGGTGGGGAGGGTGATGGCCTCCAGCAGGGCGTTGAGGTCCAGCTCGTCTTCGGTGATCGCAAATAGGGTAGGCAGAGCGTCGGTCTCCATGGGGTTCAAGGTTGTTGCAAATGGAATGCGCCTCCGCTCACTGGGGGGAACATGGCCAGCTCTGCCCCGTCGGGCAAGACGGTTTCATCGAAGGCGTATTCGCGGTTGATGGTGGTGAGCACCGATTTCATGTTCTCGGCTAGGACCGGATAGGTCTGGGCGATGCGTTCTTTCAGGTCGCGGACGGTGGCGCCTGGGGGGAGTTCGATCTCGATCTCACGGGCGCCGCCTAAGCGTTCACGCAGGGTGGCGAAGACAAGCACTTTAACGTGGGGCATAGGGGCTCTCGCAATAACTGTTCCAAGATGGGCTGCCGTGGGCGGTCTTATTCTTTCAACCGGTAAAAGATTAACAGGGTGCTGCCATAGCGGCGTCGGTCAAATTGTACCAAATTGTGCAGTTCCAGGTCTTTGTATTCGCGCGGGTGAATTTGCACGATCACCCAGCCGTCTTCGGTGAGCCAGGAGGGATTCTGATCGAGCAGCAGGAGAACCTTCTCCCACAGGCCCTGGTATTGCGGAGGGGCGACGTAGATGTTCTGGAAGGGGCGGTCGGCCGGGTGAAGGAGCATCGCTAGGGCATCGGCGCGGCGCACCTCAGCCCGATCGCTCAGGCGGCAGTGCGCCAGGTTGTAGCGGATGGTCTCGATCGGGACGCGGTATCGATCGGTGAAGCGCACAAAGGTGGCTCCACGGCTAAGGGCTTCGATGCCCACCGAGCCGGTGCCGGCAAACATGTCCCACCAAGTGGAGTCGACCACGTCGCCGGCCAGGATGTTGAACAGAGCCTGTTTCACCTTATCGGTGATCGGGCGAGTGGTGTCGCCCGGGACGGCTTTCAGTTTGCGGCCTTTGGCCACTCCAGCGATCACGCGCAGCGACATACTCAATCCATTCCTGCCTTGCGGGCCGTCTGTAGGTTGCCGTGAGGGGCGATGATCGGGACCACGCAGCCGGTGGAGAGGATGAACCGCTTGCCGCCGGTTTGCTGGATGGCGTCTTGCGCTTCGGCGTCCACCTGTTCGGGGGTCTTGAAGACCAGGGTGTCTTGGCGCAATCCGCCGCAGACCACGCGCGGCGCGCCGTTCAGCCAGAAGGCCGGGTCGGCCTGAGCCTGGGCTAGGCTCGGAGCGGTTTCTCGATCGTGCCAGTTGATCACTGGGAAGGGAAAGGAGGAAACGATCGAGAAGTAAATGGCGCTCCCATGGATGTGGAGCACGTTCAGCCAGGCCTCCTGGGCCGGCTCGATGACCTGACGGTCAAACGGCAGGCCAAAGGTCTGGTATTCGGCTAAGGAAAGCAGGCCGGCCTGGGCATGTTGAATGGCATAGAAGATGCCGTCAATGCCGGTTTGCAGCGCCGCCTCCACAAAGCGCTGCGTGGTGCGAGCGATGGTCTCTAGCCCTTTGAGGAGCGCTTCGGGAGATAGGCGGAGATGGGTGAGCAGCGTTTCGGGGCCGGCCAGGTTCTTGGCTTGGCTGAGGGGGCTGAAGATGGTCTGGATGATCGGTGTGTCGGGGCCAAGGTGGACGCGGAGGTAGCGTAAGCAGGCCAGTTGTTCGGCCAGATGCGGGGCGGTGGGATCGAGCTCAGGGAGGCTGATCCAATCCTGGGGGGAGAAGATGGCGCGTTTCACATAGCGTCGCGTTCCTTCTGGGTGGCCTTCCCATACGTCGTCCACGCCCCAGTCTTTGACGCAGAAGGAAGAAGCCGGGGTGACTTTGACAAAGTCGAATTCATACTGGCGTTGCCAATGCAGGATAGCCTCGGCCAATCGTTCAGGCGATTGGTCGTCCACGGGGAAGTGACGCCATAAGGCCACTGGAATGCGATCGGTCGTTTCGCCCGCCAGACAGGCTTGCAGACGTTCTCGATGGGTGATCATGGGACTTGTTTCACCACGCAAAAGACGGCGTTCTCGCGCCCAATTGTAAAGAGAATGGGCGCATCGCGGAAGGTTTTTCGGTCTTCGTTGAGGCGTGAATTCACTAGGATCAGGTCGCCGGAGCGAATTTGGGAACGGTTACCGCGCGCCTCCAAGACGGTGAGGCCCGGAGCGGCATAGGCCGCTGCGATGTAGGCCTCGCGGTGGACGAAGAGCCGCGCTTGTGGGTAGGCCGTGTTGATCTGCTCGACAGCTTCTTTGTAACAGGTCAGCCAGTACTCGGTTTCAAAGCGGCGGAAGGCGCCGCCGGTGCCGCCGATCCAAGCGTTGTAATAGCTGTAGGAATAGGGATGGAGGCGGGTTGTGGCCCAGATGCCGGGCAGCGCTAGCAGCAGGATCAGCCCAACTCCGACCAAATGCCCTAGGACGTTTGGGAGCGCTTGCCTCAAGGCGCGCAGCAGCGTTTCGATCCCCAAGCCGCAGGTGACGAACGCCGGCGGCAAGATGAAGAGAAAGTGACGGAAGCCGTCGTACATCGGCGGGCGAACTAAGAGGACGTAGAAGAAGGGGAGGAAAAACGCCGTCAGCGCAAGCCAGTAGTCGGCGGACAGAGCTGGCCGAGCCGGGGCATGCCCCTCAGCCGGCCGGCTGCGACGCCAGGACCAGAATCCCCGCCATAGGGCCGTCACCAGGCCCAGTCCGAAGAGCGGCCAGATCGGCTCGGTCAAGGTCAGCGCCAGTAGGGTGGGTAGGTAGCGGCGCGGCAGGTCGAAGGCGCGATAGGCCTGGCCGTCGAAGAGCACCTGCAGACCGGTCGGGTTTTCGGCCATGAAGAGGAACACCTGCACGAAGTGCCGAATCGGCGCTTCCCACAGGTAGGGCCACAGGATCAGGGTGAACAGCGCAGCGAGCAGCCAGTAAGTGAGGAGCGAAACGCTCAACCAGGCCAGAGAAGGCTTAGGAGAGGTGGAAGCGCATCGCGCCTGGGCGTAGCGCACTGCGGCGTAGAGGATTACCAATAGCCCGGCCAACGGGGCCAAGATGCGCATCGCCGTGGCGCTGCCCAGCAGAAAGGCCGGAAACCAAATTGAGCGCACGCGGCCAACACCCACTGAAGGCGACGCAGCAATCTGGCGATCTACCAGCTCAAAGCCAAATACCAGCGCGCCCAAGAAAAATACCAAGAACGGCATGTCCTTGGGGTTGATGAACGCGTGCCCCCACAGCAAGGGTTGGGTGGAAAAGAGCATCGCCGCCCCCAAAGCGGCCGGCTCACTCATCCAGCGCAGGCTCAGGCGGTAGACCCACGCGACGCCGAGCAGAAAGGTGAGAAAATTGACCAGATGCCATGCCGCAGCGCGCTCCAGGCCAAGCGCAGTGAGCCAGCGCACCGGCAGGCGCATCAACACCAGATACGCCGGGCCGCGGTTCTTGTGATCGTCGGGGCTCGGGCCGTAGGCTTGCGTCAGATCAAAATCGGGGCGAAACCAATGGGCCGGCTGGTAGGCATACCCCAGCGCTTCGCCATACTCGTAGAACAGCGGCTCGTCCCACGAAAGCCCATACTCACGGAACACCGCCAGCCCGATCACCAATTCGGCGACCCACATCACCAAAAAGGGGAGGTGCGAAAGACGGCCTAGCCTCATGGCGAACGGGGATACAGCCGAAACAAGCGCTCGTCGATCTGCTCGATGCGATAACGCTCGCTCAGTTCCGGCGTCAAGACGGTGAAATACACCGCTCGTTCCTCGATCTGTGAGTCGATATAGGCCAAGGCCGAGTCAGCCACCCGATAGCGCTCGTTCACAAATGCTGCATGGAGGCGCACATCCGGCCGCATGCCTTCTACCTGAGCGGTGTAGACCAAGCTGTACAGCGTATCCCATTCGGTGAACAGGATGGCCTTCGGTTCCAATTTCTTCAACACCTGCCGTGCATTCTGGATTGCCTTATCGGGCGCAAAGACCGGGTAAACGTGATGGCGGCGGACAAACTCGGGGTATCCTTTGAAGATCGACGACGCCAGGTCGGACCGCGCCTCCCAGAGCGGCAACCCGATCAATAACAGTCCCACTGCCCCGAGCACAGTGCGCCTCAGCGCGGGACCCGCCGCGGGATTCTGCCCGAAACGCCGCTCCACTCCCTCGAGCACAGCGCTGCCCCCGGCGCCCAGCCAAACCGCCAGGAACACCATGGCCGGCACATAAAACTCCCGATAAATCGAAAACGAGACCGTTGCCGCCAGGCCCCAGATCAGCCCAAACCCTAAGAGCGGATACATCCCCTCTCGAAGGCCAGCGCGACGAACGATAGCCGCCACGCCGATCCCGATCAGGATCACCGCCCAGAGCAGGAAGATGCGTAGGAACTCGAGCAAGCGCGCTTGAATCTCGGCCGGCGGCGCGCTGAAATAATACGTCCAGAAGCGATTGGCCGGGAAGATCATCATCAGGCGTTCCAGCGGGCTATCAAACTGCTCTTCGGTCAAACCGGATTCGCTCAGCGAAGGACGGTAGAGGGTGTTGTAAATGCTGGAAGGCGGATCGTTGGCGTCTACGTAAACGAAAGCGGCTAAGGTGCAGGCCAAGCCGAGCAGGGCGCCCAGGCCGGCCGCCACCCAGTCACGGCGCCTGCGGGTGGCGATGGCCAGGTAGACCAACACCGGCACGGCGGTCATCACGATGGTGCTGTGAATGCCCACGCTCAATCCGCCCAACCAGCCGGCCAGCGACAAATATGGCCAACGCCGGCTGCGCTCCCAAAGCAGCACCAACAGCCAAATAGCAGCGATAAAGCCGGCTGCCACGGCGTAGGACTCGGCAATCAGCGCCCGCCACCAATACCCTTCGCTGAGCGCCATCGTGGCCGAGGCGGCGATCAGCGCCACCGGCCGGCCGTGGAGCAAACGCCCGATCAGATACACCCCAGCCACCCCCAACGCCCCAAAGACGGCCGACATCAGGTTGACCCGCCAGGCGATATGGCCGATCGGGATCAGGGTGAACAGCTTGCCCAAGATCAGATGAGTCATGTAACCGCTGGGGTGCGTCATGCCCAGCGTGTAGGCCAGGGTCTGGAATTCGGCCGAGTCGCCCCACAACAGCGAAGGGGCTAGGGTGCGAACGTACCATGCCAGGGTCAGCAGGCCGATTGCCGAGGCGATCCCCCAGTCAAGGCGAGTCAGAGGCGTCGTCGGGCGAGATGTCATCGTCGCTGGGCCAGTCGTCGGGTCTGGCGTTCGCGGGCCTTGGCCATCTTGCGCTCCTCTTCTTCTGTCTCAGCCAGGAGCGGTGGAACGTGGGTGGGTTTCCCTTGTTCATCCAGGGCCACGTAGACCAGGTAAGCGGTGTTGGTATGCCAACGCTGACCGGTGATCGGGTTCTCAGCGATCACTTGTACCTCGGCTTCCATAGACGTGTTGCCGGCGTAGGTCACCTCGGCGTTCAGGATCACCAAGTCGCTGGTGCGGATGGGATGTCGAAAGACCATCGAGTCGATCGCCACGGTCACCACGCGGCGTTGAGCGTGGCGCATGCAGGCCAGGGCGCCGGCCTCGTCCACCAGTTTCATAATCCAACCGCCGTGCACGTTGCCCAGGTTGTTGGCGTGCTCCGGTTGCATGAGCTGGGCGATGCTGATGCGCGAAGCGCTTATCGGTTTGGGGGGTAAAGAGGTCATTCCAGGTCCTCCCGAAGTTCACCGGCGTCCACAGTGTGGAGCCGTTCTGGTTCTTCGAGCAGCACGTCGATCAGGTTGTAGGGCAGCTCGCGCATCATCGGTGCCAAGGGGACGGTGGCCGGCGGATGGACCCGTGGAGGAGGGGCCGGTGGCTTGCGGCGCGGCCGCAGCGTGTCGGTGGCCCGCTTGCGCAAAATGCGTGGCTCGTCGGTCACAAAGCCCACGTAATAGCCCAACACGGAATACACCTCTCGCTCCGGCGTCACCCAACCGATCCATTCGCCGGAACGGTTGAAGAGGTAAGGATAGCCCAAGAACGCCTCAGCATCGCCCTTGGACGTGTAAATCGGGATCAATCGTCGCTGGGTAGGAGAGGTATGTGAAGGGTTCATAGCCATAGATACGTTGTGTTCACACGTCGTTATACGTCCAGTAACGATTGGCAAAGTAATTCCACAGCATCACGATGCCGATGGCTATCGCCAAGGCGATGTTGTGGCCGGCAATCGTTGCTGCGTCGGGCCGGAATCCCAAGCGACCGATCAGTATCCCGAACGGCCTTTCCAACCCGCCGATGATCGGGGTGCGGATCACCAATCCGATCACGTTGATCAGTCCGAACTGGGCCATCTGATGGTGGAGCACTTTGGAACGCGAGTCGGGATAAGTCCAGTGGCGATTCCAGGTAAAGTTGTTGATCACGGCCAAGGCGAACGAAAAGGCCTGGGAGAGCACGGGTGTCAGGCCGATGATCAGGTTGAGGAAGTTGTAGGCGGCAAAGTCAACCACTGTGCCGATGGCGCCGACGATGGAAAACCTCACAAAGCGGATGCGTTCCTCGGGGTTGGTGATGAGATTCTTCATGCTAGACCGAGCTTCTTCTTGTAGTAGGGGATGGTACGGGCAAGGCCTTCTTCGAGGCTGATCTTCGGTTCCCAGCCCAGGATGGTGCGGGCACGGGTGATGTCCGGTTGACGGCGCTGCGGGTCGCGTTCGCTGCGTCCGTTGGGCACGAAGGTGATTCCGGCCCGGTTGCCGGTGATGCGGTTGATGATCTCGGCAAACTCTAAGATGGTCATCTCCTGGGGGTTGCCCAGGTTAACCGGCAGATGTTCGTCGGAGTACAGCAGGCGCACAATGCCTTCGATCAGGTCATCCACGTAGCAGAAGGAACGAGTCTGTTGGCCATCTCCATACACGGTGAGGGGCTGGCCGAGCAGGGCTTGTTTGAGAAAATTGGGCAACACCCGGCCGTCTTCCAGGTCCATGCGTGGGCCGTAGGTGTTGAAAATGCGGGCGATGCGCGTGTCCACGCCGTGGTAGCGGTAGTATGCCATGGTCAGGGCTTCTGCAAAACGTTTTGATTCGTCGTATACCGAACGGGGTCCCACAGGGTCGACGTTGCCGGGGTAGTCTTCGCGTTGAGGGTGGACCAAAGGATCCCCGTACACTTCGCTGGTGGACGCCAACAAGAAGCGCGCTCCGTGAGCTTTGGCGACGCCCAGGGTGTTGTGGGTACCCAGCGCGCCGGCCTTCATGGTTTGGATCGGCAGGTTGAAGTAGCCAAAAGGAGAAGTCGGGTTGGGGCTGGCCGGCGAAGCAAAATGCAACACGGCGTCAATCTTGCCGCCGATGAAGATGTAATTCGAGACATCATGGCGGTAGAAGGTGAAACGATCATGGCCCATCAGATGGGCAATGTTCTCGCGGCTGCCCGTGATGAAATTATCCAGACCGACTACTTCGTGGCCTTCAGCCAGCAGCCGATCGCAGAGATGGGAGCCCAGGAAACCGGCTGCACCGGTGATCAAAATGCGCATAACCATCTTCCTCACAAAAGTGGCTTGTCGTTTATGGGGATATAGGATACCATCATTTCCAATCGATTCGGGTGATCATCCCATCGTTGGTGATTTGAAAGGCTTGGCCGCTGCCGCTGTCCACTAACCACAGGTTGCCTTGATAGATCACGGCCAAAAAGTCTCCCACTTGTCCTTCGAGTGGTTGAGGCGCCCAAACCACGGGGTGGGGCTCTAGCCCCATTGCGTCGGCTGGGGGAAAGAGCACACGCCGATTCGATCCATCGCGATCCATGACGACGACCCGATAGCGACTGGTCTCGCTTTGTTCGGGGAAGATGGCTTGCAGATAGGCCAGCTGGTGGGCCCGTTCTTTGCCGCTGATGCGCATCGAGGAGGCGGAAGGATAAGCGAACATGCCGACATTTTTGGCTAGCGGCAGGGCGATCTGATGCTCGAGGGAGTAGGCGATCAGGTCGAAGTAGGGCGATCCCTCAGGGGTCAAGGGAGGAGGCGCCGGCGCGTGGGTGACGAGGTAGAGAATGCGCCCGTCGGGGGACCAGGTCAGGGGGGGAATCCATGCCCAGTCGCTGTTGGTCTGGAAGGGGGTGATGCTCAGCACGGGGTACAGGATGCCTTTCTCTTGGTCAACTAGGCCAATTCCGTCAGGTCGAGCGTAGAGCAGGCGACCCTCGGTTGACCAGGAGAAGATGGTGCCCCACCAGCCGTAGATGCCGCCGCTGTTGGTTTCGACCACTCGGCGTGGCTTGGCGGGTTTGCCGCCGGAGAGGAAGACACGGTAGAAGTCGTTGTTGGCTTGCCAACCTGGAGCGGCCAGGCGCGGCTCGGCCGTGGAGTATCCGAAGGTGGCTGTGGCGCTGGGCAACCAACCAGCGGGATGAACGATGTTGGCAGCGCCGGTGACCGCTTGGGGGGAGCTCTTGCCGTCGGTGCGCACAACCCACAGGGTGTTGATCTCTTCGTCGCGCGGACGGGTGGAACGGCGGGTGAAGAGCAGGTAATCGCCTTTGGGCGAGAGGGCGAACACCCGTCCATCCAGGTCGCCGCCGGCGACCAGGGGCCGGCGGTTGCCGGTGGTACCCTCCATGATCCAGGCGTTGCCGCCGGCCAACAGGGCCAGTTTGCCGGGAATGGACAAGGGAGCAAAGGCCGAGCGCGCGCCGATCATAAGGATCTCAGGGGAGGCCTTGCGCAGGAGAAGGGTTTTGATTAGCGTTCGGCTGGTCTCTACGCCGTCTTCGATCAAGATGCGCCAGGTGCGTTGTTCCAGGCCAGTCTGGCCTGGGGTAAGCAGGCGCATTTCGCCCTCTGGGAGGGCCTCGCTTCGCACCAGGCGTTTCTCGAAGGGGATTTCTACTTCCTCGGTGACGAAGGTCTCCTGTACGCGGCGGATGCGAATCTGATCGCCCGAGCGCAGAACGGCGTAGAGGGGCGGTTCGACTAGATCCAATGGGCCGAGGGTCAGGCCGGCCTGTTGCAGGGCTTGGGCTACGGTGCTGCCGAAGGGGACTTCGAGACGGCGCTCAAGGCCATCAGCGATCAGGGTCACGATGGTGCGCTCTCCAAGGGGCGTTAGCTGACAGGCTGTCAGCAGGGCTAGCCATAGGCTGAGTAGGATGCGATGGACTGGACCGGCTGGTCGCCCGATCGGTGAGAGGTAGGAGCGAGCGGCGTTGACGAGACGGTTCATACGGTAGGACGTCCCGAAGGCCTGGCGGCGCTCAAGCTCATCGCGTTCGGCCCGAGATGGTGAGAATGCCATTGGCGATGGTGATGGATTGGATGCGGAAGCCGGTGGCCACGGGCCCTAGCGAGCCGAGGTAGGCCTCTTCAATGATGGCAGTGATGGCTTTGTTGAGGTCCTCTGGCAGGGGGAAGGGGCCAAAGTCGGCGGCGGCGATCTGCAGGGAGGGCCGGCCATTTTCGTCTTGACCAACGTTTAGCACGATGCGGATGTTGGCCTCAAAGTACCCGCGCCGAGCCTTGCCGTAGATGGTGACGGCGTTGTCGCGCAGGTATACCTGGGGCTCGGTGAAGAGCGGTGAGGGCGTTGAAAGGAGTTTGTAGGTCAGGTAGGAAGTCAGTTGAACCTCGTCGATCTCGAGGGTGATCTCGCCGGTGGTGGCGCCGGCCTGTACGGCACGCTGAAGCTGGTTTTCCATTTGAAGCACGGCTTCAGGCGAGAAGGGGATCGGATGCTGGGGATATTCGGGTCCACCGACGAAGATGATGCACGCTACGCTAAAAGCCAAAACAGCTAACGATAGGAGCAGAGCACGAGATGAGTTCATGGTTCGAAACGACGTTCCATCAGGTTTGTGTACGCTGGTCAGGATGGCTGCAAGCGGAGATAGACCTCGGCAGGATCGGCTCGTGAGGGTTTTTTCGTACCGGGATGGAGAGACGCTCTGGGATCTCTGCGTCTCCGGATGAGCCGCTCCGTGGGAGGGAGATGCGGTTGCACGGGGGGATTTTCGGGTAAAATGCTCAACATCCTTTCATGAGTTGTCAAACGGGAGTAATTATAGCATGAGCGATTTGTCTTTCTTTCAAAGCGAGCTAACGGCTCGGGTGGAGGCGTTGTTGTTTGTGGCGGCGGAGCCGGTTTTGCCGAGCCAGTTGGCTGCTGCTTTGGAAGTGGATACAGATGAGGTGGAGCAGGCCTTGGGCGCGCTCGAGGAGATGCTGCGCGGACGGGGGTTGCGCCTTCAACGACATGCCGGCCGGGTGCAGTTGACCACGGCGCCAGAGTTTGCGGCAGCAATCGAGCGCTTCTTGGGGCTGGAGGCCACCACTCGCTTGAGCCGCGCGGCGCTGGAAACGCTGGCCATTGTGGCCTATCGACAGCCGATCACCCGCCCGCAGGTGGATGCCATTCGCGGCGTGAACAGCGATGCTATGTTGAAAAGTTTGCTCAGCAAGGGGTTGATTCAGGAGGTAGGCCGCGCTGAGGGGCCGGGCCGGCCGATCCTTTACGCCACCACGGCCGAATTTCTGCAGTTTTTCGGCTTGAATTCGCTCGCCGATCTGCCGCCGTTGGAGGTCAACGACAAGCCGACCGTTGAGGAAGCTTGCTCTCTCGATGGTGACTCTGCTGTAAAAATCGCTTAATCGCTCAGATCGCTGGACGCGTCGAGACAAGCATTCTGTCCTCTCTGATGGGCTTTGTCCGTCAGGCGTTTTCTGATTTTCTGCTAACGATCACTTTGGAACCTTGGTGCGGTGCGTTTTTCGGATGACAGCCCAAACGGCCTGAAACACCCATCCTCCGAGCCAAGCCATCCCAAACACGGCCAAAAAGGCAAATACGCCTGCCAAGTCTCCCCAGCCGGCAACGGTCTGGCGGACATACACCAGGTATCCCAAGCCACCCAGCAGGCCAACGCCGGTCACGATCAAAGCGCTTTGCGCGCCGAACCCAGCTGGCAACACGGTGAGTGCAGCGACGACTAGGGCGATCGGAACCATGCCGATCCTGCCTTGACCCCCCAAAGTCTCCCATCCCAGGCCGAACACCAACCCGATCCAAACCACGGCGCTAATGACCAGCCACCAGCCGATCCAACGAATAAGGTGATTCATGATTTCACTCCTGAAAAAATGTTCTATGCAATTTAACCCCTTGCGTTGGGGATCGTTTTAGGATGGAGAAGCCATGGTGGCGGGTTCTCGCAAGCTTTTCTGGAGGGAGTGGATAAAAAGGGGATGTTTTCACACCGAGACACAAAGACACGGGGAGGCTCTGTGATCTACCTGTTGCGTTCCCATGTGAGTCACGTTGCACGGCGGGGTGGAGGCCGGATCCCACGCACAGGCCGACCCCGAAGGGAAGGACGCCGAGCGAGGCCAGGATCTCGCTCGCCTAGCGCGACGCTCGCGCTGTTTTTCTTGCCGTGTGGTCCAGAAGCCTTGCAGGCAGCCTGGAAACGTTTGATGTCCTGCTTCAACCGACGTCCATGGCACAAGCAGCGTTTTTCCAGCTATCCTGCTCATGAGTTTATCGAACCTATAATTTAGCCGCTCTGTTCTGGAAGGGGGCCGGCCAATTTTGGCCGGGGGCGGTATAATGCTGTTCACTATGCAAGAGCGATTACAAAAAATTTTGGCGCGCGCTGGGTTTGGCTCGCGCCGTTCTTGTGAGGAGTTGATCCTGGCCGGCCGCGTGCGGGTGAACGGTCAGGTGGCCGAGCTGGGTCAGAAAGCCGACCCGCTGATCGATCACATCACCGTGGATGGCCGTCCGCTTCCTCGCTCAGAACCGCTGGTATACATTGCCCTGAACAAGCCGCGCTTTGTCTTGTCTACGGTGGATGCGGAGCGAGGCGATCGCCGTCGGACGGTGCGCGATTTGGTGGATGTGCCAGAGCGGATCTATCCGGTGGGCCGGCTGGATTTTGAGTCGGAAGGATTGCTCCTGCTCACCAACGATGGCGACCTGGCCAATCGCCTGATTCATCCTCGCTATGAGCATGAAAAAGAATATCGGGTGTTGGTGGCGCGCCGGCCCGACCAGGACCAGCTAGAAGCCTGGCGTCATGGGGTGGTGTTGCCTGATGGCACGCGCACCTTGCCGGCCGAGGTAGCGGTTTCGCAAACCTTAGGAAAGGGCGCCTGGCTAAGGGTGGTGATGCGCGAGGGGAAGAAGCGCCAGATTCGGGAGATCTGCGCTCTGCTGGGGCTACCGGTGGTGCGTTTGGTGCGCGTGCGGATCGGCTCGTTGCACTTGGGGACGCTTAAACCCGGTGCCTGGCGCTTTCTGACGCCGCAAGAGGTGGAGGCGCTCAAACGCCCTGCCTCACCTTCTCGCAAACACCAGACCTCGCGCTGAACGCTTACTCGATTTTGAGAATCTTAAAGGTGAGTTTGCCGGCCGGCGTCTCCACTTCCACCACATCCCCAACGCGGCGGTTCAACAAGGCGCGGCCGATGGGCGATTCGTTGGAAATGCGGCCATTGCGCGGGTCGGCTTCCTTGGCCCCCACGATGTGATAGGTCTCCGGCGGCAAGTCCTCCTCTTGAATGGTCACATGGGAACCCAGACCGACCACGTCTCGATTGGGCTCCTTCTCGATGATGACCGCATTGCGGATGATGTACTCTAGTTCCTGAATCCGACCTTCCAAGAAGGCCTGATCCTCCTTGGCTTTGTGGTAATCGGCGTTCTCCGAGAGATCGCCCATCTGGATGGCAGCGCGCAGGCGTGCTGCTAGTTCGGCGCGTCGAGGGCCGGTCAATTCTTTAAGTTCTGCTTTGAGGCGTTCTAGTCCTTCAGCGGTAAGGTAAATTGGTTCGTTCATATATCTTCGTTACAGTGAAATGTCTCTGAGAAAATCCTTGTTCGGTTCCAGAGTTCGATCGGCGGAGAAGAACATAACCGACAAGCTCTCTTTACACCCAGGAGAAGATCGCTCGTCTGGTAAGGAGCGTTTGTTGCCTTGGAAGGTAAATCGATATTTTACCAGACTATGGCTTTACGAGAGGGTTGAATAATTTCTGATGTTCTTCGGTGGCGTAGCGATCGGTCATGCCGGCGATGTAATCGCAGAGGGTGCGCTCCAGGCCGCGCAGCGGGATGATCTTCTGGATGTGTTCGGGCAGCATGGAAGGTTCTTTGCGATAGGCATGAAACAGATCCGAGATGATGCGTTCGGCTTTGACCTGCATGCGCATCACGCGGTGATGGCGGTACATGTTGCGGTAGAGAAAGTCCTTCAGTTCCCGATTGCGGCGATGCATTTCCTCGCTGAAGCCGACAAGGTTGTAGGGCAAGCGTTGTACGTCGAGGGGAGATTTTACGCCGCTGTCCTTGATGCGCTCGTAGGTAGTGGTGATCAAGTCGGTCACTTCTAGCCCAATCAGTTCGCGGATCAGGCGATGGCGATCCATCTCTGCCAATTCAGGCCCCTGCCAGTGGATGGCGGCGGTGAGCGTTTCCCATAAGGTGATGCCACTCAGCATAGGCGGCGTGATCATGCCCGAACGCAGTCCGTCGTCTAGGTCGTGCGCAGTATAGGCCAGTTCGTCGGCGACGTTGCTGACCTGGGTCTCCAGATTGCCGCGCAGTTCGGGGTTATAGGCCGAGGCGTCGGCCACGTCGTATTCGGTTTCGTGTTTGACGATCCCTTCGCGCACTTCCCAGGTCAGGTTCAGACCTGGAAATTCTGGATAGCGTTGCTCTAGCTCAGTGACAATACGCAGGGATTGCTTGTTGTGATCAAAGCCGCCGTGGTCTTTCATCAGACGGGCCAGGGCGGCCTCGCCGGCATGACCAAAGGGAGGATGGCCTAGGTCGTGGGCCAGGCAAATGGCTTCCACCAGGTCTTCGTTGAGGCCTAAAGCACGGGCGATACTGCGGCCGATCTGGGCCACTTCCAGGGTGTGGGTGAGGCGAGTTCGGTAGTAATCGCCTTCGTAATAGATGAATACCTGAGTTTTGTATTCCAGGCGTCGAAAGGCGGTGGTGTGCAAGATGCGGTCGCGATCGCGTTGAAAGGCAGTGCGACATTCCGGCTCCCGATCCAGATAGGCGCGCCCCTTGGAGTTCCGGCTGCGAACGGCATAGGGCGCAAGGGTTTGATCTTCAATTTCTTCCAGTCTCTGACGGGTGTAGTACATGGCGTGTGTGGTGAACGTTGTATAATAAGACAGGTGTTTTCTTGCGCGGGGCATGGTTTCGGCCGGCAAGCGGCGCAAGATCAAGCAGCGATCGCAGGATGTTGTCCAGTGGTGGGAGCAGGGTTGGGTTGAATCACACTGCTGCCCGCTCAGCAGGATGGTGAGGGCGTTGTCCCTAAGGCAGGAGAGGCAAGATGGGGCGAGTGGGACTCGAACCCACACGGACGCAAAGCCCAGCGGTTTTTAAGACCGCGGCGTCTGCCTATTCCGCCATCGCCCCAGTGAGCATGATTCTAACCGAAGAGGAAAAATTGTCAAGAAACGAAAACGCTCGAGATCGGCAATTTGAGGTTCTCTGGTTTCGTATGTTCAGTTTACTGTCCTCTAACAGAAATCTAACGCACTTCCTATAAAAATATTCCAAGTTCTTCTGAGCGAGTTCGATCTTCATTCGGTTGCAACATCGTCATCTCTCTCAAGGAGGTTGAGTCATGCACAACGCTCGCAATCTGCTTGCTCTGGCGATGATCATTGTTTTGACGCTGGTCGGGGCACGTCCTTCGCAAGCCCAAGAGGGATTGGTCATCTATTCTGAGTATCCTTCGATCGTGGTTGGCATTGGGGAGACGCTGAATCTCGATGTGACTGTGCGCGTCCCCGAATCAGGTATTGTGGCTCTCGATGTGAGCGACTTGCTGGATGGTTGGACAGCGGAATATCGAGGCGGGGGGCGGGTGATTCGTTCGATCTATGTAGAGAAGGACGAGCCGGCCCGCCTTCAACTGCGACTCATCCAGCCCGAAAGGATCGCGGCCGGCACATATCGCTTCCAGCTGGTGGCCCGTTGGGGCGAGACGACGACAACATTTCCGATCGAGTTGATTGTTCAGGAAAAAACGCCGGCAAAGTTGACCCTTCAAACCGATTTCCCGGTCGCACGCGGCGGTTCAGAGACCACCTTTAGCTTCAACGCTACCCTCAAGAATGAAGGTGGTGAGGACATTTTTGCCACGCTCTCTGCCGATGCACCTCGCGAGTTCAAGGTGACGCTGCGTGCTGCCGGCAAGGATATTACCAACCTGCCGACTGAAATCAAGGCCAACGCCTCGCAGCGGATCGACATCTCGGCCGAGCCATTGACCAGCCTGCCGGTCGGCAGCTATCCGATCACTATCCTAGCCCAGAGCGAGACAGCCGAGACCTCGCTGGTGTTGACCGCAGAGGTGCTCGGTCAGCCGCAACTGACTTTGACCACGCCCGATGGCCGGCTCTCTGGCGATGCCTACATCGGCGAAACCACGCCGATCAAACTAGTCCTGCGCAACACGGGCAACTCGCCGGCCTTCGGCGTGCGCTTGTCGGCTTCCTCGCCTACCGGCTGGCAGGTCACCTTTCAGCCAGAAGAGGTGACAGAGGTGCCAGCCAACAGTGAAGTGGAAGTGAAAGCCAACCTCAAGCCGGCCGACCGAGCGGTGGCAGGCGATTACATCGTCACCTTCCGCGCCCAACCCAAGGAGGGAGGCAGCAAATCGGTTGATTTTCGCATCACGGTACGCACCTCCACCCTGTGGGGCGTGGTGGGCATTGCCTTGATTGCTGTAGCGCTGGCGATCGTCGGCTTGGCCGTCGTCCGCTTTGGCCGTCGGTGAGCGAAACGAGCGTCCAGAGCAGGAGCCCCTTAGCTCCTCTCCGGACCCTTTTCCTAGGAGGTGAGCATGGATCATCCGGTCATCGAAGCGCAAAACCTGACCAAGCAATACGGCAACTTCACTGCTGTGAAGGACCTTAACCTGATCGTTTCGGCCGGTGAGGTTTTTGGCCTGCTCGGTCCGAACGGGGCCGGCAAGACCACCACCATTCTAATGTTGCTGGGCCTCACCGAGCCCACGCGCGGCCAAGTGCGCGTCTTGGGCCTTGACCCTACGCGTTATCCCCTGAGCGTCAAAGCGCGCGTGGGATATTTGCCTGACCAAGTGGGCTTTTATGACGATCTCACGGCGCGCGAAAACCTAAGCTACATTGCCCGCCTGAACGGTCTCTCTGGCAAAGAATTGAACCTTCGGGTAGAGGAAGCCCTAGAGCACGTTCACTTGCGCCGCGTGGCCGATCAGCGGGTGGGGACCTTTTCTCGAGGCATGCGGCAACGCCTGGGGTTGGCTGACGTACTGCTCAAACGTCCCCAACTGATTATTATGGATGAGCCGACCCAAGGCTTGGACCCCGAACTGGCGCGTGAGTTCCTCGGCTTGATCCACAGCCTCAAGCAGGAAGGGATCACCATCCTGCTCTCCTCGCATCTGCTACATCAGGTGCAAGAGGTATGCGATCGGGTGGGCTTGTTCCATCGTGGCCAGATGGTACTGGAGGGAACGGTGCCTGATCTGGCGCAGAAGGTGTTGGGCGGGGCGTACGTGATCGGCGTGCATGCCGAAGGCTCGCCCGAGGAGCTGCAGAACGCCCTGCGCATGGTGTCTCAGGTGAGGGCAGTGCACTCGGTTGCTTCCGATAGGTATCAGGTCGAGGCCCAAAGCGATGTGCGCGCCGAAATCGCCCAAGCAGTGGTCCAGGCAGGTGGGCGTTTGTTTGGCCTGACCATCCAACATCAGAATTTGGAAGAAATTTATCGGCGCTACTTCGAGGAGGCGAAAGATGCTCAAGCTGCTTGATTCCTGGCGAAGACCGACCGAACGCGAAGGCTCTCCTTGGATCGGCTTGGGCGCCGTGCTATTCAAGGAGATGGCCGATCACTTGACCGGCGCCCGGATGCGCATTTTGGAGCTGTTGATTGTGATCACCGCTGTGGGCACCGTCTATACGGCGTTGCAAAATCTGAATCGCAACAACAGCGAGTTCCTCTACCTGCGCTTGTTCACCACGGCCCAGGATCCCCTACCTTCCTTTGTAGGATTCTTGGGCTTTCTCGTGCCTCTGATCGCCATCGCCTTGGCCTTCGATGCTGTCAACAGTGAATTCAACCGACGCACCCTGTCGCGTATCCTGGCCCAGCCAGTGTATCGCGATGCCTTCCTGTTTGGGAAATTCCTAAGTTGTCTGTTGACTCTAGCCATTGTGTTCGCAGCGATCTGGCTGCTGATCTTCGGTTTGGGGATCGTGAGCCTAGGAGTCCCACCCACCGCCGAAGAAACCGGACGGGCGTTGTTGTTCTTGATAGCGACCGTGTTCTACGGCGGCATTTGGATCTCGCTGGCGCTGTTGTTCTCCATTCTCTTTCGCTCTCCGGCGACGGCGGCTTTGGCTGCGATTGCTGTTTGGCTCTTCTTCACCGTGTTTTGGAACATAGTAGCCGGCCTGTTGCTGCCGGTATTTGCTCCTCAACAGGTGACCAATCTGCTCGATCTGATCGCCGTGTGGGAGCTGCAGCTGGCTCTGGAGCGCATCTCACCGATTCGGTTGTTTGCCGAGATTGCGGTGATCCTGCTCCGGCCGGCAGAGCGATCGCTGGGCATCATCCTGCCCATTCAACTGGATCGTGCCCTGTTGGGTGCTCCACTGCCTCTCGATCAGAGCCTGTTGCTGATCTGGCCCCATTTGACCAGCCTGATTGCGGCGACGTTCTTGCTGTTCGCCGTGGGATATGTGATCTTCCAACGACAGGAGATCCGCGCATAGCTCAGAGAAGGTCAGTGAGCCTCCTCTCGCCCACTCTGCCGCGCTATCGGGCGCGGCAGAGTGATTTTGGCCAGGGGAATCGTGGGCAGTGTGTACTACAAAGGTCGGAGATCACGTTCGGCTTAGAGTGACAAACACCAGTGGGCGTCTTCGGGTTTGTCGGTAGAGGTAGTCTTTTACAGCGTTAGCGATGTCTTTGTCGGTCTCCAGGCCGCCACTTTGCACCGCCATCACCACGCGTTTGCGAATCTCGGGGATTAGCCGTTCGGCATCGTCGGGGGAGAGGAAGCCACGCGTCAGCACCTCTGGTTCGTGAAGCAGGTTGCCATGCACTTTGTCTATGCTCAAGTCGATCACCACGATGCCGTTGCGGGCCAGTTGAGCCCGTTCTTTCATTACATCGTGGTCAATGTCGCCGATCGACTCGCCGTCCACGAAGATGTATCCGCCTGGGATGCGTTCGCCGATACGTAGTTTGCCGTTGCGTAGTTCCACGATCTGGCCGTTTTCGACCACAGCGATGTTCCTCTTGGGGATGCCCATCTGTTCGGCCAGCCAGGCGTGACGCTTGAGTTGACGCAGTTCGCCGTGGATGGGCAGGAAGTTGCGCGGACGCAATAGGTTGAACAGGAGTTTTTGCTCTTCTTGGCTAGCGTGTCCCGATACGTGCACCGGCGCGATGGCATCATAGATCACCTCAGCCCCTAGGCGCAGCAGGCGGTTGATGGCCCGGCTTACTGCTTCTTCGTTGCCCGGAATAGGATGCGAGGAGAGAACGATCGTGTCGCCAGGTTTCACGTCGAATTGGCGATTCGAGCCGGTGGAGAGTCGGCCGATGATTGAGGAGGGTTCCCCCTGTGAGCCGGTGCACATGATCACCACTTTGTTGTCGGACAAGGTCAAGGCCTGTTCCAAGGAGACGATCGTTGCGTCTGGGATTTTGAGGTAGCCCAGGTTGCGGGCGATGCGGACGTTCTCCACCATGCTGCTGCCGGCAAAGGTCAGCTTGCGCTTGTATTTCATGGCCGAGTCGGCGACTTGCTGAATGCGTGAGATCGACGAGGCAAAGGTGGCTACGATCACCCGTCCGGGCGCGTTGGCCATCACTTGGTCGAAGGCCGGCCCGATAACCTTCTCCGAGGGCGTCCAGCCGGGTCGCTCGGCGTTGGTGGAATCGCTGAGCAGCAGGTCCACGCCACGGCGGGAAAATTCGGCCAGTTTAGCGTAATCAGTGACCCAGCCGTCCACTGGCGTCTGATCCAGCTTGAAATCGCTCATGTGGACCACCAGGCCGGCCCCGGTGGTAATTCCGAGGCCGATGGCGTCGGGGATGGAGTGGCAGATGTGGAAGGTCTCGACTTTGAACTTGCCGATCTGCACCGTCTCGCCGGCATGCACGCGCCGTAGGTCGCTCTTGCTGGCCTTGCCGTTGCGCGTCAGTTTGCCCTCAATCAGGCCAAGGGTAAGGGGTGTGGCGTAGACCGGCGCTGGGATGGCATCCAATACATGGTGAACAGCGCCGATGTGATCTTCGTGGCCGTGGGTGATCACGATGCCGCGCACCCGATCGGCCTTATCCAGCAGATATTGAAAATCGGGGATGATGTAATCTACCCCGAGCATGTCGTTGAGGGGGAACATGATGCCGGCATCCACGATGAGGATATTCCCATCGTATTCGTAGGCCGTCATATTTTTGCCGATCTCTCCCAGTCCCCCGAGTGGGATAATGCGTAGAGTATCTTTCTCACTCATTCGGAATTTGCGTAGCCTGCCTGGTCTAGGTTGGGATAATCAGATAACCACCGTAAAGGTGGGTCAGGTCGAGATGAGGTGTGAAGCCGATGGTGTGGGCAACGCTCTCACTTCAAGCGTTGTGCTCGGGCGTTTCCTCGTTCCAACAGCAAATGAAAGCGAAGCCGCTTATCTTCGACAGCTCGCAGCAGGGCTTGGCGCCGCGCTATGTCGGGTTCGGTGCGCGCTTGTTCGCTTAGCATTGCGATCTCGCGCAGCAGCTCCACTTCCTCGGGCAGGATGTTGGCGTTTTTCAGGAGCGAATAGGCCAGGCGCACCTCTTCCGGCAGATCAAAGTAGCTCGAAAGGTCGATCGGCTTGCCGGCCCCGGACAGGTTATCGAACTCGCCACGTTCCATGGCTTCGCGGATGATCTGCTCAACAAACCACATTCTCATTTCCATTCTATCACACTGCACAAGGGTTTTTGTCTTTCGTCTGGGGATAATCTCGGTTGAACTATCTAAAGAAGCCGGCGGAGAGGGGATCCGAACCGCCGATCTCACGCCCTGCCAGGATCCCTCCTGAACCTGCTGACCAGGCCGGCTGATCCTCAAGCTATGCCTGCAGCGAGGCGTTTGGTGGCGTCAAACGAGATGGACAGGGTAGAATTGAGGCATGTCCCTACCTGCCGATTTCCTTCACGAACTGCAGCGGCGGCTGCATGGCGAGATGCGCCTCGATCGGACGTCGCGTTTGCTCTATTCGACAGATGCCTCAATCTACCAAATCGAACCTCTCGGCGTGGTGCTGCCGCGTACCCAAGACGATCTGCACGCAGCGGTAGAATTGGCCGCCCATTATCGCATTCCGATCCTGCCGCGCGGAGCTGGTTCCTCCTTGGCCGGACAGGCCATCGGTCCAGCCTTGATCCTGGATGGTTCGCGCTGGCTTGATTCGATCGTCCACATCGATCCAGAAGCTCGTACGGCTACGGTGGAGCCTGGCGTAATCCTAGCTGACCTCAACCGCCAGGCAGCTCGCTATGGCCTGATGTTTGGCCCTGATCCGGCTTCGGCTGAGCGCGCTACGCTCGGCGGCGTGATCGGCAACAATGCAACCGGCGCTCACTCCATTCGGTATGGGATGACGGCCGATCACGTGTTGGAGGCCGAGGTGATTTTGGCCGATGGGTCTCTAGCGCGCTGGGGCGGGATCGCCACGGCCGATTTGGACAGGAAGCCAGCCCAAGAAGGACCTGGCTCTACCTATCAAGATCATATCCTGGCTGCCGTCCGGACGATCCGCAAGCGGTATGCCCAAGCCATCCGTCAGTCCTTTCCACACACTTGGCGTAATTCGGCCGGTTACCGCTTGAACTACTTGTTGCCTTGGAGTCCCTCTGCCCCACCGCAATGGATTGGGGAGAGCTATCCGGCCGATCTGCCAGCCGGCGAGGTGAATTTGGCGACCCTTCTGGCGGGTTCAGAGGGCACGTTGGCGGTGATTCGCCGTGCGACTGTTCGTCTGGTTCCCAAGCCCAAGCATTCCGTACTGGGGGTGTTAGCCTATTCGAGCATCGTCGCCGCCTGCGAGGACGCGCCGCGCCTGTTGACCTTTCGGCCGGCGGCAGTGGAATTGATCCCACAGTTGATCTTGCGTTTGGCGCGCAGTCTGCCGGCCTATGCCCGTCAGATGGCCTGGTTGCACGAAGAACCAGCAGCAGTGTTGGTGGTGGAATTTGACGGAGATCGGCCGGAAGTCCTAGAGGAGCAGGTGCGCCGTTTGGGGCGGGTGGTGTATATGGCTTCCACGCCGGCCGAGCAGGCGCAGATATGGAATGTGCGCAAGGTGGGGTTAGGAATTCTGGACTCGCGCCCTCAGGCGGCGCGGCCGGTATCCATTATTGAGGACTGCGCTATTCCGGTGGAGCGCTTAGGGGAGTTTGTGCGGGAGGTGGAGCGCATCCTGGCCGAACATCACACCGAGGGAGGGATTCATGCCCATGCTTCGGCCGGCTGTTTGCACATCCGCCCGGTCTTAGATCTGCGCACCGCCCGGGGGGTGCACGTTCTGCGGAGCATTGCGGAGCAGACGTTTACTTTGACCATACGCCTGTCCGGTTCGATCACCAGCGAGCATGGCGATGGGATCGCCCGCGGAGAATTTCTGGCGCGTCTGTATGGCCCTCAGGTGACCGAGGCCATGCAGTTGTTGAAGCAGGCTGCCGATCCGCATCGCTTGCTCAATCCGGGCAAGATGTTCGATGCCCCGCCCCTGGATACGCACTTGCGCTATCGGCCCCAGGAACAGGTCCATCTTTGGGCTCCGGCGCTGGACTTCGGCCGGCAGGGCGGCCTGAGGATAGCTATTGAGCAGTGCAACGGTCAAGGGGTATGCCGCAAGACCACGGGCGTGATGTGTCCATCCTTTCAGGCGACCCGCGAGGAGGCCAACGCAACTCGCGGCCGGGCCAATTTGCTGCGCGCTCTGATCGCCGCGCCGCAGGCCCTGGGGCCGGCGCTGGACCCCAACGGTTCTGCCGAGCTAAGACAAGCGGCTTTCCAGGCGTTGGACCTATGCTTGGGATGCAAGGGATGCATGGCGGAATGTCCCAGCGGGGTGGATATGGTCAAGCTCAAGGTCGAGTTCATGCATCACTACTACAGCGCACAGCCTCGCCCGTGGCGTGATTATCTGTTCGGCTACTTCCATGTGATAGCTGATTGGCTCTCTCGCCTAGCGCCGATCGTGAATTTCTTGGCAGGCCAGCCGGCCCTGCGACGCCTGATCGCCCATGTCTTGTGCTTGACGCCCGAGCGTCCGTTGCCAACCTTCACTCGACGTCGGGCGCGCTGGATTCCTGGGCCGGCGGCAGAAGAGATGGTGTTATTCTTGAGCGATCCTTTCGCTCGCTACATCGAGCCGGAGGTGGAACAAGCGGCGTTTGATTTGCTTGCGGCCTGCGGTTGCCGCGTGGTTCCCCTGCCTATCGTCGGCGCAGGGATGAGTTTGTTTTCCAAGGCGTTTCTCAAAGCAGCGCGAGAACACGCAGAGCGCCTCCTCGAAGCCATCCATCGCCTCGACCCGAGCGGAGAGGCTTCCATCGTCGGGCTCGAGCCGTCTGAGGTGTACCACTTGAAGCGAGATTATGCCAGCCTGCTGCCCGAGCGCGCGGCCGAGGTGGATGCCCTTTCGGAGCGCATCTGGTTGTTGGAGGAGTTCCTGCTTCGGGGGGGACGATGGGAGCGATTGCTGGCTGCCAAGCAGTCGCTGGCAACCGCCACGAGCGTATTTCGCTTTCAACCGCACTGTCATCAGCGGGCCGAACCGTTGGCCGCCGATGGCTTGCCGGTGGGCGCAGAGGCTACCTTGACCCTGTTGCGGTCGCTTGGCATCAGGGTGGAGCCGTTCGAAGCGGCGTGTTGTGGCATGGCCGGCCCATTTGGATACGAAGCAGAGCATCACTCGATTTCCGTCGTCCTAGGCCGGCGCTTGCTGGAGACTGCTGATTTGGCTCCAGAAGAAGCCTTTCTCGGGTCCGGTGCAGCCTGCCGCCTTCACTTAAGGTGGCTGAGCGGCAAGCAAGTCCGGCACCCGCTCGAAGTGATTGCTCAGCTCGTTGCGGCCTCTTCTGATCCGTAAGGCGACATGCCTTGTATAATTGGCATCGTTGCATGTTACCTCCGACGTTTTACGTGGATTGTCTGCCGTGAATCGCCGCGACCTGTTGTTGCTCTTCCTGATCGGGTTGATCGTTGCTCTGGCCATTTCTCGCTTCCAGTCCTTACCGGGCTATATGGACGCCGATTATTACTTCGGCGGGGGAATACAACTGGCGATGGGCTATGGGTTCACCGAACCCTACTTGTGGAATTACCTGGCCGATCCTCCAGCGTTGCCCGCTCCCTCCCATCTCTACTGGATGCCGCTAGCTTCGATCGTAGCTGCCGCTGGCATGGCGCTGGCCGGCGAGACCACCTTTGCAGCAGCGCGCTTGGGGTTTCTGTTGCTGGCAGCCAGTGTCCCGGCCCTTACCGGCATCTTGGCGTTTCGCCTGACCCAACGTCGAGGACCAGCTCTGGTGGCCGGCTTGTTGGCCGCATTTTCGGGGTATTATGCTCCTTTTCTGTCGGTGACCGACAACTACGGCATCTATATGTTGCTGGGGACGGCGTTCTTGCTGGCGCTTCCTGCTTCGGGGGAGGCGCCCGAGCGACCGATCCCCTTTTTCGATCGCCCTGGGCTGCGGTTCTGGCTGTTGGGCATCTTGGCCGGCCTGATGACCCTCGCCCGCTCCGATGGGTTGCTCTGGTTGGGGTTGGCTTGGTTGGCAGCGCTGGGTCGGGCGCGTCGAGCGGCGCAGGCTGAGCCAGGGGAGCCGCGCCCCGCGCCCTGGGCCGGCTGGAAGCGCCTGGCGACCTGGCTGGCGTTGACCCTGCTCGGCTTCCTCCTGCCGATGGGGCCGTGGTATTTGCGCAATTGGATGGTGGTCGGTGCGCTCACCGCCCCCGGCACCGCTCGCTTGCTGTGGCTCACCGATTATAATGACACCTTCCTCTATCCCGCCTCGCAATTGACAGTTGAGCGCTGGCTCGCTTCGGGCTGGGAGGCCATCTTGCTGGCCCGCCTGAACGCTCTGCGCTGGAATCTCTTGAACGCGTTTGCCGCCCAGGGAAGCATTTTCCTCTTCCCGTTTATCCTGATCGGCATCTGGCAATTGCGTCGCGATCGGCGCGTCCGATTGGCCGGCGTAGGGTGGCTCCTGCTCCTGCTGGTCATGACAGTAGTCTTTCCCTTCGCCGGGTCGCGTGGGGCGTTTTTTCATGCTGGAGCGGCCTTTCAACCGTTGTGGTGGAGCTTGGCGCCCCTTGGCCTGGACGAAACCGTTCACTTCGTGCGCCGACGAGGATGGTTTGACGATCATGCATATACGATTTTCCGCGCTGCGCTGGTCGGCATCGCCCTGCTGATGACCTTCATGGTGGTGATCCTTCGCGTATTGCCCGGCTGGGAGCGAGAAGACGGTCATTATCGGGACATTGAGACGTTCCTACGTCGGCAGACCGGTGCGCCGCTCGATCAGGTAATCATGGTTCGCAATCCGCCTGGCTACTACGTTGCCACCGGCCGTTTGGCTATCGTGACCCCGACGGGCGAACGCTCTTCCGTGTTGGCTGCCGCCGAACGCTACCGAGCACGCTATCTGCTCTTGGAGTCGCAGGGCGCCTTGCCGGCCCTGAAAGAACTGTACAAAGATCCTTCTTCCCATCCCCGTTTTCGATTCCTTGGAGAGATAGATGGTCATCGTCTCTACGAAATCCTCCCCTGACCTCGATCGGAAGCAGGTGCTGCTATTAGCAGTGACCACGTTGCTTGTGATCGGCATCTATTTGACAACGAGCGCCCTCACCTTTCGCATTGGCTTTCCCCTGGACGATTCTTGGATCTATCTGACCTATGCCCGCAACCTGGCGTGGCGCGGCGAATGGGCGTTTCTCCCAGGGCAACCTTCAGCTGGCTCCACAGCGCCTCTCTGGTCGGCGCTGCTCGCCCTTGGTTTTCTGCTCGGCCTGGCGCCCTACGTGTGGACGTACCTATTAGGTGGGATCGCGCTCTTCGCTCTGGCGATAACAGCCGAACAGACAGCGCGCCGCCTGTTGCCCTCCTATCGCTCTTCTTGGCCGTTGGTAGGGCTATTTCTGATCGCTGAGTGGCATATGACTTGGGCGGCGGCTTCGGGGATGGAAACCCTGCTCCACGCGCTACTGGTGACGAGCGTTCTGTTCCTGCTCAACGAACCGACGCCTCGCCCCCTAACCCTGGGCCTGCTGGCGGCCCTCTCGATCTGGACGCGCCCCGATGGGCTGACCCTGCTCGGCCCGATCGTCCTAACCCTTTTACTGCGCCCGCGGCCGATGCCGGCGCTAGTGCACTTTGGGCTTGGGTTTGGCGTTCTGTTTGGGTTGTACTTGCTATTCCATCTCACCTTGTCCGGCGCGCCCTTTCCCAACACGTTTTACGCCAAGCAAGCCGAATATGCGGCTTGGCAAGCCAGGCCGTTCTTGTATAAGATCGGCTTGGGCGTTTTGCAGTTGGTCACCGGTCCGTTGTTGGTGTTGCTGCCGGGGGTGGTAAGATGGGGGGTGAAGGCAGTGCGCCAACGCGCCTGGGGAACGTTGGCCGGCATGATCTGGGCGGCCGGCTACGTATTTCTCTACACTATGCGCTTGCCGCCATACCAGCACGGGCGTTATTTGATGCCGACTATGCCGGCCCTGTTTGTCTGGGGATTGCTCGGGGTGTTGGATCTGTTCCGGGAGGCCGCGCCCAGCCCGAGGCTTAGGAGGATGCGCCTGGCTTGGGCATTGATCGTGTTGTTCGTGACGATCGGGTTCGTCGGCATGGGAGCGCAATCTTATGCGGAAGACGTAGCCTATATTGAGTCGGAAATGGTGCAGGTGGCAAAGTGGGTGAGCGTTCATCTGCCGCCTGAGACGTTGATCGCTGCCCACGACATCGGCGCACTGGGCTATTTCGATCATCATCCGTTGATTGATTTGGCCGGTTTGATTTCGCCTGAGGTGATCCCTTTCTTGCGAGATGAGGCGCATTTGGAGGAGTTTCTTGATCAGCGCCAGGCCGATTATGTGATCGCCTTTCCGAGCTTGTATCCTGGCTTGGCCGATCGCTTGCAGCCGGTGTATGTGAGCGGCGGAGAGGCGGCAATCCGCTTAGGGGGCGAGAATTTGGTGGTGTACCGTTGGTCTACCCGCTAACAAGAGAGGCCTACGTCGGTGCAAATTCGTGCTAAAATCTTCTTGTCAGGGTTGAATGTGGTCGTTTTCCCCCATGGCCTCGAAGGCATGGGATCGGAGGCTGTGTTGAGAGGCGTTTTGGAAAACGTAGTTTTGTTTTGGGTTTTTTAGCTGTTTTGAGAATGGTGGAAAAGATCTCTCTGCTCGTGGTGGATGATCACCCGCTTTTCCGGCAGGGTGTGGTGGATGCGCTCAGCTTGGAAGCAGATATGGAAGTGGTTGCACAAGCGGCCACCGGCGACGATGCTCTACGGTTGATACGCAAACTCCATCCCCAGGTCGCCTTGCTGGATATCAGTTTGCCGGGCTTGAACGGCTTGCAGGTGACTCGCTTGGTACGGCAGGATAAGTTGCCCACCCGGGTATTGCTCTTGACCGGCTATGATGCGATCGAACAGGAGTTGCATGCTGCGTTGGCCGGAGCGGCCGGTTATCTTTCAAAGGACGTGGACGCCCGCCGGTTGGCGGAGAGCATTCGGCGCGTGGCATGCGGGGAATTTGTGTTTGGATCGCATCGGTTTTCGGCCCGTGAGTTGGAGGAGTGGGTGAACGTCTGTTTGGAAAGCGCGCGCCGGCAGTATAGCGATCCCGGACATCCGTACCATCCCTTGTCGGATCGGGAGATGGAAGTGCTGTATTGCATGGTGCGTGGGATGAGCAACAAGGAGATCGCCACACTGTTGGAAATCAGTCATCAGACGGTCAAGAATCATGTCACGTCGATTTTGCGAAAATTCGGCGTGCAGGATCGCACGCAAGCGGTAATTTATGCGCTCAAACATGGTTGGGTAACCTGGAAGAGCCTAAGCGATAGAGAGGAGCAGTGAGGGATGAGTGATGATCTCTGGCAGGAACAGAACGCCGAGACTATGATTGATTGGCAGACGGAGTTGGATGAGACAGTGCGCGCCTTGCGCGAAGTGACGTTAATGATAGAGCAAAGCCAGAGCGAGGTGGCTAAGCTCACCCAGCGCAGTGCTGCCGTGACAGCGCATTTGCAGCAGGCGCTGGGACAGGTGCATGCGATGTCGACCGAGGAGTTGCGCATGATCTGCGACTCAGCCTTGGATGCCCAGCAACGGTTGTTGGTGATGCGCGGACAGTTGGAGAAGTTGCAGAGCGATCGGGCGCACTTGGAGAGGCTGAAGGCTTTGTTGGAGCGCTTTCAGGCGCAGCAGAGCCGGCCGGCGGAGAGCAGCCTTGCGCCGGCGAGCAAAGGGCCGTTGGCGACGGTCGAGATGTTGGTCAATGCCCAAGAGGCAGAGCGCCAGCGCCTGTCGCGCCAGATGCACGATGGGCCGGCTCAAGCTCTCTCGAACTTTATCTTGCAAACGGAGATCGCTGTGCGCCTGATGGATATTGACACAGCCCAGGCGCGAGAAGAATTGAACAATTTGAAGCTGGCTGCGCTCAACACCTTTCAGAAGATACGCAATTTTATCTTTGATTTGCGCCCGATGATGCTCGACGATCTGGGATTGGTGCCCACGGTCCGCAAATATGCCGATGCGTTCCGTGAGCAAACCGGTTTAGAGGTCCATCTGATCGTTTCCGGCGTTGAGCGCCGTTTGGAGCCCTATCTGGAGGTGATGATCTTTCGGGCCATTCAAGAGCTGCTCGGCAACGCAGCGCGTCATAGTCAAGCGACAGCGATCAAGGTGAATCTAGATATGGGCGATTCGATGGTGCGGGTGTCGGTGGACGATAACGGAAAGGGCATGGATACCGGGGTGTTGGAGCGGAGCGGCGGCCTAGGGTTAAAGTTGATTCGTGAACGCGCTGAGATGTTGGGCGGCACCTTCGAAGTGGATAGCACGCTCGGAAAAGGGACTCGAGTGACCTTTACAGTTCCTGCACGCGGCCCAAGGTAGCCGATCTCGGCTTTCCAAAATTGTTAGACTAACAAGATTGTAGGCGATCCACCTTGCATTTTTGGGCATACAGGATATAATACAACTAGGTGAGTAAACGCTCACACATTATTCAGAAAGGAGGCTTTTTGCTATGTTGATTGCACCCAAAGAGAAAGGCCAGGGACTGGTAGAGTACGCGTTGATCCTCGTTCTGGTCGCTATTGTTGTCATTGCGGTTCTGATGCTGCTCGGTCCGATCATCGGCAACGTGTTCTCGACCATCAATGCGAGCTTGCAAGGCGTTGGTGGGTAACCAGCCGGTCCTGGTCTGAACGAAACAGGACTCTGCTGAGCAGAGTCCTGTTTTTTATGGGCACTGTAACATTTTTGGCGAGTTTGGGGGGGGTCAAGCGCTGGGCCGTTCGATGGCGAGCAAAGCCGTCAACGAATTGGAACAACGAATAAACGAAGGCGCATCGCTCTTGGTCATAGGACCCAGGCCAACCATCCCTTGCCCACAGAGGTAAACGAGGTGGTGAAAGACCCTCGTCTCGGGCAAGCAACCGTGTATCGGTATCGTTGTTGTGACTGCGGGAAGACCTTTCGGCATTACCGTTGGCATCGGATTGAGCCAGATGAGCGGGCGGCGGGATGTGCAAGCAGCCGGGCAACAGCTTCGCCGCCATCTGAACGGGAGGTCGGCTTGTGTGGTCGGCGTGGATGAAGCCTGGGTCAACGGCGCGGGCATCCTGGCGGCGGTCGATCTGGGAGAGGGGAAATGGTTGGCGCCGGCGGAGATAGACGATAGGATTTGTGAGCAGGTTGCGAGTCTTTCAATCGGTGACCAGCGTGCCCACTGGTTCCCCTTGCAAAGCCAGCAACAGGGCGCTGGGATCCCACAAATTGAGCACCAGAATCGGCAGGTGATTTTCCATACACAACGATATAGCTGTGCTGTCCATCACTTCCAAGCGACGGTTGAGCACTTCAATGTAGGTCAGATGGTCGAATTTTTTGGCATCGGGGTTGCGCTTGGGATCCGAGTCGTATACGCCGTCCACCTTGGTGGCTTTGATCACCACATCGGCTTCGATCTCGGCCGCCCGCAAGGCTGCAGCGGTGTCGGTGGAAAAGAAGGGGTTGCCGGTGCCGGCCCCGAAGATGACGATGCGGCCCTTTTCCATGTGGCGAATCGCCCGACGACGAATATAAGGCTCAGCAATGGCACGCATTTCGATGGCGGAGAGCACCCGCGTGTACACCCCATCCCGCTCCAGGGCATCCATCAACGCCAAGGCATTCATCACCGTGCCAAGCATGCCCATATAATCGGCCGTGGCTCGGTCCATCCCCCGCTCGAGCCCCTGTTTGCCGCGCCACAGATTACCGGCGCCGATCACGATCGCCACTTCCACCCCACTCTGGTGCACTTCCTTGACACGAGCGGCGATAGCCTCCACCTCGGTCGGATCGATCCCAAACCCCGACTCGCCGGCCAAGGCCTCGCCGCTGAGCTTGAGCAAAATCCGCTTATACTTCAGAGTTGACATGCCTCACACCTCCAGAAAAAAGGCCAACCCTGCGGTTGGCCTGGTGCGTTCATTCACCGATCGCTTCTCCCAGTTCCCAGCGTTGGAACCGGCGAACCACAATATTTTCACCGATAGCAGCAATATTTTCCAGGATCAACGATTGCACCTTGATGTTCTCGTCACGGATGTAAGGCTGGCGAAGCAAGACCACCTCGTCTTTAAACTTCTCCAACCGCCCCTCCACAATCTTCTCGATCACGGCCTCGGGCTTGCCCTCCTCACGGGCGCGCGCTTGGGCAATCTGCGCTTCCTGTTCCAGGACCTGCTGCGGGATGTCCTCCTCACGAATGTAGCGCGGCGCCGCAGCGGCAATCTGCAGGGCGATCTCATGCGCCAGGGTGCGGAACTTCTCCGAACGGGCTACGAAATCGGTCTCACAATTCACTTCGACCATCACGCCTACTCGACCGCCGCCATGCGAGTACAGCTCGATCACCCCGTTGGAAGTAACGCGATCGGAGCGCTTCGCAGCCGTAGCCATTCCTTTCTGTCGCAGCAATTCCATGGCCTTCTGGACATCGCCATTGGCTTCCTCAAGCGCTTTTCGGCAATCCAGCATGCCGGCGCCGGTTGCCGCGCGCAACTCTTTGACCATTTCAATTGTAATCGCCATCTTGATTTTCCTCTAACTTGAGTGTTGAGATAGGTGCCTTCGCTGTCATTCTTCGGCCTCTTCTTCGGCCTCCTCCTCGGCCTCTTCCTCCACGATCTCTTCCTCGAGCATCTTGCGCGATTTCCTCAACTTGGCCAACGTGGATTCGCCCAGCAAATCGTCTTCACCGATCTCATCCACATCGGCCGCTTCCACCACCCGTCGGGGGGCCGGCCTGCCGCCGACCAGCTTCTCCTGGGCGGTCAAAGCCTCGGCTTCTGCCTCCTCTTCTTTGCGCATGGCCTTGCCCTCCAAAATGGCATCGGCAATCCGACCCACTAGCAGCTTGATGGCGCGAATCGCATCATCGTTAGACGGGATAACGTAGTCAATGTTCTGAGGGTTGCAGTTGGTATCCACCAACGCCACAATCGGGATCTTGAGCAAATTGGCCTCGTGGATAGCCGCCGCCTCTCGCCCGACATCCACAATAAACAGCATGTCCGGCAAGCGTTTCATATTGCGAATGCCTTCTAGCCGCACCTGCAGACGGGCGATCTCGCGCTGAATCAACAGGGCTTCCTTCTTGGTCAGGCGATTAAGCTCGCCGCTATCGCGCATCCTCTCCAAGCGGTCCAGCTCCAAGATGCGCTGGCGAATGGTGACCCAGTTGGTCAACATACCGCCCAGCCAACGCTCAGTGACATAGGGCATGCCGCAGCGCAAGGCCTCTTCCCTCACCGTTTCTTGGGCCTGACGTTTGGTGCCCACGAAGAGGACGATCCCGCCTTTGGCCACGGTGTCACGCACGACATTATGGGCCTGATTGAGCAACCTGACCGTCTGTTGCAGATCGATGATATGAATGCCGTTGCGTTCGGTGAAGATATATGGCCTCATGCGGGGATCCCACTTGTTGGTACGATGCCCAAAGTGGACGCCGCTCTCCAGAAGAGCTTTCATAGAAATACTAGCCATGGGAAATCTACCTCCGTGCGTTTTGCCTCCGCCCCGTTCATTCTCTCCGGCCGCTGCGTCCGTCCGGTCCGCAGCACGCACCGCTGAGTCCGGGGGCGTGTGAGATGGGACATGTGTTGCCTGTCCGGGCAGAATATACCCCGCCCATCCTCCGGCGGGGCAGCGAGATTATAACACAAAACCGAGAAAACAGGCGTCAAATCCGGGGTGTCAAACTTACGTTATAATCCACTCCACCGCATCTCGTTCCAGGAGCAGAGTCCATGTCCATCAAGATTAAATTCGGCACCGATGGCTGGCGAGGAGTGATAGCCGAAGATTATACGTTCGACAACGTTCGACGTTGCGCCCAAGGCTTCGCCCATTACCTTCTCGATCACGGTAAACACGGTCAATGGGTGGTGGTAGGATACGACAAGCGCTTCGGAAGCGAACACTTTGCCGCTGCAGCGGCCGAAGTGTTGGCCGGGAATGGCCTGAATGTGTATCTCACCCAAGAGGCAACCCCGACGCCGGTCATCGCCTATGCCGTGGTGGACAAAAGAGCAGCTGGCGCCATCAACATCACGGCCAGTCACAATCCTCCCACTGACAACGGCTTCAAGGTCCGCAACGAGACAGGTGGGGCCATTGATCCCGAAGGTCTGAAGGCGATCGAAGCCGCTATCCCCGACGAGGTATCTCAGGTTAAGCGCTTGCCTCTCCCCCAGGCCGAAGCCGAAGGTCGGATCGTTAAATTCGACGCCGCCACACCCTACATCGAACATCTGACGCGCGACGGTCTGATCGACCTCCAACCGATCAGGGATGCCGGCTTGAAGGTAGTGGTGGACTCGATGTGGGGCAACGGAGCCGGCTGGTTCACGCGCCTATTGGCCGGCGGAAAAACCCAAGTGATCGAGATCCACAACGGACGCAATCCGATCTTCCCAGAAATGACGCGCCCTGAGCCGATCCCACCGAACATCAACGCCGGCCTGCGGGCGACGGTGGAACACGGCGCCGACGTTCTGCTGGTCACTGACGGAGATGCCGATCGCTGTGGCATTGGCGACGAAAAGGGACAATTCATCAATCAGTTGCGGGTGTATGCCCTGCTGACCTATTATTTGCTGGAGATCCGCGGCCTGCGCGGCGACATCGTGAAGACCATCTCCACCACCACCATGCTCAACCGTCTGGGCGAACTATACGGGGTGCGCGTCCACGAAACCGGCGTGGGCTTCAAATATGTGGCCCCCAAGATGTTGGAGACCGACGCCTTGATCGGGGGTGAAGAATCGGGCGGTTACGCCTTCCGCGGCAACGTCCCTGAGCGGGATGGAATCTTAGCTGGCCTGTACATGCTCGATTTCATGGTAAAAACCGGCAAGAAACCCACTCAACTGCTTTGCAACCTGTTCGACAAACTGGGCGGCGAGTACTTCTACGACCGCATAGATAGTCCCTTCACCGGCGATCGCCTCGCCCGCGAAAAGATGATCCTAGGCGCCAACCCTGCCACCATCGGCGGTTTGAAGGTCCTTGAACTGAGCACCCTAGACGGTTTTCAATTCAAACTCGAAGATGGCGGGTGGATGCTGATCCGCTTCAGCGGCACCGAGCCAATCTTGCGGGTATATTGCGAAACCCGCCACGGCGACCGAGTGAAAGCCATCCTAGAAGACGGACTGCGCATCGCCGGCCTCGCTCCGCTGAACGCTCATCGCACCCACACCGGCCAGAGCCAACTTTCCTCCAGACCCACGCCGGGCGCTTGAACCAAGCGCGACTCGAGCGTGGTCAAATCCACAAAATAAAGATGCTCTCCCAAAGCGTCCATGGCCTGCACCAACAGACTATCTCCATCGGGAGAGAACACGAAGCGGGCCTCGCTGTTGCTCGCATAGGCCTGTTGCCAGCTACGACCATCGCGCTGGACGATGTAGACGCTAGATGCCATCTCGGTCCAATGGCTAAACCCCAATTTACGCCCATCGGGTGACCAGGTTAACTGAAGCACCGATCCAGCGGCAAACGCCGCCAAATTGTTTAACGGTGTGCCATTGGCATCGAGAATCCTCACAATTCGCCGCCGAGAGGGCTCGTCGAAGTGAACGTAGGCCAACAAGAAACCATCGGGCGACTCCACCATTCCCTCGTGGAACGGCCGTTCTGCCGGCCAGGGGCGCACCGTACCCTCCTCTACCCGCACCAAATAAATGGCTTGCTTACCGGCCAGCGAAGCCGAGCGCACAATCAGCTCGCCGCGTAGCCAACCTTCTATTGTGTAAGGATTGCCGTCTTCGAGCAACCCCACATCGGCGATCAAATTCTTCACATCCCCGCCCTCACGATGAACGGCAAAGATCTCACTGCCGCCCTGCCCATCCTGAGCGCGAAACACAACCCATTCTCCATCCGGTGACCACGTCGGCGAGTCCAGGTACTGTTCCATCTGCACCAACTCATGCCAGACCAGCGCAACAGGGTCGAAGCGATACACCGTCCAGATGTGCTGATTCTGATCCAAGGGATACGTCCAAGCCGCTTCAGTTCGAGTCGGCGACCAGACCAGCGGTTGAAGCGAAGCCACCAAGTCGACCGGTGTTGGAAGCACCTCAACCGCCGGGCAAGGGATGCGGCCGGCCGCACACGAAGCCGGCAAGCGGATCAAACGCACACCAGGCAAAGGATAGGTGTTGTTCCGCACGAAGGCATACACCCATCCCAATGAATCATGCCCCTCGAAGGCAGCCGGCGTGACCGCCGCCGACTCAAGCGCCAACGGTCCCTCGACAAAATTGGGCATGGCACGCAGCCGGGTTTGAAAGAGATCGCTCGGAAACGGCAAATCATAATCAATGCGCACGATGCTTGCCTCGCTGATCACCTCCGTTCCCCCTTCGTTATCGAATCGCTGATAGCGCAAAAATAGACCGCTGGTCACGTCCACCCAGGCGCGGTAGGACGGCAGGGTCTGACCGTCAGCGATCCATTCCACAATCAAGGCCAGGCGATAGGCCACCACTTCCATGCCGACTGGGCGAAACATCCCCTGGTTCTGAGCCAAACTCGAAGGAAACACCAGCACACCCACCTGGGGACCCAGGAACGACGATAAAGGGTGAGGCCTGATCTCGCTCTCTAGCGCCCGAATACTCTCTGGGTTGAGAGGTTCATCCGCCGGTATCATTTGCAACGGCTGAATCGACGATCGACCGCTGGGAATGTCCACTTCGAGCAAGGACATCCCGTTGGCAATGCGCACCGTTTGGGCAAAACCGCCCAGAAGGCCACTGAGCAAACGAAACGAAAAGGCTGGTCGATCGATCCAAACCTGGACTCGCTGCGGCGCTTCCCCTTGATCGACGATCTGGGCATCTACGAACAGCGTTTGCCAATGGTAGGGGCTCTCTGCAATGCGCTGACGAATCTGCTCGGAGGAGGAATCCAGGCTTAGGGCGAGCGGGCCGGCTGGAGTAGAGTCGGAAGCGACGCTTGGGGTGAGATCCTGCTCGGTGATCAGGCGCACTTCCAAGGTCCCGCACGAGGCGAGAGCGAGAAGCAGGGCGATCTCCAGCCAAAGAGTCGCCCATCGCAGTCTGCTTCGGAGAAAGGGTGAAACGGTTCTCTTAAATTGGTTGGGCTTGGGTGGTTCGATAGGCATGAGGCAAAAGATGTCGGTAGGCTTGCAGAGCAAGGCGCATGCTCAGGCGGGCACGCGCCAAACGGCTTTTCACCGTTCCCACCGGAATACCCAAAATCGCAGCCGCCTCCTCGTACGATAGTCCCTCTACATCCACCAATGTCAGAACCGTGCGATATTTGAACGGCAACGACTTCAGACAAGCTCGAATGGCCCTGTTCAACTCCCGAGTGTCGAAACAGGCCTCAAGCGAGGGAGCCGGATCGCGCAGACGCTCGCTCTCCTCCAATTCTTCCCCATCGTAGTGAACTGTCAGCGGCAAAACCGGATGACGCACGGAGCGACGATATTCGTCGTAGCACTTATTGATCACGGCGCGCGCCAGCCATAAGCGAAACGATCCGCCGTGAAAGGTGTGTAAACTGCGAAAGGCAGAAATCAGGGCTTCTTGGAGAGCGTCAGCAGCGCGATCCTCATCTTGCAAGATACGCACGGCCAGATTATACAGCATGTCCTGGTACAGCAAAACCAAGGCGTTGAAGGCTTCTAAATCACCGTCTTGCAGGCGGGCGATCAACTCGGTTTCTGAGCACGGCATAACTCTCTCCATGCTCTGTTATACCCTGGGACTGTTACCGCCAAATGACGGGGAGGTTACAGTTTTGTAACAGGCACTTCATCGGGCAACCGGCAGGCGAACAGTGAATACCGTGCCGCGCGGCTCGTCCTGACGGGATCGAACCTCGAGCGTCCCGCCGTGCAACCGAACGATGCGCCGAGTCAGAGCTAACCCCAAGCCGGATCCTTCGACCCTGCGCGCATTCACCCCCCGATAGAGCTCCTCGAAGATCTTCGGCAGATCAGTCGGCGGGATGCCTGGGCCGCTATCGGCCACTTCAACAAGGATGACCTTGCCGTCTTCTAGAGCGCGAATCTCCACCGTGTCCTGAGACGTGGTGAATTTGAGGGCGTTCTCGATCAGGTTGTAAAAGGCCAAGCTGAGCAGATCGCGATCGCCACGCACCGGTGGGAAGGGCCAAGGTACACGGCTGATCAGCAGGTGGATGGCCCGCCCTTGAGCGCTCGGCAGGCTGCGCACGGCATCAGTCACCTCTTCGAGCAAGGCCGGAATATCCACCGGCAGGCGCTCTAGCGATTGCTCGTCTAGTTCGGCCAATTTGCGCAAATCGGCCAACAAACGACGCAGCCGTTCCAGGGCTTGACGGGCATTCTCAGCCGCCCGTGCCCGGTCGGCTTCGTCGGGTGCTTCGGCCATGTTGACCAAGGCGGCTTGCAAACCGGTGAGCGGGTTCTTGAGCTCGTGATCCAAGCGGCGGATGAATTGACGGCGGCTCTCTTCTAGCTCATGGCGCATGGCAACGATCTCATCTCGGGCAAACCAGGAGCGCGATTCGTCGCCGAAGAAATAGGCCCCGAGCAACAGGGTCAGAAACAGGCCAGCCAGCAGCACAGCGGTTCCAATATCGATGCGAAAGGCCAGGATCGGCAATGGGCGAATGACGATCTGCACGTAGAAGGCTACCATTCCCCCTAGCGCAACCGGCAACAGCACGATCCCCAACCGCACCCAAAGCGTGCTGAACCAACGATTTAACCACTCAAGAAGGGAAGCTAGGCGTCTCATGCTCGCTGGATCGTCCACTAGACAACGCAAACCTACTGCCCAGTGACCGGCGCAACAAAGCGATATCCTTCTCCAGCAACCGTTTCGATGTAGCGCGGCTGCTCAGGATCATCCTCCAAGACACGGCGCAGTTCAGCAATGCGGGTGTCTACGGTGCGCGTGCCGACCGGATAATCCCATCCCCAGACAGCCTCAAGCAACCGCTCGCGCGACAGGCATTCATCGGGATGGGTCATCAGGTATTCCAACACGGCAAAGGCCTTTGGGGTGAGGTCGAGGGGTTGTTCTTTGAAGAAGGCGCGACGGGCCCGACGATCGAGGCGTAGGTCTAAGGCGGAAAGCATCCAGGAGGTAGAAAGTGAGCGTTCTCCGGGTCGAGTGCGCCGCAACACGGCGCGGATGCGCGCCAAGAGCTCGTAGGGGTCAAAGGGTTTGTTCAGGTAATCATCGGCGCCTTCCTCCAACGCCAACGCCCGCTCAGAGGCCTCGCCTACCTGGGTGAGCAGGATGGCCGGAATCCACACATTCTCCCGGCGCAAGCGGCGCAATACTTCTCGCCCATCCAGGCGGGGCATCAACACGTCGAGGATGATCAGCGCCGGACGATGGGAATGGGCTTTCTCTAGAGCAGTGGCGCCATCGGAGACAGTCAAGACACGGAAGCCGGCGCGCTCCAGAAAGGGAGCGACTGTTGCTGCGATGGAGGGATCGTCATCGACAAGCAACAACAGTGGACGATCAGGAAACGTGTCCATAGTCCTCCGATGCGTTCACCGCTCTTCTCCCACGGAAAGCGAGGGATCGGCTCGCCCAAGAGCAAAATGATCGGTGACTAGCTATCCTAAGCTTAGCGACTAAAGAACCCTACCCGTCCGGCGAGAAGATGGTTTGAGGTGGAGGAGGTGGCGGTGGGAGTTGGGGTGTCGGTTGGGAGCGGGGTGTCGGTGGAGGCCACGGTAGCCGTCGGTGACGGGGTTGCCGTGGACGCGGTGGTGTGCGTGGCGGTAGGCAGTGTTGCGCCGCCCGAGCGTTGAATGCGCGGCGCTACCCATAGGGCGCGATCACCGCTGGCCGAAGCGCCGGCCAGGACGGTCAGGATGAACTTCACCTCTTTGCCGGCCAGGGAGGAGAGATCCAGGTTGGCCTGGTAGTAGAATCCTTCGAATTTCTCAGCAAAGGCCCAAAAGGTACGTGGGGCCGCATCGCCAATTTGATAGTCCAGGCGAAAGATCACATAGCAGGAGGTGGCGCCGTATTGGCAGTTGACAATGCTCTGAAATCGATCGCCGGCCTGCACGCGAAACGGCGGGTAGATGCCCCGGATGTAGCCGTTGGTGACGAGTTGAGGATGGGTCAACAGGGCCGGCCGCAGGTCGGTGGCGCCTGTTTCGAGTTTGGGCTGATCCAGGCGCAACACAAAACCGTTCGGATCATTGTCGGCCCCTGGGCAAGGGAGCACGCCGGCGCCGCTCACCCAGCGAGCCGAGCAAGCGTTGGCCGCGAAATCATAGGCGGTATCAGAGGCCGGGGTGGGAGTTGGGCCGGCTGGGGTAGGGGTAGCCGGAGGTGTAGACGTGCCAGGGGTAGCGGTTGGTCCGCTCACGCGGATCTCCACCCAAAACGGTTTGTTGGCGCCGCTTCCGATGCCGAAGGTCTGGCCGGCGGCATTGCGTAGCATCCAGTAGCCACGATAGGTGCCTCCTGTCGAAGGGGCCGTCAGATTAATCGAGAGGTCCACCGTCTGTCCTGGAGCAACGCTGATCGGGAAGGGGGCAGAGGCCGGCCCCCCCATTTGCTCACCGCTGGAGAAGACCAAAGCATAACTGGTGGTCCAAGCGCAGGTACCGACGTTCTTCAAGCGCCACGTCTTTTTGAACGTTGCGCCGGGTGCAAAGAGCGTGCCATCCGGAACAGTGACATCGGCGATGAACTGTGCCCGATCGCAGCCAGGGGTAGGTGGGCCTGGCGTTGGAGTGACTGCGCCAGGGGTGGGGCGATAAATGACCGGGTTGCCCCACAGGGCGCGGTCGCCGCTAGGAGCGCCGTAGGCGTTCACATGAAGGATGAACTTCACCTCCTGGCCGGCCAGACGGCTGAGGTCCAAGTTAGCGCGATAGAACTGCCCCTCGTACTTTTCGCGGAACGACCAGAAAGTCTGCACTGGCCCGGAGCCAATCTGATAATCCAGGCGATAGGCCACATAACACGAAGTAGCTTTGTGCTCGCAACTGACGATGGCCTGGAACCGGTCTCCCGTCTGAACGCGAAACGCCGGATAGACCGCCTGAATGTAACCGCTCGTCACCCCTTGAGGGGCGACCAACAAGCCGGGGTTGGGATCGGCGGTGCCATTCTCTAGCTTCGGATTGGCCTGTTTCAAGACGAAGCCTTTGGCATCCCCATCCGTTCCCGGGCAAGGGAGCACCCCCGCTGCGCTGGACCAGGCAGCCTGGCAAGCGTTTTCGGCGAAGTTATATACCACTCCAGTCTCGCCCCCTCCTGAAACAACGATCTCTACCCAAAACACACCCTGGGCAGCGGCTCCCAAGCCGAAGCGCACGCCCGAAGCATCGGCCAATTGCCAATTCCCGCGATAACGGCCGGCGGCTGCGGGAGCGGTCAGGTCCACCGAGAGATCGATCGTCTGTCCAGGGGCGACTCTGGCCGGCAACTTGACCGAGGCAGGGCCGCCCATCTGCTCACCCCCGACGAAGACCAGACTATAGTCGGTGGTCCATGTGCACGTGCCAACGTTCTTCAGTCGCCAGGTTTTCTTGAAGGTAGCGCCCGGGGCAAAAATCGCACCATCTGGCACGGTAACATCGGCAATGAACTGGGCAGCGTTGCAACGTGTAGCAGCAACTGCCGAACGAAGCCCCGTTTCTACCGGCAAAACCAATATAACCAAAACCACTAGCAAGATAGCAGCCATGCTCAACGTAAAGAACCGTTTCATCGTATCCTCCTTAGGACACTAACGGAATCTGGAACTAAGACGAACAAACTACGCCGGGCGTTCCCACAAGGTTTGCTCCTCATTGAGTATATCCTGTCTTGAGAGAACGTTCAATGTTTGGGTGATTGTAAACGTGTGGTTAAATCGGTTGTGAGGCAGTCCGAAAACCACCTCACAACCCATGCAGAAAGGGGAATACCGAGATGCGCCTGAACTGAACCACTATCCTTGACAGCCGATTGGTTTTGGGGTATATTCTCAATTGTCATATTTATCCGATTAATTTATAAAATCATATGATAAATGACCGCCTGGAAAACGGCCTCTCTGAATTCCTGCGCTATCTGGCCAACCACAAGCCAGACGATCAGCCTTTGCCGGCCCTCACCACCTTGAGCCGGGAGTTGGGGCTCTCGGTCGCCTTGCTGCGTGAACAATTGGAGGTGGCCCGGACGCTGGGGCTGGTAGAAGTCAAACCGCGCACCGGTATCCGTCGGCAGCCCTATTCCTTTTTCCCTGCCATTCGTCAGAGCCTACGCTACGCCATGGCGCTTGACCGAAACTACTTCTTGGCCTTTGCCGATCTGCGCCGCCATATTGAAGCCGCCTACTGGCACGAGGCCGTTCCACTGCTACAACCAGAAGACCACGCAACCCTGAAGCAATTGGTCAAACGCGCCTGGGACAAGCTGCGCGGGATACCGATCGAGATCCCCCACCCCGAACATCGGGAATTGCACTTGACCATCTTCCGACGACTGAACAATCCCTTCGTAGAGGGCTTGCTCTATGCTTATTGGGACGCATATGAAATCTTTGGCTTAAGCGTCTTCACCGATTATGCCTACCTGACCGAAGTGTGGACGTATCACCAGCAAATGGTGGACGCTATTTGCGCCGGCGACATTGAGGCCGGCTACCAAGCGTTAATCAAGCACTCGGATCTGATCAAGCACGCCATCACTCTGTCCGACGAACCAAAAACCGATCTTGTCTCACTCGAGGAGTGACATGACCCAGAAAATCGTCAACGACTTTTCAATCATGATTGGCACCGTGAATGGTTCAGGCTCGTCAACCGCCAATACGACCATCTTACGGGCCATCTTCAAGATGGGCATCCCGGTCAGTGGGAAAAACCTCTTCCCCTCCAACATCCAAGGCCAACCGACCTGGTACACCGTCCGCGTCAACAAAGACGGCTTTTTAGCACGTGATGATCAACCCCACATTGTCATCGCCATGAACCCGGCCTCGTATACACGCGACCTGGCCGATGTGGCGCCAGGCGGCGTGTTCTTTTATGCCGATGACATCAAGCTCCCCATCAACCGCAACGATGTGACCGTATATCCAATGGCCATCAAGCAGATCATCCGAGAGCAAAAAGACGTCCCGCCTCACTTGCGCGATTTGGTGGCCAACATGGTGTACGTAGGCGTTCTGGCCGAGATGATCGGGATCGACCTGGAGAGGATTTACGACGCGCTGGCCTTTCACTTCAAGAAACGCGAAAAACCGACAATGATGAATTTCAACGCTGTAAAAGCCGGCGCCGAATGGGCCAGGGCCAACCTGACCAAAAGCGACCCGTTCGTGCTAGAGCCGATGGACAAAACCAACGGCCTGATCATGGCCGACGGCAACACCGCCGCCGCCTTGGGCGCCATCTACGGCGGATTGCAATTTGCTGCCTGGTATCCGATCACGCCGGCCTCGTCGTTGGCCGAAGCGCTCAACGATTATCTTCCCATGCTTCGCAAGCGCGAGGACGGCAAGCGCACCTACGCCGTGGTGCAGGCGGAAGACGAATTGGCCGCCTTGGGCATGGCGATTGGCGCTGGCTGGGCCGGCCTACGGGCCATGACCTCTACCTCTGGGCCAGGCCTCTCGCTGATGGCCGAGTTTGCCGGACTGGCCTACTATGCTGAGGTGCCGGTGGTGATCTGGGATGTCCAACGCATCGGCCCCTCGACGGGTCTGCCAACGCGCACCTCCCAGGGCGATCTGACCTTTGTCGCCCATATCAGCCATGGCGACAAACAATCGGTGATCCTGCTGCCGAGCAGCATCTCGGAATGTTTCGAGTTCGGCTGGCAGGCGTTTGATATCGCCGAACGGTTACAGATGCCGGTCTTTGTGCTGAGCGACTTAGACCTCGGCATGAACCAGTGGATGAGCAAACCATTCGAGTATCCAAACCGGCCGATGGATCGCGGCAAGATCCTGCGCGAGGAGGATCTGGAAAAACTGGATGGCAACTGGGGTCGCTACCTCGATGTTGACGATGACGGCATCCCCTGGCGCACCTTGCCCGGGATCATGCACCCCAAAGCGGCCTACTTTACTCGTGGCACCGGTCACGACGAATACGCCCGCTACAGTGAAGATCCCAACGTTTACTGGCGGTTGATGCAGCGACTGAAGAAGAAGTACAAAACAGTCGAACAATACGTCCCTAGGCCGATCGTGCAGCAGGTTGAAGGGGCTGAAGCTGGTTTGATCTTCTACGGTTCGACCGAGCCGGCCGTAGAAGAAGCCCGCGCTCGGTTGGCTGCGGCCGGCCTGAAGTTAAGCGCGCTGCGCATTCGGGCCTTGCCGTTCACCGAAGAAGTGCCGGCCTTCATCGAAAAACACAACACCGTGATCGTGATCGAAATGAATCGCGATGGTCAGATGTGCCAACTGCTGTGCGCAGCATATCCCGCCTTGGCGCCCAAACTGCGCTCGGTGGCCTACGTGGACGGATTGCCGGCTTCAGCCAAGTGGGTGCAGGAAGGAATCTTACAACATCTATCCCAACCTGCTTCCGAATCGGTTCAGAGTTTATAGCCAAGGAGTCCCAACATGACCCAGACCCTTCCCCTTGCCGGAGCTCCTCAACAGGTCAATGCCATTGGCCTGACGCGAAAAGATTATCTAGGAAACCCCACCACCCTGTGCCAAGGTTGCGGACACAACTCAATCGCCAACCAGATCATCACTGCCTGCTACGAGATGAGCATCCCGCCGGAGAAAATTGTCAAATTCAGCGGTATCGGCTGCTCGAGCAAATCGCCCAACTACTTCCTCAATCGATCCTTTGGGTTTAACGGTCTACACGGTCGCATGCCTTCGGTGGCTACCGGCGCCTTGTTTGCCGACATCACCCTGCACGCCATCGGCGTCTCAGGCGACGGCGATACCGCCAGCATTGGCATGGGACAATTCAAACATGTTGTCCGCCGCAATGTAGATATGCTGTACATCGTCGAAAACAATGGCGTATACGGCCTGACCAAAGGTCAATTCTCGGCCACCGCCGAGGTGGGGCTAGAGTTGAAAAAGCAGGGCGTCAACCAATATATGCCGGTGGACATCTGCATGGAAGCCATTGCTGCCAACGCCACCTTCGTGGCCCGATCCTTTGCCGGCGACCCCAAGCAAGTTAAAGAGCTGCTCAAGGCAGCCATCGCCCATCGCGGAATTGCGGTGTTTGACATCATCAGCCCCTGTGTCACATTCAACAATCAAGAAAACGCCTACCACTCCTACACCTGGGGCAAGGACCACGAAGCTCCCCTACACGAACTCTTGTTCGTCCCCGCTCGCGATGAGATCATGATCGAAGACATCGAACCGGGTGCCACCCTGGAGGTAGAACTGCACGATGGGTCGGTGATCGTGCTCAAGAAACTAGAGCGGGATTACAACCCCACCCACCGCTGGGAAGCGCTCAAAATGCTCGAGGAAGCTCAGCGCAACAATTGGCTGGTCACTGGCCTGATCTACGTGGAATCGAACCGGCCGAGCTTTACCGACACCTTCCACCTAGTAGATACACCGTTGAACCGCCTGACCGAGAAGGACCTGCGGCCCGCTCCAGAGACGATCGAGATGGTCAACCGCATGATGTTCTAGGCACAAAAGCGCCGATTCGCCCGACGGCCCATCACCGGCGGGCTTTTTCTTGCCCTGCGTTTGCCATCCAAATGGATCGTTCACGATCGTTTGCACGACAGACAAGCCTTACAACGGTGTAAAGTTTCCTCGCCCTCCCAACAATTCCGTAGAGCGAGCTTTTCTTGCGACCATACTTCTGCTAAGTATAATTTTCGCATGCCGAAACGTCTTCTCCCTGGTCTTCTCTCTGGTCTCGCCGCTGCCTCGATCTGGGGGGGCATGTATGTGGTCAGCAAGGCAGTGTTGGAAGTCATTCCGCCCTTTTCCTTACTATCTAGTCGCTTGATCCTAGGCGCCCTCAGCTTGGGCATCGTGATCCTGTTCCGCCCTCGCGCTGCGTTCACCCTCCAACAGGTTTGGCAGATGTTCCTAGTGGGGTTCGTAGGATATGGCGTATCACTGGGCTTTCAATTCGTCGGGACCAAGCTCTCTACCGCTTCCAACGGTGCACTGGTCACATCGGCCACGCCAGCCTTCGTGGCGCTCTTCGCCCCGTTGCTGCTCAACGAGCGGCTCACAAAGCGCCAAGTGCTCGCCCTGGTTATTGCCACCATCGGCGTTGTAGCGGTGATCGACCCACGCACGGCTGAGCTTTCTCCTCATCTCTTCTTGGGGAACCTGCTGCTCCTGGCTGCGGCGTTGACCTGGGCATTGTATTCGGTGTTGGTGCGCAAAGTGTCCCAAAACGGTGACCTGGTGACTGCCAGCGCCATCATGCTTCTCGGCGGCCTGCCCACCAGCTTGCTTTTCGGCGCTTGGGAGATGACCACACAGGGTCTGGGCACCATTACGCCTGGCGTGATCGGCGGCGTTCTCTTCCTAGGAATTATCTCCACTGCCATCGCCATGTTCCTGTGGAACTACGCCTTTGCAGCCCTGCCAGCGGCCATCGCTTCGCTGACCTTTTTTGCCCAGCCGGTAGTCGGCACCATCCTGGGAGCTACCTTCTTGGGAGAGCGAATCACGCCCCTGTTCCTGCTGGGTGGCCTGTTGATCGGGATCGGTCTGATCGTTGCCGGCAAGGAATAAACGAGAGGAGCGGGGAAGTCGCCTCGGGGAAGTGTGCATTAACTCTATACGCGGAGCAAAAAACCATGAAACGGCTACTTGTCCTATTCGCCCTTCTTGTCATTTTTGGATCCCTGCTCGCGCCGTTAGGCGCGCCGGTCCAGGCGACAACGAACACCTATACGATCACCGTCCAGGTGGATCAAACGATTCGCAACATTAGCCCGCTGATGTTGGGGTCCAACTTGCCGGCTTGGTTGGGCCAAGCCCGTTTTGAGGATCAGGACTTTCGGCGCCGCGCCCGCCATTCTGGCATCAAATACCTGCGCATCCCCGGCGGGAGCTGGAGCAACTTCTACGGTTGGCTCTCCTGCGAGCGACGCACCTATCAGGTAGGCAATGCCCATCCCTGCGGTGAAGACGGCTGGGACATAAGCAGTTGGATCGCTCGCCCAACGGATTTCATCAACTTCCTGCGCGCCGTCAACATGAAGGCCATCTACGTGGTCAACGTCAACGTGAGCGCTCAAGAGGCAGCGGCGCTAGTGGCCTTCTTCAACGGCTCGGTCTCAGACAGTCGTCCGATTGGCATAGACCGATATGGGCAGGACTGGAAAACCGTGGGATACTGGGCCCAACTGCGGGCCGACCACGGCAACCCAGAGCCGTTTTACATCGAATATTGGGAAATCGGCAACGAAGTATATGGCGCCAAGCCAAGCCGAGCAGGCAGCGAATGCGTCCCGTGGGGATGGGAAGACGCCTGGACCTGCGATGGATATGAGTACGTTCACGGCGATTCCAACCACGATGGCTTCCTGACTATACGGAACGCCATGAAAGCGGTCGATCCCTCGATCTTGGTTGGCGCGGTGGGCATAGAGGAT
>CAKZJX010000055.1 GCA_937120535.1 uncultured Anaerolineae bacterium
AGAACTGCCGGTGTTCTTTCCTTTGCTACCCATCCCCCGCTTATCGCGGTTTCGGGTAAACGGGTCGCACCAAGCGCAGGTTGGGCAGCACCCCTCTTCGTAAAAATCACCGGGGCTTAATGCCGCCCAATGCCCTTCCCTATCGGTTCATACAACTAGCCAGCGAGTTGTCTCTAACTCAACACCAGCCTTCATTCCAATACCAACGGCAAATCCAAGTTGAACCAGCATACAACCATTGATAGCAGGAGAAGCTGGGTACATAGATCTCTCTCCCGGTGAATTGTATATGCACATGCACGCCACTCGAACAACTGCAGGCGCAGTCAGGGGGAAGCTCACCGATCTTCAGAGTACGCACATTGCGTACTCCGTCGCCGACTCGATTTCTCACATGACCGTATCCCACACTGCCAATGTGACATTGCCCGTTGGGTTGAGCGAAGAAATCTACCACAACCCCGTCAGTCCACGGAGCAGGATCTACTCGGCAAACTCCAGAGACCCGGCTTGTTCTGATACTTTGGATTACCGAGCTTCCATAAAAGTACAGGGAGTTACCTGCCGAGCCACTGATGTCAATCGGGCAACACCCGCCTAACACGCTTACAACTGGATGTGGCTGACCATTACTGCAGTATGTAGCCTGGCCCCAGTTTTGCCCTGTGACCGGTGCATAGACATAAACGTAAGGCATAGCGACCCCCTTTAACTGTGGTTTGCGGCCAATGCCAATAAAGACACGAGAGCCAACGCCTCTTCGCGGGATGGACCAAGTTCTGCTATCAGCGTATAAAGAATGTCATTTCTGATCCAATGAAAGACTGCCCCTTGTCGAGTGGCTACCATGACACCAGGTGATGGAAGAAAATCCACCTTTTCTAGAACCACTGCAGGACCACCAGGCTCAACAGGATCACTCGACCAGAGAGGAAATGGTCTTGGGAATTCCGGTTGTACCCAGATACTCACCGTGGTTTCCCAATCTCCAGAGCGTCCGTTATGCGACTGAAAGTCAACCAGAGCAGCGAATACCTCGCCTGTCTCATGCCTGATCAGGTTTGCTCCGGCCGGACGCAGCCTCTCGGGCAACTTGCTGAATGTGTAGACCGGGAAATCCACCTCTCTTGCCATCTCTGCCGCCGTGCTGAACGATTTGCTGACCGCTGTCGGCGTAGGGCCACCCCGCCCGGCCCCCACGCCGCAAAAGGTGGGCATCCCACGTTCGGGATACTTGACGTTCGGCGGGACAGGCGCCCCGTCGGGGAGGAGCAAGAAGCCTGCATAGATCTCACCGAGCAAGGATGTTTGAGGCAATAACGTCTCCGGTGGCCCCCAAGAAAAATGCTTGTTGGAAGGGTCTAGCCACCTCAGCTCACTGCCAGGAACTTGATGAAATCCCGTCGCGTTAGCATAGCTTACCTCCTGAGATAGGTTCATATGACGTTGAATGTCACTTCTTGGTTACTTGGCCCGTAGTAGCATCCATCAACCAGTAATCATCTCCTCTGTCTCGCAGCAGCACTTTGTCCACTACTGACCATTCTACCGTGATGAACAGCCGCTTATCTTCACGGATCAACGTTGTTTGCTCCAACGTGGTAGTTTCCACGCGTATTATGGATGTAGAGTCTGCCCAATCTGTTGAGCAAGGTTGGAGGGCTAACGTAAGTATAAGGGCGGTGCCATCCGGTGACCAAATAATATTGCCAGCTTGATAGCTCTGTCCCGGATCTAATTTTGTCTCCCGCTCTGCCCCCGTTACCAGATCCCGTATAACCAGCCCTCTGTCTCCGTATCCGACATAGGCAAGCATTGTTTCATCTCGGGATAGTGACAGCCACAACCCTACAGATGGCACAAGCTCCCTAACACCCCCATTGCTCAGATCAACCCTGTGCAAATCCGCCCCGTTAACGAACACTGCACATCCGTCTGGAACAGGTTGGTTTGTGAAATACAAGTATCGTCCATCACGAGACCATTGCAATGGTTGTGGAATCGTGTAACCCAGCCCCCATTCTAACCACTCGTCCACTACTACCCATTCAAGTGTTCCGTCCGCTTTGGACACTTTCAGTTGGGTATAATAGTTCCCCATGCCACTGACGGCAGGAAATGCTGCGATCACCTGTGCTATCCACTCCCCGTCTGGTGATGGAGAAGACCACTCACGCAATTCGAAGTCTGTAAACATGGGTGTTGGTGTTGGTGTCCCAGCAATGTTGGATAGTGCAACGGTCGCTCTTTCGGTCGGTATCTGGGAGGGAAATGAAGTAGTTGTCGGTGCTGATATTGGCGTTGGCGTGAATACTGGTGTCTCCATAAGAGAGATGTCTGTTGGCATAGGGGTTAGGGATATGGTTAGCTGGTTACAACCGACAAGCAACAGGATGAGCGCCATAGTAGCAAAAAGCCATTGCCTTCCCATCGTTTTGCCTCCAATTCCAGCTGACTGCCCAACGGATAGCGGCTGAGCGGCAGCGCCGAAGGCGCTGTCCGCTCCAGCCGCAGGTTGGGCGGGCCTGACCGCCCGTTGCCACGAAGGGAAAATGAACACACGGCTGTACAAGTTCAGAACTGCCGGTGTTCTTCCCTTTGCTACCCATCCCCCGCTTATTGCGGTTTCGGGTAAACGGGTCGCACGAAGCGCTGGTTGGGCGGCTTCTCTTTTGGATGCCATCACCTGTTAATCTCATTTCCGACAATCCAATACGGACCTGAGCAATCGCTTGGTAATGGTTGTGAAAGATATTCCGATATATATTCTCCAGGCATTTCACCACCGCCAACTTCCAGATTGTCTCCCACCTGTGCGACAACTTGACCTGTGCCATCAATGACTTGGATGATGTTCTTTTCATTGCGTAGTGAAAAACCCTGAGGCCATATAAGCAAAAAACTGTTACCATCACTGTCATTCAGGCGAAGGCAACCATTTGCAAATATTAATTCACCAACCAATAACGCGTCCATAAAATCTGGCTTAGCCTCTTTCTGTTGTGGGAAAAAAAGAGCAGATGGAGTAGTGACAGAGCTATTGTTGCAGGCAATCGTTAAGAGAAGAACTGTAGCTAAACCGCACACTTGCTTTAACGCTTTCATTTGGACTCCTTGGCATCCGAATAATTGATAGGCTGCCGCTGCAACAAGGGTGAGTATATTTGCTGCAGCGGCGAGCAGTGCTTACAGCAGGCGGACTGGTAAGATGGAATGTTAAGGTGATGTCATCACACTGACGCCAAGCCCGCCGATGTAGTTGACTGCCACATAGATGGCATCATTGGGATCGGGGCCGGGCACGCCACTTTGTGTTCCATAGGCAGTATTAGTTAGGAACCAGGGACCGCCGCTATCTCCAGAAGCAGCAAGAGGGCTATAACCGGCCGTGTCATCAACCCGTATAAAAGTTGCGCTGCAATTTGGAATATAGGTCGGACAGTAGTTCTTATCGCTGATGTAGCCGCATGTATAGTGGGTGGTCTTGCCATACTTACAAACATACCCACCAATTACCTGGTTGTTTCAGTGTTTCGTCGCGGTGATATCACGCGTGGAGCCATCACTCCGCCACCGTATTTTATTCGTCACAGTGAATCCAGGCGCTCTGTGCCACTGAATGTCATATGAGCCTCCGAGTATTTCGCTCATAAATGTCAGACTTGTCCCATTATAACTCAGGCTGTTTGGGCAGTGACCAGCTGTTGTGATGCCTTTGTAGCCTGGGTCGCCAGTTTGTCTGACCGAGAAACCACTTGTACAACTACTCAGAGGTAGTCCGCCGTAAATATCGGCGTTAGGTTTTCCCATCTCTTCAACCGGTATTACCACAACGTTATCGGGTAATCGCATTTTCCCTTCTTGCATAGTTTCATCAAACCGGGCCCAATCAGCCTTAGCCACATATAACTCAACACGATTCTCGAAGACATTAATCCCTGATTCTACAGGTATGTCTAAGCCGCTGACGGAAGAGATGACATCATCTTGAGCCTTTTGCAGTTCCACCAGCGACCATTTTGCAGTGCGCACCTCGACAATATCGGCTAGTTCTTTGGAAATGTAAGGCTTGATTGTCTCATCGGCGTTGCGAGTGAACTGCACAATGACTTGGAACTCCGGAGTGTGTTCAAGCCAAAGTCCAGCAAAGGTTTCCGCCTCCTTCACGCTCAATTCTGCGTCCAAATCTCCCGCAATGTCTTGAAGGCCGAATCGCTTGAGCGCTTCGTCAAGACTTACTCCCATGTTTGATGCGTATATTTTTGCATCCCACAACAACGCATCTTCGTTGTCTTCTGATAAAACTTGAGGCACTGCTTCCACGTTCTGGGGGATGGCCCCTGATGGAGCAAGAGCTATAACCACTGCCAGTATTACTACCCAAACATAGGCACGATGCAAGCCAAACATATGTACCTCCTTATCAGAGATTCGAGTGTCTTTTGGTTGAACTTGCTTACACAATATCACGCTGCAAGCCACGCGCTCCTGTTTCGTAGGAGTTACGCCGAGTATCACACCGCCGAGGTGGTTTCTCGTGATTTAGACTCCCGTCCTGCCGTGCCATTGCCCCGGACA
>CAKZJX010000056.1 GCA_937120535.1 uncultured Anaerolineae bacterium
CAGCGGACACTGGGGGCATGCCTTTCAGTATCCTCGGAGTTCGGATCGTCTATTCAACAGCGCTCATTGCGGCTCAAGCGCCGCGGATCGCCCTCTTTCAGTATCCTCGGAGTTCGGATCGTCTATTCAACGCAAAGTATGATCGCGGACCGTAGTTGTGTAATTAGCTTTCAGTATCCTCGGAGTTCGGATCGTCTATTCAACGCCCGCGGCGACTTGGCTGTAGTCGCCGCCGGTGACTCTTTCAGTATCCTCGGAGTTCGGATCGTCTATTCAACCTCGAAACGGCGTTGCGGCAGACATTAGCGACGCAGCTTTCAGTATCCTCGGAGTTCGGATCGTCTATTCAACCTCTGTGCGTTTCAGGACTTCATCCACCAATGCAGCACTTTCAGTATCCTCGGAGTTCGGATCGTCTATTCAACTAGTTGTCATTGATCCGAGCGGCAGCGAGCGCGTCGAGCTTTCAGTATCCTCGGAGTTCGGATCGTCTATTCAACCCCTGCCTCTGAAACACAAAACACCCCATAAACGACCTGTAGCCTGCTTTTGACGCCTCCTGAGCCGTCCTACGAGGTCGGACCACGGCCGCCAAAGGGGATTTCGCGGCTCGCAGACCCCTCGCGACGAAGATCCGTTTTTGCGCGCCACGGCCGCCCATTTGCGCAGGATTTCCCCCGCTTGTTGCCCCTCCACAGGCCATCGGCCGCTCAATTCGGCCCTTACCGCCCCCCAGGCCCGCGCATTTGCGCAGAGGCCTTGCAGAACGCCTTCTACACGCCACCCTCTGAAAAACGTTCTAGAAGATGTCATTGCAAAACCGCCTGAACTCACAATTCACACAGCGAGCCGGCCGGGTGGTGGCCGCCGGCATGGTCTCCGTTTCAATCAGCTCGCGCATCTCCACCAGGGCTTGCCGCACCCGCGCTCTGTCACGAGCCAACAAAGGCACTTTTTGAGGCCGGCGCTCCGGCATCAGGTAGATGAAGCCATAGGGCACAGGCAGCGCCATCTCCTCTTCCACCAGAAGGCCATAGCAGGTCAGTTGCAGCTTGAAGTGCTCCCCCGCCAGCGTGCTCAGCTTGTAATCCACCGGAATAGCGGCGTTTTGACCGTCCGGCCGCAAGATGACCAGATCAATCACGGCCGACACACCCAGCGCCCCGGAGCACAAGGCCACGTCAAAGTGCCGCTGCCCCGTGCTGAAGCCGTAGGTCCGCAGCTGCCGCCGCTCTTCCCGCCCCTGTTCCTCCTCCTGCGCCCGCTTGCCCTCGGCCATCTTCTCGGTCGTAGGCCGCACGTCGGGCAGGCAACGGGTGAAGTACAGTATCCTCGGGCAGTAAGTATACTGCTTCAGGTCGGTCACCGTCAAAGTCCAGGCCATCAACTTGCCCTCCCGTCACTTTCCCCTTGCTCCAGGACCAGGCGCCGGGCCCAGTCATCGGCCGATATGGTAACGATGTAAACCTTGGCCCCGCGTTTGCCCACCCGACGCTTGATCTTCATCATCAGCTCCTCCTGGTGCGTGCGACTGAGCTCCCCGGAAAACGCGCTGTACTGGATCCGATCCAACCCGTAGTCCAGGCAACAATCGGCCACTTTGTTGCGCGTGCCGTCGTGCGGGATGTCGTAGATCACCAGCACCGGGATGCGATTCGCCGAACGCGTGGCCATGGCCCTCCTGATAGGCGCAGACCCGTCCCCCTGTTCCCTCGCTCCTGATCCCGCTGCTCGATATTCTCCCTCTTGAGTGTTATCGCTCGATTTTACCGCCGAGTACACAGAGAACACAGAGTTTTCCGGATTTTCTCAGCGGCCTCTGCGCTCTCTGCGGTAAAAACTGGCGCATTGTGCGTTCAGCAACGCTTTACAGGGAGACCGCTCGCTGCACCGAAGATGCCGAACGCAGGTCGGGGGCGAGGCCGCCATGAGGCGAAGGCGCGCTCTCTCTCGTGAAGCAACGACCGGCCACAGGATCACCAGTTCGCCACAAACGGCTGATATGCCGGCCGATCCCCCCGCAAAAAGACCGCCAGATGCCGCGCCTGGCTCTGCAGCGCGCTGCGCAGGGTGTTTTGCTTACCCTGATAACGCACCGGCGCGTCCAGCCGCTCTAATACCTTCTCCGCGATCAGCTTACGCGTCGGCGGGTCCAGCTTGCCTTTCTCATCCAGGACCAGCGCGCTGCCCTTGTTGACCAGCCCCAGCATGGCCCGATCCACCACCGCGGTGCGGAACTCTTCGATCAGGTCCAACACCAGGCTCGGCTTGCCCGAACGGTCCACGTGCAGGAACCCGGCGTAGGGGTCCAGCCCGGCCAGCACGATGGCGCGCTCGACCTGGCCGTAGAGGATGCCGTAGCCGTAGTTCAGGCAGGCGTTGATGGGGTCCGTGGCCCCCTGGGTGCGCCGGCCAGGCCAGTCGTAATCCTCCTTGAGCAACAGGCGAATCCCCTCCCAGTAGCGCTGCGCGCCGCGGCCCTCGGCCGAAAGCAGCTCGAAGCGCACCTCATCTACCGTCGCACCCCCCAGGCGTTCGATCTCCGAGACGTGATCGGTCACCTCGGCCACCAGGCGGCGCAGCTCCTCGTAGACCTCAGGCGCGGTCTCCTTGCGATACTTGGCCATGTAGCGGAGCAGGCTGGCCTGGTTGCGCAGCTTGCCGATGCAGAACGCCGCGGCCGCGGCCCGCCCCCGGCCGTCATTGAACGCCTGGAGCTGCGCCCGACGGGTCAGCACTGTGCCGGTCAACCCCGCGCTGTACAACGCGGCAAAGGGAACGCCGTGACCATCCAGGAAGTGGATCGGGATCCCCTGCTCGGTGCACGCAGCGATGGCATCGGCCGAGATGCTGACCCCTCGACTGGCGATCACCACATCCTCCAGGTGGAGCAGCGGCGCTTCGATCACCGTCTCATCGGTCTTGATCTCCGTGACCTGCAGCCGCCCCTGATGCTTGCCCACGTGCCGTCCGAAGTGTTCGACAACCAGATGTTGGATGATGGGCATATTACACTCCCAAGAATCAGCGAATCAGCGAATCAGCGAATCGGCGAATCAGCGAATCACGAGCCACGAATCACTCCTATCACCGTGTCACTGCCTGACAAACCCCGGCATCCCAATGTGCACGTCCCCGGCCTCCAGGCCGAACCAGCCGTCCCCCTTCACCGCGTTCTTGCCTGCGTGCAAGATCGTGCCCCAGACCAGCCACGGCCGGAACGGCGTCCAATCGGCCGACCGATACGTGGCCCACCCCACCAGCCCGCCGATCACCTGTTGCCGGCCCAGACGGGTGCTGTAGCCCTTCAGATCGAGCCAGCTGGTGTGGTTCTCGACCAGCCCCACCCCCTCGGCCAGATCGCGCAGCTCCCGGATCTGGTACGGCACCGGGCCGCCGCCGAAATTCTCGGCCAGGCTCTTGATGCGCTCGATCAGGCGCTGGAAGAGCGGCCGGAAGTAGGGTACCTTGACCAGTTGCTCCCGATCCACCAGGCGCATGGGCGTGATGAAGTGGATCGTCAGGTCGCCGGACGCGGGCAGGCGTTCGGCCGTCGCCAACACGTCGGCGTGGGTCACCGGCAGGGACGGCACGTTGACGGTACGGCTGTCAGAGCGCAGCACGGGGGCAGCCTCGCCGGTCAGCGGGTGGACCGCATCGATCCGCACGATGCGGGCAGTGCCCCGTCGCGGCGGCCGGTCCCCGGCGCCCTCTACTTTGCTGCCCAGCCCCTCATAGGCCAGCCGATCCAGCGCCAGCACCACGTAGGGGAACAGGTCGGTCGCATCCCCGACCAGGGCCAGGTCGAAGGACAGGGGCTCCCCTGTCGCGTATGCGGTCTGGCCGCCGTCCAGCGGCGGGTTGATGATGTAGGGCCGCGGGGCCTGGTGGCCGAACGTGCCCTCCTCGTCCAGGGTGGAGACCAGCCGCATCACCGGACAAACGGCATTGATGGGACAGGCGAAGCAGCTAGGGGCGGCCTTATTGGCACAGAAGCCGCTCCAGGCTGCCTGCGGGTTGGTCGAGCCGCGCAGCGCGTAGAAGAGCGCGCCGCGGATGGCGGAGCCCTTGTGCTCGTTCAAGCGGATGGGCGTCTGCACGGTGCAATGGACATGAAGTTGGTTGACTCGAAAGGTGTCCATGAATCGGCTCCTCAGCTATAGCATCCACAGAATGGATCGAAAGTCATGCATGTCTTACTCTTGACATATCTCTCTTACAATGATATGATTTTCTTACTGAAACACAGGAGGTTTGACGATGCAAGCCGTCACCGCGCAGATCAGCTCCAAATACCAGGTTGTGCTGCCAAAGGCGGTTCGACAGGCCCTTGGCGTCCAACCGCAGGATGAATTGCTGTTCGTGATCGAAGGCGATGCCGTCATCGTGCGCGCCCGGCCGGCCAGTTTGACCACGGCCCTGCGTGGGTTGCACGCCGACTTGTGGCCCGACCCCGAGACCTGGCTGGAGACAGAGCGTGCGTCATGGGAATAGCTGACTTCCGCCGCCGCCTGGCCGGGATGCGACTCATCGCGCTGGATACCATCGTCTTCATCTATCACCTGGCTGGCCATCCGCGCTACGCGCCGCTCACGACTGCTGCGTTGGAGATGATCGAAACCGGTCAGGTGGCCGGGATGACGACGGCGGTCACCCTGGTTGAGATCCTGACTGCGCCGGCAAGGGCTGGCGACCGTCAAGCGCTCCAGCAGTACGAACTCTATTTGACGCACTTTCCGCATCTCAGTATTGTGCCGCTCGATGTCTCCCTGGCCCGGGAAACAGCGCTGGTGCGCGGCACCATCGGCTTGCGCACACCTGATGCCGTTCAAGTGGCCGCCGCCCGTCTGGCCAACGCCGACGCCATCCTCACCAACGACCGTCGTTGGGTGGGTCGGGTAGATCGGCCGACGGTGATGCTGTTGGACGAGTGGGCGGAGTGATCTGTCCCCTCATCTGCGAGGACCTCTCCCCGGCGCCTCCCCCTTCTCTGGTAGGGCTGCTTGCGTCCCGCGCAGCGGGAAAGGGGGTTGGGGAGTTAGGTTTCCTGCGGGCCGCGCATGTCCCATGAATGTACGAATCGGGTGGTGTGCCATTCGTAGACGCGAGAAGCAATCGCGGACGGCCGCCGAATGGTTGTGCTGGCTATGGCTCTCCGTGCGCCGGCGGCCGGCTGCCGGCGCACGGAGATGGTTGTTAAGGTGCGGGATGGTGTGCTGGCATGTCGCCTTTGTCGTTTGAGAAAAGCCTGTGCTCCTGGCCCTTCCTTGTCCTGCGGGGTAGGGTTACAACGATCAGGCATCAAACCGCTCGTACAACGTCACCCCACGGCTCGAACGCACCATCTGATACGGCAGGATCACATCCATGCGCCGGCGCTCTCGGCCGAGTTTGATGTCGGTCTGTGCCTCCCCATTGAACACATCGGCCACGCAGGAACTCTCCCCCAACAGCTAGAAGACCATCAGCTCAAGAAACCAACAGCTTGGAGAACCGCCATGCCGATCGCCCTGTCACTACCATCGCTATAAACCGGCCATCCGGGCCTGAAACGAATCGTTGTGCCCCACATGCAATCATGTTTGAACCAGTGTATTCCCGACCCGGAGCTTTCGGAACGGCATGGCGCCTGGTATGGCTGCAGGTCAAGCGAAAACGAGCCAACTTCGTTGACCATGACCAAAGCCATCGGTTCTTCTTGACCTGATGCGGAGCCCCTGGCTAGGCACGTCAATTTGGGCGTCTGGGTGAATTCAAGTTGGACACTTCCTTTCTTTGCAATTGGCGCGACTCTTCCACGCACCTTATGGTGCAGTTTTTCGAGGACGTCCTGTTGGCGAGATACCATGACAAACCGCAGTCTTTCGGCGTACAGCTCTTCGACAACCGCCAGTTTCTTGCCCTCGTTGCGCTTCAGTTGCCAGACGTATGCCTCGTAATTGAAGCCGAGCGAGCCCAGATGAGCGCGGAAATGCTTGCGAGATAACCGGCCCGAGTCCGGGAAAGCGCCGAGCGCATAGACGCCGCGATAATCGGGCAAATCGTGAAGGTGACGTATGGCATTGTCGTTCCTTTCGTACCACTTGGTGCCTTCCAGAAGGTCCACGAGAAAACCCGATGCTCCTGTGGGCGGCACAAAAGGATAGCTCGACCAGGTTACGTTGGACTTGAGCGCGTTTCGCGCCATAAGCGGCGACAGCAAGGTGCCATACAGTTCGAGCGCCCACACGACATCAATCGGCTCTGCCGTCATCGCTGCTTTCTCCTGTGTCTTCATCGCCAGTTGCCATTGCTTGGGGGGCCTGGCCAGACTTTGTGATAGCGCCGAGATACGTCTGGATCTCTGTTTGAAACGAATCCGCCTTAAGATCCATCAGCGTGCTCTTGGCCTCAAGTTGTCTCTGGCGCAGGTATCCCAACGCTCTCGCGCCTACGTAACGGGTCATGATGACATCGTTTCCGCATTTGACCTTGATAACGCCTCCTTGCTTCTGAAGCACCAGTTGGTCGCTTGGCAAGGTCTCTTGTTTGTCTTTCCCCTCATCGTCCTGCCCCTCTTGTTCCGTAGCATTCGGATTCGGCGATTGATCCTGCGGCTCGTCTTTCTGGACAGTGACAGTGAATCCCTGTTCCTGCAAAGCAAATTGCAGGCGATCTGTGTTCACCGCGTCCTGGAAGACCGCACGAGCCGCTTGCCAGTTGTTCTCCCAACCCGGGATTTTGGGCGCAGGTAATGGAAAGATACCTTGCACGGACTCGTCCACAATGACGAGTGGCTTGCCCTCGTGTTCGGCAAACTTCATGCCGCCCTGTGCGCGCGATGCCGCTGTGTAGCGGTTGCTGTTCACGTTTTCCAGGAACGCATGCGCAAATGCGCCGATTTCCCAATCCAGCACATGCACGAGCGCCGTATACGTTGGGAAATGAACACCGGCGACGATGATTTCCTCTTCGTGAATGCCTGCTGCACCTGCCGTCATCTGGGTCTTTTCGTCTACCTGGTTACGTGAGTGGGTGTTGCGGCCTATCTGCACCTCTTCTACAGAGACCGATGAGGCGTACAGGACGCGAGACTTGGCATTGATATTCTTGTTCTGGGTTGTACCGGTAAACCCGTACAGCCAGCAGATAGGACAATTGCAACAGAGATTCGGGATGTAGCAAGGGTCACCATTCCAGTGCTGGTCACGCAGTTCGTGGATTGTTCGGCGGTCAACGCCGCGTCGTTTGCTGCCTGCGAAGATGAACTTTTGCAATTGCGCGCCATCGGATGGCCGCAACACCATATCCGTCTCGGTGACGGTGAGGCCGACGTCGGTTCCGTCTCCGAACCTGACCTGTCCGGTCACTTCCAAGACCGCGCTGACCAGTACGGTCTTTGTGTTCTGCGCATTTACGCCTGTATGGATGGTTTCCGGGAGGGGGTTCCCGGCAGATGACACTTGGGCGGTATCGACCTGAGACACCTCGGTGGCATTCGGTTGAGACTTTTTCCGCGGCATGGTAAACGACCTCCTTTTCAGTGAGCTATTTGGATTGACGAACGTTCAGCATCAGCAACCCCAGCGTGCGCGCCTGGACCTCGCGCAGGAACTTTTGCCAGATGGCATGCTGGGCGCCGTGCTTGCTGTGATACGCAGTCAATTGAACTTCGAGCTGAATGTCGTGAGACTTGCGAAAATCTTCCCAGGCTTGAGCAACCTCCTCTGGCTTTTTGTCCTTGGTATCGGGGCTGCCACCATAGAGCCTGGTGAAGACCTGGAACTTTACCCAGCCGTCGCTGTCGCGTTCCGCCGAGTCGGCTTCTTGACAGACTGTGTACAGGAACTTGCCTGCCATGCCTTCGGCAAACTCGCGCTGGATCAAGTCGGTGTACTTGCGGGCAATCCCCGACACTGATGACCCGCTCTTCTGCACCTCTCGTCGCACCAAGGGGTGCAATAGGTCAAACAGATAGTCTGAAAACGCTTTGATGTCCGAATAGATGTCGCTACTCACGATTTCACCTCCTAATGATCTAGCTAGCATTTGGCAATTATCAGATATGAACGTCTCGTAGGCCTGCAATCCTGCAGTGAATACCCGTCGTTCAAACGGATGTCCGTTATCGTCTGCATACTTTGCCGCCACGTAGAGCGCCTTATAGGGCTGTCCCGCTTGCAAGGCGCGAATCACTTCGTAGGCGAAGCCTTTGCGGGCAGAGTCTTGTGTTTCGTAGTAAGGTGGCAATTCCCTGAAGTGGCTCAAGCCGATAGGGATATAGGGTTGTATCTCCGACCACATCTGCGGTATACCGCCTTCTATCTGCACCCGTATGGAACGATGGGCATAACCGAGCAGGTGGGTCTGTTCACGTAGCTGCAGGCAAACTTGTGCTTTGCCGTCCATCCGCCCCCTGCCATCGCGATGAGATAACAACAGGTAACGGTTGGGAAAGACAGATAGACTGGCAACACGGTTGACGTACTTTAACGCCACCAGCGCTGAAACACCCTGCAAGCTTGCATGGAGCGCAAACAGTTCCAGAAAGTTGTCCGCGGGAAATTCGACAATGCTCAGGTCGGCTGACGGATAGACGCTGGACAGATAGGCGATAAAGGCGCAGTTGCTACAAAGTTGTGGTGAATCTTCACGGGTGGGCGTTTCATAATATCGCTTCTTGGCTTCGGGTAAGAAGCTCTTTGCGCCTGCCATCAAGTCCACCGAAGAGCCGCACACAATGCACCGTCTCTCCGATGGTACGGGTTCGGTTTCCGCCTGAGGTATCTGATTACCCAGCTCAAAATATCGAAACGGCGCACCAGTCGTTTGCGCCCTGTTTATCTCCAAACGTTCAACGCTACCGAACGGTTTAATCTCCAGAATGGGCTTGCCTCCCTCCGGCTTCCGCTTTTTGAGAAAACGCAGCGCCCAGGCTCGTTCGGGTACAACACGCCGCAGCGTGTCAATACGCCAGTCAAAAATTGAAACAGACGTGTTTTCAGGCAACTTTTGGGCAAGCCACAAGGCAATGCACAGCCCAACGGTCTGCTGTATCGCTCCTCGTACCTCACTATCATGTTTTGCCTTTTCCTTGCGCAGGGACGGCACAATCGTCTGCTTCTGGAACTCCGCCACGATGCCATCGAGTACTGATGTAGCGTCCAGGGGGGAGGATTTGCCAGTGGTATTTGTGGTCAGCGCCGCCTGGATTTTTCTCGCCGCATCATCAAGCCATCCAAGATACCGCGCCTCCAATTCCGACTTTATCCATTGATGAAGACTGCGCACGTCTTGCCGTTTCGCATCCAGTTCGCTCAGTAGCCTAAACACCTCGTCGTCAATCGCCTTGGCGCGTTGGGCATCTTCATCTGTCGGTTTTGGCAACTTATCACGCACACCGGGTTTCCGGTTAGGGCCGCTACCCTCACCGGCCCAGAGTGTTCGGAATGTTCGTGCAGGTAAAGGTTGGTCACGATTCACATCGCGCACGATACGCACCGCAATTTGCCTGGCAATATCAGGGGATGAACTGTTTTCCTGTCGCCCCCGACGCCACAGGTCAGCGAGCAATTCACTTGAACTGCTGCCAGTGCCTTGCTGATCCATCCATTCATCCACGTCCTTGGTAAAGTAAAAGTCAAGGCGCATACCCCCCTGGCTTTGAAACTTGGTGCTGAATCGCGGTAGCACAGTAAGGAACGCATCAAGCAGGGCGGTATCCGCCATCGAGTCTGTCACATCAATGCCGCCTATGTTGCCAATGGCTCCCAGAGTTGCCTCTAGTCCCTCGGCGATTGCATTCGCCACAAAAGGAGATTTTTTGAACTCATCCCACAGGGCCTTGCTATCAGGAATGGCTTGCTCAACCACCAAACGGGCCGCGCCCTCGTTTACCTCAAGCGGTACAGCACCATACGCCTGGTAAAGATGTTTCAGTAGCAGCCCTGCAAAAACACTGTAGGCGATGCGCATCCGCGACTCAACAGGGACGGGGAAGGTCAACAAGTAATTGGGCTGCGGCAAGTTCAGGCGCGAGTTGTCGGCGCTTGCGGTAGTGTTGCGATAGCGCATGAAATAGCCGTCGTCGTCTTTGGAAAAGAGCCCCGCTGCGCGCAACAAATTCGTGAAGGTCATTTGTCGCTCGTATCCGTCGCCCAGGTGATCCCTTAGAGTCTCCGCTGTAGCGACAGCAACGGCAGGATCGTCCGCGTAACGCAACAGGCACCAAACAATGCGCTGGATGGCTTCAAGACGGTTCATTTCCTCTTGCCCTCCTTTTTCTTCGCCGCCAGGATCTTATCAGGGCTCAATTCGTAATCGCGCACATAGTAGTCCACCGTCAATGTCCGCTCACCTAAATCAGGACGACGCGCTGCCTTGAGTTTGACCGCTCCCCGCACGTGTGCATCCTCACGTGAGCGAAGGATTGGCTCCTCCACGACTTGAACGGCAAATTCGCTGAACCCAAACATGCCCTGCGGCTTTTCTTCGCCGCCCTCCAGCTTCTGTACGACATATTCCGCCCATTGTGAACCTTCCTGGTCGGCGGTCATCAGGCGGTACAAATCCATGATAATGCTTTCACCATACTGTGCGGCGGCGGCCACGAGCTTGTCCACCTGGAAGTTGTGGTGGAGATGAATGAGGCTGTGGACATACCTCAGCTCGGCTTCAGGTACGCCTCGCAAGTCCTCAAGTTCAATCGACGCCGCATGATTTCCGAACGGCGGGTCAAGCTGATAGCGCGCGGTCACAATATCGGATTCAGAGTCCTGGGGATCCCGCCGAACCAGATAACACTGCACGTGATTGTGGTTCAAAAAAGCAAGATAGCGTTCTATTGCCTCGGATGGCCCAAAAACACCCGTGGTTACCCTCTGTTGATAGAAATCCGCTACCAGGTCTTGTCGCGTCAAGCGGTTATCCCATTTGCGGCCATTCTTAGCAAAGTCTGGTTGAAGATAGATCTTCTTGCCAATGTCATGCAACCCCACAGCACGACGAAGGGGGGCACAAGCACCAGGGTACAGCCAGTCCAGCATCTCTACGACATGTCGAATGTGTTCTTCGGTCTCTATAAATGCAAGTCTATTGACGCGCAATGGGTCTTTGCGTATTTGAATCACTTTGCCTATGGTGAAGATTTGACTCATTTCACCCCTCACTTTCTTCAACGGGCTCGTACCAATAAAGCGGCAGTCGCACCTTCCCCTGGTCTTTATGCAGCTCAACCTGACGCACACGGAGCTGTATGGAAGGTGTCCGCATGGTGGGCTTGACAAAGCGACGACGATAAGCAAAGCCAAAATTATCATCTTTGAACACGTTATCGGCCACTCGCTCGCCAAGTAACAGAATAAGCGGAAAACCGACAGCATACTGAGGTTTCGACTTATTTTCGTCGTTACCTGCCGAGTAACCCGCCTCTGAAAGAGCCTCTTTCAGGCTGCGTCCTTGCTTCCCGCCGACAGGAACGCGCTGGGGGTGATGAAACTCGTCGTTGAACGTGTCAAAAATCCACGCGCAGTAAGGTGCGATGTCTGCGGCGCAACTCACGGGCAAAAGTGTTTTTTCCTCCAATTCCTTTCCACGCCAAAACTCTCGTTCCGGAATGCCGCCGATATAGGTCTGTCCGTTTCGTGTCTCGCTTCGCACGACAGGGATGCATGGTTCCCATTCGCGGGTAATGAGCACACCTTGCCCCCATATTCCCCTGTTCTCTTGTACAAAATCGTAGATGTAGCGATAGAGCGACACGTCTTGCACATATTCCAACCGCAAGTGGATCGAATCGAGTTGGCGTGGCGCATTCATAGCGTTGATTTCCGTCTTGCGTTTAGCGTCCAGTTCAGTGCCTGCCGCCAGCCTTTGAAGATAGGCGCGCAGCGCTGCTGTACGAGGCGGGGCTGGGGTTGCTTTAATGACGTAGACTTCTCCTTTCTCCCCTTTTCGCCGCGCGCACCGTCCAATGCGCTGCACGAACGAATCCGGCTCGCACAGGTCCGTAATCATCACATCGCACGACACGTCAACCCCCACTTCCATGGCAGAAGTTGTCAGCAATAGGTAAGGTTCTCTTTTGTCATCTAGCTCTTTTAGACGATTCAACACCAACCGCCGATAAGAGGACAATTGATGTCCGTGATAGGTGAGAATTGAACCTGTAACCCGGTTGCCGTCGCGTGTTGCGATTTCGTGTTCCCTGTTTGCTTCTGACGCACGCTTGACCAGCATCTCCCAAACTTCCTGAAGCGCATTACTCGTTTTATCCTCTTCATCTTCCTTCACGACGCGCCGTACAACCATGATCACACGTTTGCCTTGTGTGTATGCTTGCCATGCGCGTTCAAGCGCTCTTTCTCCCGCTGGTATCATCCCTGCAAAGACCACCTGGCCTGTCCGAATCTCTTCGTCTTTGACAACTTGAAAGAGATCCCCTTCATTCGAGGGACGTGGGAAGAATCTACGTTGAGAATCCTGTAACGCCTCGATCAAACGCGTCGGAAGTGTGGCAGATAACAGAACAGTTTGCACGCAATGCTCATAAGTCAGCTTCTTCAAAACGAACCAAAAATGGGAAAAGATCGTATCCTCATAAGCGTGCGCTTCGTCAAATATGAGCAATGGCTTGCGGTCTTCACCCATACCCGCAATACGATATGGGAACAAGTAGCTGAAACGCCTTTTCCCATAACCAAACATCCGATAGAGAAACTTGTCCAGATTGGTCAAAATGATGTCGGCGTGATAGTAAGACGGGTCATCTTCATCTCCCGTATCAAGCGCGATGCTTCTATCGGGCGCAAGCTTTGCAATGCGCTCTCGTTGGTCCTGCAACAAGGCCTTTGTCGGATATAGGACCACCAGCCTTTTGCCGGTCGCCAACGCAGGTAACAATGCAGCCTCTGTTTTGCCACTCCCCGTGCCGGCAGAGATGAGAGTGTTATACTTTCCACATATCTTCTGCCAAGCATCTACTTGGTAAGGATAAGGCCCATGACCTGTAACATCCTCAAAGTGTTTTTCAATGTCATGTACGTTCATTGACTCTT
>CAKZJX010000057.1 GCA_937120535.1 uncultured Anaerolineae bacterium
CATAGGTAGGCTAGCACCTAAACAGCAGCAACCACGACCGCAGGGACAGCCCAGGTTTCAATCCCTCATAGGTAGGCTAGCACCCCGCAATAATAAGGCTACAATCGCAATTATAAGCCCAGTCACGGGGCCGAGTCAACCCACCTCCCGCGAGGCCCCGTCCGTGCCCGATTGCCATAGGGTAGCGGCCAACCCCCCGCATCCACTCCCCTGTCGAGCCCCGGGGGATTTTGCACGACCGGGGATCGACAGCAAGCTTCACCCCGGCTCAAAGCACCATGGTTTGCCCACCTTTGTCCTGCCCCAATAACTGCCGCTCCATATATTCCTCCCGGCGGAGTAGGTAGAAGACAATCGAGTCCTCCTCTTCGTTGATGGCCTTCCTCAGGTCGGCCTTGAGCCGCTCGAGCTGCGCTCCCGTTAGCTCGCCCTCGAGAAGCGAGTTCTGGACCCAACTGAGATACCGCCGCCCGATCTTCAAGACCTTGGTTACCCTGGAAACATCCACATCATAGGCCATAATCACGAACAACTCTACCACCCCGCAATGTAGGGCTCATAGGCCCGATCCCCCAGGAGATGCTTCTCCAGCTTGTAGAGGTCCAGCCGGATCAGCCGGCGATAGGAGACCTTCCGCTTGAGCCCTGGATGGTCGATCGTCGTCCGCAACTTCCCCTCCCATGCTTCGATGAAGATCTTCCGGCCGGCCTCGGTGAGAAAGATCCCCTCGGCCCCCTCTGAGAAATGTTCTGCTTTGAGCTGGCCCTTGTTGACAAGCGAGAAGATCAGCCGATCGACGAAGACCGGCTTGAAGACCTCGGCCACATCCAGGTTCAGAGAGAACCGACGGAAGTTCGTGGTGTGCAAGAACCCGATCCGAGGATCGAGGTGGGTCCGGTAGATCTCGCTCAAGGCCGCAACATACATCATCGAGTTCCCGAAGCTGATCAGGGCGTTCAAGCGGTTCTGCGGCGGCTGCCTCGTCCGCTTGGCGAAGGCGAACTCCTCCTGCTTCAAGATCAGATCAAAAGCACCGTAGTAGACCTCGCGGACATTCCCCTCGATCGCCATGAGCGCCTCAGGGGAGTCTTGGGCCTCCAGTGTGGCGCCGGTGAGCTTGAGCTGCTCCAGGATTCTCCGCAGCTCCTCCGCGCCCCGGCGGAGGTAATATTCCAGGACTCGCTCCATATTCCCGATCGCGCCCCGGACGAATCGCCTCGCGAGGTCCAGCCGCTTCTCCTGATCGAGGTAATGTTCAGCCTGCTTGAGGATCAGCCAGCCGGAGTTGTAGTGCTCCCTCGGGTAGAAGGAGCCGACATAGTAGCCGTAGCGGTTGAAGAAGTGCAACAAAACTTCGTTCTGGGCGAGGAACTCCAGCAAGCGCTTATTGAAGTCCAGCTCGCCAAAGATGTGAAGCTCGGAGATACTCTCAACCGGGACGTATCTCTTCTTCCCCTCGTTGTCCTCGAAGGCTAGGGTGTTCTGGCGCCGTTCGAGCTTCCCGTCAGAGAAAACATAGATCGGCTGTTTCATTCTCTACCCCCAGCAGAACTCGGCATAAGCGCAGGGGCGACAGACCGGGGTCCATTCGGTCTGCGGCGGGGCTGGCAGGTCCTTCAAGCGGGCGATCTCCCCTAGCGCCGCCTCGACCTCTCGCTCTCCCTCTTCTGTAAGCATTACCTCCTCTCGTCGCCGCTGGCGGGGGAAGCGCAGCTCGCCCACTAGGCCGCCAAGCCCCTTCCGCTTCAGGTAGTAGAGGTAATAGAGGACCTGGAGCCTGGCTGCCTCGGCCAGCTTCTGCGAGTATTTCACTTCCAGGACTTTCCCGCTTCCCTCGAGGATATCGACCTTGATGAGCGAATCGATCAGCACCTCTCTTTTGGGCAGTCGCGGATAGCTCGTCTCGTGGAGGAGCGCTCCCAAGGCCACCTTATCACTGGCCCTCTCCAGCTCGAGGTGGTGCGAATAGAGCCAGAGCTTCCGCTGGCAGACCACATAGTAATTCACCTCCGTGCCGGTCGCGTATAGTGAGGAGCGCTCCTCGGTGCTCATTTGCTCTCTCTTCTTGGGAAACTCTTTAACGCCTAATCTTGCCTGGCGGAGGATGCTTCGCAGAGTGCCAACTGCAATTCCGCGGTGGCGAGGGACGATGGACGATAGTGGTCCGCAGTCCTTCGCTCGTCCGCTTAGCGCATTTGATATGGCTGCCTCTCCGACTCACTTCGACACACCTTGCTCGCTCCAGCCTGCCCTTGACTTCGCGGTAGGAGAGCGGCTTAAGTGGCACTGACTTCGGCCTCTACGATAGCGATGCGCGGGGTGACCATGGCGCGCGGTTCTTCAAAATGCAATTCTAGGGCCTCTGTCAGGTTCTCGAGCGCCTCTTCTTCGGTCCGGCCCTGGCTAGCGACATCGGTCTGCAAGCACTGGGTGACGAACCACTCGCCCTCTTGCCACACTGTAGCGCTAAAAGCTCGCTCCATCGAAAACCTCCTTTCACGCCCCTATTCTCTCGCGCAGCTCCTTCGGTAGGGAATCACCTACTTGGGGCTTCAACTAGCTTCGCTGCCTTCCCTTCACGGGTGAATGTGCTGAGCACCATAGCGGCCTAATCGGTCGGGCTCAACCGGCGCACCTGAAGGATCTCGTCCTCGGTCAACGGCTCGACCGCCGAGGCCGGAACCATGACCACGGCGAGGGTCTCCCCCACGGCATTGAAGACCTCGAGAGCGTAGCCCTCCTCGTCAGCTGCCCGGGTCACTGGCGGGTGCTCCACCACCACCGCCACCTCGCCCTTGCGCAAGTTATGCTCAGGCCAATCCCGTGTAAGGGCTACCCGCTGATATAGTCTTATCTTCATCGCGACTATGCCACCTCCCGATCTGGGAACAGGGTCACAAAAACCGTCCCCCCGGTTGCTTCACGTCTAATCCAAACGGTCACCACTTGCAGCGTCCGCCCACTCGGCCCGATTAATGTGCCGCGAACCTCGTATTTGACGCCGTAAGGGGAACTCTCTATGCCGGAAACTTCGTTGTCTTGCGCAAGCCTATGCAGGTCGCGCTCAAGAAGCTTCCAATTGGCCAGAGTATACCCAGCTTCAGGGAGGAACCGCGATTTATCGTTCTTCTCTCGGGGTAACAGCAGACAGCGCAGTAGCTTATCTTGGGGGACGATGACAACCTCCGGACGTTTCATGTCGTCCACCGACTTCCTCGCGTACCTCCTCCGGCGAGTTGGGCGAAAAGGGGGACGCCGCATCATCCCAGCAGTTCCATGAGAGCCCGCCTAGAGTAACCCGCCAACTCACTCTAATCTATCACTACCCCAGGAGCAGTGTGCTCTAGAATCTCTTCAAAGCGAGGTTGCACGCCGAACTCATAGTTGTAAGGGAGACAGCTCACAAGGTGCGGTAGCTCACCACTTGAATAGAACGATTGTGGAAACCGAGCCGGCCACCAGATCGGAACCGGCACCAGAAGCTCCACCATTCTCCAGCCTTCGCCCCTCTTTTGTAATTCAGAAGCCACCTGCAGAAGCGACTTCGGCAAGACCTCGATCGAGATATGGCCACGCCGGGCAGCAAACTTCGTCCGTATCTTCTCATCGGACAGGTTAATGGTGTAGCACCCCAGGATGCGCTGCACTTCGTCCAGCGTTTGGCGCCCCTCCTGAAGCTCTTTCTCCCAATCCCCCGACGCCAGCACGCGTTCATAAAGCCGATGAGTGGCGTCGGCTAAATCACGATCGGTGGGCAATTCCGAGAGGCTTGTCAGAATCTCAAGGCTCCACTCAAGCACATCTTTGCCATAGATCCTTTGGGAGCCCTTAGACCACCGGCAATACACAAGGGCCGAGGCAGGGGGCTTCTCCCCACGACGATTGACCCTGCCCATCCGCTGCACCAAGGCATCGATGGGCGCGACTTCGGTCAGGAGCACATCGTAGGAGATGTCCAAGCTGACTTCCACTAGCTGCGTGGCGACGAAGATCGTGCCAGGCGGGGGCTTCTCTACCTGCGCTTCCTTCTCCTGCCGGTCGCGGAAGGTGAAGCGGGCATGGAGCAGATGACGCTGCTTCCAACCGAACTCATCCCTTAGCCTCTGATACAGCGATTGAGCATCGCGAACTGTGTTAGCCACGACGAGCACTGTCTTACCTCTTCGAGCAAACGCGACAGCATCTGGCAAGCCATCCTGCAATGAACCATCTCGAAGCTCCACTAGGTGGCGGGCCCGTTGCCACAATGCCTCCTCGGCCTGGATGAGCTCTCCTTTGGGGAAAAGCTCCAAAAGCACAGGGGGAAGCGTGGCGCTCGAGAGCGCGAGCCGAGCGGGCTTCTCCCGCTCCAGCGCCTCCAGGAGAAGCCCTAGCGTGTAAGGCTCATAGGCATGGATTTCATCCAGAATGATCGAAGCCTGCCGGGCGAGGCTTCGCCGCTCCTCCCAGTGGCGCCCGTTGAGATGTGCGAGCAGGTACTGATCGAGCGTAGCCACAGTTACAGGTTTGGCGAAGACAGAGCCGAACAGGGGCACCTCCAGTGAGTTTTCGTCTGCTTCCTTGCGCACCATATAATTAGCTCGTCCATGCGCTAGCCCCACACGGTCATCGCCATAGACCCGTCGCAACCGCTTCCACATGGCGTTGACAGTAGCCTGGGTTGGGAGCAAATAGATTAAGCGCTCGGTATCGCCCGCCCAGAGGAGAAGGGCTTCGGTCTTACCTGTCCCCGTAGGCGCACGGAGCCAGAGGACATCGCCATGGGCGGTCTCAGCTCGCCGCTGGAAATCCCGCAAGGGGAACTGGCAAACGTGCTGTTCCACATGCGCTCGCCCGCGCTCCAAAAACAGCGGCGCATGGTCATGCACCTTGGCGGAGGCTAGCCAATCCGCCAAGTGTAGCACCGCCATCACTTGAGCAAATTCGTGGGAGGGAGAACTTCGGAAGAGCTCCCGGAGCGTACGGCCAGGAGTCACTCTTGTATCGTCAAGCATCGCCGCAGGCGAGTCCTTAAGCAGCGGCTGTAGGGAGGACAGAAATTCTTCGCTTGGGGCCAATCCCTCTACCCCTACGCACTGGAGCACTTCCCACACCGCTTCCAGGGCACTAGCCAGCTCAGAGTGGAACTCCGGCGCGGTATAGCCCATATACAGCTCCGGTCCGAGCGGAGAATGGTGAGCCAGAACCGCCGCCGTTGCGCTGAGGTCGTGATCATTCCAGCGGTATCTCTGATTTAAACGGCTTTCCGCCGGCAGAACAAACGGCAGAGATGCCAACGCATGTGGATACGCTTTGCTACGCTTGAGACGGATGTACTCCTGAAAATCCACCGTCGCCTTGCCGATGTCGTGCAGCGCACACGCCAGCAAGGCTTTCGTCCGTAGGCGCCCGTCTAGACTTAAGCGATCTGAAATTTCGCGTCCTAAGAGCAGGACTTCTCGGAGATGGTCAATAAGCGAGACGTCTGGTTTGGCTAAGAGTTCACCCACGCGAAGTTCCTCCCTCGGCACTGCAAGGCAGGTATCTGAGGAGCCTCTATTTCCAGTTCCAGGGGCAGAAAACTCAACGTGGCCGGATGCTTCGGTTGGCGGAGACCTTTGCCGTCCACCACAAAACCCAGTGGAAGTACCTCCACCAACGGCGGCTCAAAGCGAATGCCAGGCTGAAGTATCGGGCGGATTGGCATATGCCGGATGTCGCCGGGCAGCACCGTGCCACGGAAGCGCGGCTCACCCTCGGAAGCCGTCTCCAGGGCAATCCCCTCGACCAAGAGCAACTCGTCCTCCCGGCCAAGCGAGAGCGGATAAGCGGGGTCTCGGAAGGCTCGCTCTAGTTCCTGGAGCAGCGGTTCATCCCCTCCGTAGAGCAGGGTATACCGTGCAAAGAATAGGAGTTCCCGTATGTAGGGTGAGCGCTCCATTTTGCCACCCTTGATTTTGAGCAAGGTCCACATGTCCCGCGCACGCCCAGGCTCCGCGTCCATCCAGACGGAAACTTTGACTTGCCGGAGGGGACTGTCCTGCGCCCAAACCTCCCGATCCGAAAGCCCAAGTGCGGCCCCAGCGATGCCCAGAAGCGTGGTTGGAGGTGGCATCGGCAGCGTCCGTTGGTAGTTGTGGTCTAACGGCCGCCGGAACGACGCCATCGGCGCCTGAACCGTTACGCAGAGGACCCGTTCCATAGGCTATCTAGATCAGATTTGGCTTTTTCAATGACTTCATGGACGGTGAGCACTTCACCGTCGTCTTGAAGGGCTTGCCGGATTTCCTCTTCATTCCCCCAAACGCCCGGCTCTAGTCCAAAGAGCGTGTCCTCACGGTAGGCGGCGAATTTGTCCAGAGCGTTCTTCAGTGGCTCCAGCTCCAGCCAGTACTTGTTCTCTTCGTAGCGGCACACAAGGGCTTCCAGAAACACCGGATGCTTCACCTTGAGCCGGCTATAGGCAATAAATCTCGGTGAGAGATCCGTCAGCATCCGCGCCGTGCGCCCACCGCCCCAGAGGAGGTTCAAGGCTTCTAAGAGGGCTTGGAGGCGCTTTTTGCGTTCATCTGCAGGGAGTGCTTTTTCGCCTTTTTCGCCCGTCTCCAGCGGCTTGAACACACCCACCCGCTCCAGTTCTACGAGCACCGTGCCTTTGAAAAGGTTGGCATAGAGCTCGGTCTCAAACATGTTGCCCCCTGCCGCCATCGTCTGCCCGAACCGCTCAAATGAGCGGGTGCCCAGGTCGCGGTCGCCCTGGAAGGGGAACAAGCCCACCGCGGCCGAGACCCGAACCGGCGATGTCCGGCGCCGTCCGCCCGAGGGGTCGAGATAGCCGAAGAGGTCTTCGTCCGCAAACTCCCACGGGCGCACTGGTGGTGTCACTTCCTGCCCGCTTACCTTTGCAAACGGCTCGGATAGCGGATAGCCCAGCTCTTCCAGCCGGTCGCGGAGCATCCGGCGGATAGCTTGGCCGGAAATATAAGGGATTGTGCTGCCATCAGGCAGCGTGACCTTCTTGGCGACAACCACATTACCCTCTGTGTGAGAGGCATTCACGTTCGCCGCTGATACTTTCGCCAGGTAGCCAATGACGATCGCTTTGCTCATAGTTCACCCCTCCTCTGTGATTTGGGATCCTACTGTTTGCGGTGCGCTCCTACGCAGGAACGTGTTCATGGCATAGATGGAGAGCAGGGTTTTGACCCGCACCCACGGGACTCCCTCGATGCGCTCGCCCTTTTCGATCTTGAGCAGCGCTTCTGGGATCGTTACCTCCAGCCGGAATTGAGCATCGTTAAGCACGCGGTAGAATTCCTCGGGGTTCTTGGCATTGCGCAGGGCATAGAGGAGTCCCATCTCATTGTGCTTATGAGCTGCTTCCCCGAGTCCGTGTCCGAAACCCGCCAGTGTGCTTTGAAATTTTTCATCCATATAAAGCACCTCCCGAAGATATAAATCCAATATGTCCAAGGTGCCGCGCAGTAAGGGCCTTGGTTTTTGCTCTCTCGCACGCACGTCGAAAAGAAATTGCTCCACGAAGGGGAAAGGATCCCTGAGCTCGAGCACCGCCCAGGCAATCTTGTCCCGCCAGAGTGACTCACGATTGTTCCCCTCCCGTGCCTCAAATTGCAGGAGAATCTGGACGACGCGCTGATGGGGGTTTTGGTCTATCTGTTTTTGATCGATCACATTGACCCAGCGCTCGTAGAGGCGGTAGAGCGATTGGAGTTTAGTAAACTCGCGCAACGCTTCCATATTGAAGGCCTGCTCAGGTGTGCCCGTGACGGCGTAGAGGGTGATTGGCGGCGGTGAGGTGTCCGTTGCGATCGCCCCTAAGAGCGCCGCTAGGTGCTGACGCCCTTCCTCAGAAAGCTGGTCGGACCGGCGGACGTGAGCGAAGAGCGCCAGAAGCAATCCCAGGGTGGTCTCGTGGATATAGGGGCCGGAGAAGGAAGTGGGGGCGTTCCCGCCTCTTCCGCCTTCCACGCCTAAGGGCTGGAGCACCTCGCGGTGCAGGCGCTCCAGTTCGCGAAGCTCGGAGTGGAAGACGAAGAAGTGAAAGGCATTGCGTCCTTGGGCTTTCCAGAGCCAGCCCAGATATCCCGCTAATCCTGCCAGTGCACACCGAGCACAGAGCTGCAAGCCCCGTTTGGCGCCCGAATAGAAGTTTCCAAACTTGGTTGGCTCCACCACGAACGGAAACATCCACATTTTGGCATCCGTGAGGGGGGCTTGATCGCCGCAGAGGTCGCACACACCGGGCTTGTTGCTGAGGTCCAGCTTGAGTTCAAACTTCGGCGGCTGAGTCGGATAGTCCTTTCCATCTAGTTTCACCTTCTTCCCCGGCTTACCTGAAACCTTGATGAACAGGTTTGTAGGGTAGACCCAGTTTTCCTTTTCATATTCCCGAACCTGTCCCCTGGCTTCGTCGTAGTACTCCGACTTGTTACCGGTCTTTCTCACCAGCCTGGCAAGCAACCATTGGAGCACCTCGTCTACGGTGTATTCGCCTTCCCCTAATTCCCGAACTAACACCACCAGGCCGTTATCTACCCAAAAGTTGCTCGTTGGATGACTAAAGCCGATGTTTACTGACCTACCCATGTTCCCTCATCTTTCAGCCAACCATTAGGAATCTTTCGAAATTCTGATTCTGTCAGGGTGGAGTCTAAAGTCCCCATCGTGTCCACCTCCTCCAAGAAAAGCCGCACCGCCTCCTCTGGATTGACCCGCGCCTCTTCAACTGTGTCTCCACAGCTCGATACAGCCACGGCCAGCCAGTAGGAGACAAATCCCCTGCTTTGCCGCCAGGGCAGTCCGTGCACTTCCAGGGGCTCCATCTCCCAAAGACCCCGAGCATGCCATAATATATAGTCGCGGATCGGGACTAAGTCAAGGTCCGCACCGCGGATCCCCGGCAATTCGGCCCTCAGCTTGCCCTCTTGTTCACCACGCGCCGGAGGAGCTCTTTGATGTCTTCAATCTTGGTCCGGTCGATCTCGGCCAGCTTGCTCGTCTCCATTCAGACAATCCCTCCCAAGAGCACCACCGCTTGATCTCTGCTTGGGTAAGGTTCACGCCTTCGGGACATCGACCACCTCCACCATTCCGAACCCTTGGCTGTTCTTCGCGCCCAAGCCGGAGTCGTAGGCCAAGAAGAAGAACGGCTCCGGGAGGTCCAACGCGAAAAGCCCTGTCCACCCCTTGATCACCGTTCCCTTGTACTTCACAATACAGCCGTCATTCTTTCCGACGCGCAAGGGCCGGATATGGGCCCCCTCCAAATTGGCCAACTGCCGGTTGCTCCACCTCAGCGCCATGGCCTTCCGGCGGAGGTTGGCTAAGAGCAGTTCCTCCCATTCACTTTCGAATGCATGAAAATAGTAGGTCTTCCTCTTCCCTTCAGCAGTGTAAAGGGTCCGATAAATTGTGATTGGGGACAGGGCCCGGACCACCACGGGCCTCGCGATCGTGGGCAGCGGCTCGACATCCACGCCTTGCACCTCACACTCTTCTTTCCCCATGCGAAGGACGGGCTCTCGCAGTAAGTGAATGACCAGCGATTCGAGAAGCTCCTCATGAATCGAACCAATGTGCAGATGTACAGGGCCCTTGAAGGCGATAAGATTGTTTGTGATCTGATACTTGCCAAGAAGTCGGCTGAAGGTAAAAAACCTGAATTGCCTCTTCCCTAATGGCAGGCCCTCACTGTGTACCTGATTGGAAAGAGCCCGATCCAGATAACGATAAATGAAACCTTGAACGTGGCTGTTGTAGTGGATGGGCAATGTTAGCACCCCACTAGGTGAAGAAAGCCGCAACTTGAGCCTCATTGTGGCCTACCTTGGCAATATTATAGCGAAAAGCTGTCGAGCGAGGCATAGCCCGACCAGGGGGCTTTACCACGAAAGGGGTTTCGCCACCTTATTCACCTATCAAAGACCCCATGAAACTCTAGCACACGTCGAGCTTGGGGCAAATCCCCCTCAGCCTGGCGCGCGCTCACAAGGAGAGGTGACTCACACGGGGAAGGAGGCCCTCTCACCCCACCCCTCTCCCACAAAGGGGATAGGGGCCAGTAGCTGGGGCTGAAAGGGAGTGCTGCTCGGCCTGGCCCTCTCCCACAAAAGGGAGAGGGAATGGACAGGGAGAAAGATGGGGTTGATGGATTCGGATTTGTCAGCACAGGGGGTTGGTTCCGCCGCACACACCCACGAAAGGGCTGACCACGCCAAAAACAAAGCCGTCCGCCGAGGGCGTGGTCACCACTCTTCCAAATGCACCACCCCCACATAACGGGCCGGTGCGCCAACCTCCCGTCCACGCCGCAAGGATTCCCCCAAGGCGCTGTCTTGCCCCAAAATGTCCTCGACCGCTTGGCACCACTCCTCCATGCCGTACGCTAAACTCAGCGGCCGTGAGCGCGGCCATCGGCGTGGACATCGGAGGTACGTTCACCGACCTCGTACTGGCCGGCC